>CAYMTE010000001.1:0-6721 GCA_964393325.1 uncultured Gammaproteobacteria bacterium
TAGGATTATCTGTCGTGATCGTACTTTCACGGGTCTGATACCGGGGCGAATTCCTTTGGATACATAAAAAACCCGCGACGAGACGAGAGCGTGTTGCTCCGTTCGGAGCGATGCACGAGTGTCTGTCGCGGGTGACGATTAGGTCAGTTGAGGTTGGTGGATGCGTTCTCGCGGTGATCAACCCACCTGCAACGTTCCTGGCGATGTCGCATGTCGGGGTTGACGAGGTATCGGACGTGAAACGTCCTCCACCCCATCTCGATCTTCGCGTCGAAGAGGACGCCGCCGAAGTGGCCCATGACCACCGTCTTGAAGGACGAGGTGATGACGCCCTCGCAGACGTCAGTTTTGATCCTGTGCGACGAGGCGTTGTCGTCGATCATGAGGAACGCCTCTTCGAGAAGCTCGTCGCGGAGATCCTCCGTGATATAGAGACCACTCGTCATGAGGCAGAGAAAAAGATTCATCTATCTTCCTTCTTTCTGTTTGGACGTCAGCCGAGGAGGAGCAGGACGCGGCCGTCGATGAACCCGTGCGCTCGGAGTTGCGCTTCAGCGTGGTCATCGTCGAGTTGATGACGAATCGTCATCTCAACGACGATGATGCCTCGTTCGCGGTGGCCGTCGAGCATCCGGACGTCGGGTCCGGACTTGATCTCGTAGGGGAAGGGGATCTTCTCCTTGAGCTTCTCGGCGAGCCCGTTCACCATCTCGAGACTCTTCCCGTAGTGGTGAGGGTTTGCGCGAACGCGAACTTCTCGTTCCGACGTGAAATGAAACCGAAACTCATGTATGTCGTCCGCCATGCTACTCCGTATTGTAGGGGATGTTGTTGAGGTGAAGGTGCGTTTCAGCGTCCCCGTGCGCTGAAATGAGAACGGAAAATATCAGAAAACAGCTAAGCTGTCAAGTATTTGTTACATATCCCATTGACAAAAACAGAAAATTACGGTACGCAGAAGGGGTTCTTTTACCTCCAAACAAAGAGGCGCTATGGAAATGAATGATCTCCCGAATACGCGCTACACGACGATCAGCAACCCGCCGCCGGAATTGCCGAAAATCTGCAGGCTCCTCAAGGACAGTTGCCAGAGGGGGTTGGTGAAAAAGCAGGGGGATATTCGTGCGATCGCCAAGCAGGCGAGTCGTGAATATTCCGGAGCCGGCCCCGCGGACGATCTCGCTCGGTTTCTTTGGAATCAAGGAGTCATCGTTCAAGATAAGTCGACGAAGCGCATCTATTTCGATGCGGAACGCGCCGTCACAGTTATGCATGCCTGCGAGGAACGGATTGTGACGGAGGCGAAACAGGATCCGGCGGTACGTCTCGCTGCCCTCCGGGGCGAGCCACCCTCATCCGTTCCTGCTGACAGGGTTGCTGTAGCCTCTGCTCCCGCTGAAAAGGGTCCTGTAGTTTCGGAGCCTCAAGAGGAGGCGCCGATTTCCACAGAGCTCGATGAGGAGCCGGAGGAAGAAGCACGAGTTCTGTCAGAGAGCGTCGAGGTTGCATCGACGGTCGCAACGGACGACGACTTCTTCGCATTGATGCGGAGATACCAGTTTGCCCTTCCCCTCGATCACGACGAAACTGCATGGACGCCGATCGCGGATGAGCGCTACGCGCTGTTCCTGACGCCCATTGAGCGGGAGGTGTGGGATTCGCTGGTTCTCAGCATAGACGATGTCGAAGGGGAGGAGCGTCTTGGTATCTACAACGATGACGAGCGTCTCTGGAAGATGTGGTGTACGGAATCGACCCGTAAAAATATTTCCCCGAAAGAATTTCGTCGCTTCGTCGACCGTTTCGTGACCTTTGGTCTCCTGAGGGAGTGCGGTCCGTCCGGAAAGGGCATGACCGCGTACCGGATGGCGGTTCCAAAGAGTCACTGTTGTGTGATGCCGATCGAGCGAAGGCAGCGAGCGAATCTCGTCCTGCAGACGCATGAGCGCATCATTCGTGAGCTTGTCGAGATGTTCGGCGGAACTCCAACGACTCCCGAAGTACTCCTTCAGGCGCTCCGTACGAGGAGTGATGAAGAGAGGTTTGGTGAGCTCGTGCAGCTCGCGTTGGGCAAGACGGTCTCGGTGTCCGGGTGCCCGCATCCGGTTTTCGGGATGTTCCTGCTAAAGCCGGATCGGAATGGTAAAACGTGGGCGCTCGCGTCTTGGCAAGGCTTTGGTCCGTATCGCTTCGTGAGCAGGACGGAAATGGCTACGGTCGCCGCGAAGATATGCGTTTTCCAGAAGGAGGACGCTTCGGAAGCATCGCGTGTCTTCCTTGCACCGTTCCACTGGATGCGGCAGATCCTTCCGGGCGATGACTCGACTGTCTATACGGAGGACGGCGAGCAATGCGACCCGCTCGTGGACGAAGATGCTCTCCGTGCGCTCACAGACGCTCACATCGCCTCGCAGCTGGGGATTTTGCTCGCGTTGCAGAACAAGCTGCCTGGGTGGATCGAGTCAACAAAAGCGGAAGTTGAGCGTCGCGCGAAAGCGAAAAAAGAAGCGGAGCTCCGACGAGCGGAGATCCAGCGCGTTCGCGAGGAGATTGAGCAAAGGCGAATCGTATCCGCTCGTCTTGAGCAAGAGGCGCAAGAGCTCGAAACGAAGCTCAAGAACCTCGAAAAGGTGTGACACAGCTTTCCTTGAATTCTTCAGAACGCATCTGCAACACGCAGGTGCTTTTTTATTTGATGTTTACATTCCAACGCTCTCGGGAGTACGCTTCGTTCATATGAGAATTGAAAAATATCTCTCGGTTTCACTGCTGCTTACGGCTCTGTTCGGTGCGGGATGTGCGTCGGGACCTGTTACGACGACACAAGTACCATCGATCTCGCCAGAGGCTGTTCGGGTCACAACTTCGTCTTCTGAAGATGTGCCTACAGCGGTTACAGACGCGGAACAGGACGGAGTGCCGGATTCCGTTCCTGCGTCGGAGCCTGTTCCAGCGCCAGTCATTCCTCGCGCTTCCGTTCTCGTATCTACTCCAAACGATGCTGATCCGGCGGTTAATAATACTGTAAAGGAGGTCGCGCCTGCGTTGATCCCCACAGCAGCTTCCGTTCCCGTCCCGGATCCTGCTTCGGAATCGACCCCGGTCCCCGTTGTTCAAGAGCAGCAACCCGTTTCCGTGCCAGAAGTTGTTCCGTCGTCGATTCCGGTTTCTTCTGATCCCGTACCGTCGACGCCTGCGATCGAGGAGCCTGTCGTGTCCAATCCTCCATCAGCAGCAACGTGCTGCAAGGTTTGCACGAAGGGGAAGGCGTGCGGAGATACGTGTATTTCAAAAAGTTATACCTGCCATCAGCCGCCGGGCTGCGCATGTGATGCGAATTGATGCGCAGCGCGATACCTCAGGAGAGTCACAAGCGGGAGTGCCGTGCTATAGTGTCGCTATCTATGAAACATCTTTTTCTTGCAACGGCCGCGATCACTCTTGTCGGCGCGGGGTGCGCGTCCGGATCAGCAGTGAAGGACGATGCAGCAGTCGTGACGCCGGAGGTTGTGCAGGTCACTTCTACCACGCCAAACGCCACATCAACGGCGCCGGCAAAAACACCGACGACAACAAAGCCGTCCACGCAAACAAAGCAACCGCAGCTTCAGCCAACGTCTCCAACGACGAAGCCGAAGCCCGGACCGCAGACGCAATACGTGACGATCACGGATTCCGGATTTTCACCGTCGGTGATGGCCGTGAATGCGGGGGATGCGGTCGTGTGGGTCAACAAGAGTACGAAGAACCAAACGTCCGCGTCGTCGGGATCGCTGCTCTGGGATTCTGGAAATATCCCGGTAGGCGGGTCGTACAAGCGCGTGTTCAATGCGCCGGGGAGCTACAATTATTACAGCGGGTCGACGAATTTCAAGGGAACGGTTGTTGTTCACTAGCGTTATTGGATTGACGGTCCAATGTGGTAGCCGGTGAAGAACGTATCCGGCACGTCTTTGACGAATCCTGCCCATCCATCGCCATACAATTCTTTGGCGCGGGATTCGTTTTCGATCCAGCGAAGCGTGCCGAGGGTATCAGAAACGAGATAGACTTTTGGATCGGTTTGGATTTTGACGAGCGATCCTGGTTTCATCGTGACGTTTGATCGCACGCGGTACGGGGCGAGCTCTTCGGGTTTGAGCGTGATCACACCAGAAAAATCAGAGAACCAGGAATAGTAGACGGCGTCATTCGGAAAGACGTCGCGTGTGCCATCGCCGTGCAAGCAATAGACGGTGGTATTGATCGGACTTCGTGCGAGGAGCGTGCACGTCAGTTTGCCGTCGTTGAAATACGATGATGGGCCGTGATAGCGCGCTTCATCTGCATGCGTAATGTAGTGGTCGTGCATGTTCGTACCGAAGGTATCCATCCAATTCAGAATCGCGCGGATGTCGACGAGTTCATAATCGACGACTTCTTCCACGCCGTCCGAGAGTTGACGGAGGAGAATGCGTGTTGCAAGTCCAAGCAGATTGTTTTGTGCGTTCAAGCCCGCGCCGCCGGACGCACCGGGAGAGATGACGGCGTCTTGCGTTTTCACGATGCCGCGTTCGAGATCGCTGATCGTTCCTTGTGTGACGGTGAATCGTCCGCGGGATGCGCCGCCGGGATATCCGGCGATCGTGAGCGGGTCGCCGACGCGTGAAAATTCGTCCGTGCGAAGATACGGCATGGCGGGAACGGTTTTTCCGTTTACCGATCCGGTGAGCTTGAGAATGGCGAAGTCTCGATTTTGTGATTCATCGTAGACGACACGTTCGCCAATGGCGTTATAAAAAATCGTGGGATTTGTGGCACCATCTTGTTCCAAAAACCCAACACGGCACGAGCTTGCCTGTTCTTGCGTTTCAAGATTATTGAGGAGGATGTGCGCGTTCGTGAGAATGAATCCATCTGCCGCATTCACGACAACACCGGATCCCTGACGATCACCGCAATATACTTTGACGATCGCCTGGCGAACCGAAAAGGGGAGCTCTGCGGCGGTCGCGGCGCGTGCGGGAATTACGCCTCCGATGAGGAGGAATGTGAGGAGAATCGCGAGGGGTTTTTGGGGGAGTTTCACAGGAGGATATGGTACCATGCCGGTCTATGGCTTCCATTTTTTCGCGGATTATCGCCGGGGAGATCCCGTGCCACAAGATTTGGGAAGATGAGCGGTTTTTTGCGTTTCTCGATATTCATCCGATTCAACCGGGGCATACGCTCGTCGTGCCAAAGCAAGAGATCGATAATATCCTCGAGATGGATGAGTCGTTGTATGCGGATTTTTTTCTTGCCGCACGGCGTCTCATGCCTGTAATCCAGCGGGCAATGGGCAGCGCGCGTGTTGGATTGGTTGTTGAAGGACTCGAAGTGCCGCATGCGCACATTAAATTGATTCCTATTTCACAACCGCACGATCTTGCGCAGGAGAATGCGCGAGATGCGACGACGGAAGAGCTGACGGATGTCGCGGAAAAGATTCGACGCGCGCTATCGTCATAAAAAAGAAGACCCATTGCTCGACCTCTCCGAAGAGAGGGAACAGTGGGTCTTGAAGAAAGAAGGAGCTACGGGAAGTCGACATGACACGTCGACATGTCCCAGTACTCGACCTCTGCCGTCGACTCGGCGTCGAGTCGGCGCGCGCAGCTCGCGTCGACCAGTGTTGGCCGACCGCGCGCATCCGATGGACACCCGTGCGGGAGCGAACGATCCATCGTTCCGCTCACGCAGCCCCAAGCGTTCGCGTACGCCGCGAACACCTCGGACGTCATTTTTTGACGTCCGTGGAACGACGAGGCGTTGCTCGCCGTCGGTGTCGCCGTCGGTGTGACGGTGGGGGCGGTGTTCGGAGGATCCGGCTGCTCCGCGTTGGCTGCGGTCGTTTCACCGGTCTCTCCCACCTTGGTGTCCACGCGCGGCGTGTTCCAGACGATCCCTCCCTTCCAGACGAAGGCGACCAGGACGCCGACGCCGAACAGGAGAACCGCGAGCGGCACGACGACGTGCGCCTTGAGACGCGGCGAAGGCTTCTTCGCGACGTCCTTACGCGACGGAGGAGGCGGATCCGGTGGATCCAGATCCACGAAGCCTTTCGGCTCCGCTTTCGGGGTCGCGTCCGCTGTGGGCGCCGACTCCTGCGTTGGCGTTTCTTGCGCCGACGGCGGAGTAGGTGACCGACGGCGGAGCTCCTCTGCCTCGCGCTTCACCGCCTCGAGCTCCTCACTTTGCCTTTGCAACGCCTCAATTTCTTGAGGCGTTTTTTGCTTCGCGGGCGTGGTGCCTGCGAGCGCGGCGGGCGTGCCGGTGATTTGCGTCGTTGTCACCGGCGTTTGGGCGGTGGGTTGCATGCGGAGTGCGCGCAGGCGTTCCGCGACGGCGAGGACGGACGCTGCTGCTGCCGTCACCTCTTCGTCTGTCGCGACGGATGGGCGTTTGCCATTTACGATACACTGGACAAGAGCCAGTGCTTCGCGGAAGGTCGCGTCCTCCATCGGGGATTTTTCCCCGGCTCCAAGGAAGCGGAGAACGAGACGTCCGTGGAGAGAAGTGGTTGTTTCTCCCTCCACGTGGTTCGCTGCGACGAGAAGCGCCTCATAGGCACTGATCGCCGCAGCCTCTTCTTCCGGTGCCGTCGGAGGAGTGACTTGTGGCGACGGTCGATCATCGATCGTCACCTCCGCTGCGAGCTTCTCATCTTCCGGCGTCAGCTCAACGTGAGCTTCGGCCGGCG
>CAYMTE010000001.1:6821-102152 GCA_964393325.1 uncultured Gammaproteobacteria bacterium
TCCGCTGCGAGCTTCTCATCTTCCGGCGTCAGCTCAACGTGAGCTTCGGCCGGCGACGTTGAAGGCTGCGCAACCGTCTCCTCGACCGTCACAACCGCTTGCTCCGGCGGCGACGGTCGATCATCGATCGTCACCTCCGCTGCGAGCTTCTCATCTTCCGGCGTCAGCTCAACGTGAGCTTCGGCCGGCGGAGGGTTGATCTTGACCGACGGAGGCGGCTCGGATCGAGCTGCCTCTGCGCTCATCTCCACCGTTGAACTCGAACCGACGGAGCTCATCTCCGTCGGGTGCGCTTTTCGCAAGAGCCCTCGCATGAGGGATTGTGCATGCCTATTTGCCATTATTCCTAGCCCCTTTCTTTTGAAGGTTCACGCGCTTTCTTATACGTTTGAGGCACGATGCCTCTTTCAGCGCGATAGGCAAATATAGCAGAAAAAGGGTATTTTGTCAATACAGCTTGACGCTCTAAAAACGTGATAACCATGCGTGTTCTTGTGAGTTTCTCTCGCGCCGAGTATTCTATTTGGACGTGAAAACACTACTGTTTGTTGGAGGGGATATGCGGCAAAATGCGATATATTGGCTATGGAACGCATAAAACCGGTTGTATTGATCATTATCGACGGGTTCGGGATTGCTCCTGGAACCGAGGGGAACGCTGTTCGAGCAGCCAAGATGCCGGTTTTGCAGAAACTGATCGAATCATATCCCGCGATGACGCTCCGAGCTTCGGCTGAAGCCGTGGGTTTGGCATGGGGAGAGATGGGGAACTCGGAGGTCGGTCACGTGACAATCGGGGCAGGTCGCATTTTTTTTCAGAGTTATCCGCGCATCTCCATGTCGATCGAGAACGGAGAGTTTTTTGAAAACCAGGCGCTCGTCGGTGCGATCGAACACGCAAAGAAAACGGGTGGCACGCTCCATCTCATGGGGCTCGTTTCACCTGGAGCGGTGCACGCGTCTGACGAGCATCTGTATGCGCTCTTGCAGTTGTGTAAAAAGAAAAAATTTGATCGCGTTGCCGTGCATGCGTTTTTGGATGGACGCGACACGATTTTTAATAGCGGGTTGGGCTTCATCGAAGCGCTCGAGCGCAAGATGGCGGAACTCAAGGTCGGACGCATCGCCACGCTTGCCGGTCGGTACTATGCGATGGATCGCGATAATCGATGGGATCGTATCCAAAAAGCGTATGACGCGATGACTCGCGGCGTTGCGGATGTGACGGCGACGTCCGCGACGCAGGCGATGCAGGATTCGTATGCCCGGTCTATTTTTGATGAAGAGTTTGTTCCCACGGTGATTACGAAGAATGGAAAACCAGTGGCGACGATTCAGGATCATGATGCGTGTATCTTTTTTAACTTCCGCCCGGATCGCGGTCGTGAACTCACGAAGGCATTCGTGCTTCCGAGCTTCGATAAATTTGCGCGGACACCGATTGCGGATTTGTGGTTCACGACGTTTACCGAATACGAAAAAGATCTTCCGGTACAGATCGCGTATCCGCCGCAGATCATTGATACGTGTCTTGCACGCGTGATCTCCGACGCGGGTCTTCGGCAGCTTCATATCGCCGAAACCGAAAAGTACGCGCACGTGACGTTCTTTTTGAATGGGATGAATGAAGCGGAATATCCGGGAGAAGATCGCGTAATCATCCCATCGCCGCCCGTGTCGACGTACGATAAGGCGCCGGAGATGTCCGCGCTTCCGATTGCTGAGCGCGTGTCGCAGGAGATCGTGAAAGGGCAGTACGATTTTATCGTGTTGAATTTTGCGAACCCCGACATGGTCGGTCATACCGGGAATGAGCAGGCGACGATCACGGCGTGTGAGACGGTTGATAAAGCGATCGGCCAGATCGTGGACGCGGCCTTTAACGTGGGCGGCGCCGTCCTCATCACGGCGGATCACGGAAACGCGGAAGAGGTGAAGAATTTGACCACCGGCGAAATCGACAAAGAACACTCGACGAATCCCGTGCCGTTCATTGTTGCGGGAAAGATGTTCGAAGGATTGAAGGCGCCGACGGGAGACGTACTTGGCGGCGACCTCGCGCTCACGCCGCCTGTCGGAATGCTTGCGGATGTCGCACCGACGGTGTTGCGACTCATGAATCTTCCTATTCCACCCGACATGACCGGGAGCCCGCTTATGTAGCGGGGCGTGATATTCAAAAACATCTCCCGAAGGAGATGTGTTCTGTTATGCGTTCAGGAACGCGCGCATGTGCTCGATGCCTCGCTGAATGGCATTGTCGAAGACGGCGCGATCAATCCATTGTTCGTAGTACATGCCGGGCACGGCGCTCTCGCGGAAGTATGTCGCTTCGCTGCACGCGTTGGCGAGGGAGAGCGTCGTTCGTTGCGACGGTTTTTCGGCAACAAGACGGGTGATCTCGTTGAGCGGTTGCGCGACCCATGCGTCGAATCGTTCGCGATCCATGACGGCAAGCGCGGGATGCGCAGCAAGCGTTGATGTATATGACGATGCATCCTGATTCGCGAGCCGTGCAAGTCGCGCGGAAAGTGCAACGGCCTGACTGACCGGCGTCCATATATCAAAGTCTCCGGCAAACGAGACGTTCTCGGCGAGCCAGCCGCTTATCTCACGAGCTTCCGTATCACGTCCGTTTCCCACGAGGAGCCAGGCGAGCTTCACGGCATCGGACAGCGCAGACGTCTTGGTTATCGAGAATTTTTTTGCGAGCGAGGTCTTTTGTTTCGCGAGAAGCGGATGCGATTCCGGCGCACTGAGACGCTCCAGAAGTGTTGCGGGTGTTGAGGGCATATGCCGTAGGCTAACTGAATGGTCGATGTTTGTCACGTCGTATCTCTGTAGCGAAAACGGCTGCTCCATGCCACACTACGGGCATGAAACGAGGCTCTGCAGACGCCGTCCGTATCGTGCAAACGCTGGGGAAAATGTATACCGCAAAGGCGGATATGGATCTTGGAAATCCAAAGGATACACTCCTCGGCGTGTTGCTTTCGGCGCGCACGACCGACAAACAAGTACTTAAGATTTTTCCGGCCTTCACAAAGCGGTTTCCGACCTTTGCCTCGCTTGCCGCGAGCTCACCGACGGAGATTGGGAGATGGATAAAAACGGTCGGCCTCTATCCATCAAAGGCTCGCGCGATTCACGGGCTTGCGAAGATCATCATGGAAAAGCATCACGGGAAGGTGCCAGGAACGATGGAAGAGCTTATCGAATTGCCCGGCGTTGGTCGGAAGACGGCGAACTGCGTGTTGTCGCACGTGTTTGGTATGGACACGGTCTGTGTCGATACGCATGTGTTTCGGATTGTGCATCGCGTGGGATGGTCAACGGGAAAAACACCGGAACGCGTTGAGCGAGATATTCAGGCTATTCTTCCGAAAGCGTTATGGAGTGAGACGAATCGGACATTTGTTCAATTTGGACGAGATGTTTGCAAGCCGGGCGTTCCGCAGTGTTGGCGATGTCCCGTTGCGGCGTGGTGTGCATATCCGCGGAAGACGCCAAAACCCGCCGCGTAGTCCATGCTATTCTATATCCCGATGTCTGAACTTGAGATTGTTTCTCGTGCGCAGTCGGTGATCCTCGGTTCACCGCTTGCGATTGCTGCCGCGGTGTTTGCGGCGCGGTGGCTTATTCTTGGATTTTTTCCGCTCGCGCTGTTTTGCATTGTTCGACGAGGCGCGTCGCGTCACGCGGTGTATGAAGCCGTGTGGGCACTACTCCTAGCACTTATTGTGACAACCGTGATCTCTCATGTCATTGATCGTCCGCGTCCGTTTGATGCGCCGATGGATGTGCGTGCGCCGATTACGCGTCTTATTCCTCCGCCGTACAATGCGTCATTTCCGTCTGGGCATACCGCGGCGTCCATTGCGATGGCGGCAGCGTTTGTGTATGTGAATCGACGCGTCGGATTCATCGCGGTGCTCTGCGCGACAAGCGTTGCGCTCGGTCGGTTGTTTGTCGGGGTGCATTATCCGTCCGATCTCATCGGCGGACTGGTCGTGGGTCTCGCGGCGTTTTTTACGGTTCGTCTGGTTCATCGGTGGTTGCGAAGTCCCGAGTTGAACCAGCGCGCAAAGCAGCACATCCATTCCTCATGAAATATCTTCTTGCGTTTTTTGGCGTCTGCGTCGTCATTTTTGGGATCATCGCCTTGCTGTTCATCCCTGCTGCATGGCGAGCTGTTCCTGCGGCACACGCACCGGTCATCCGTATTGACATTCCGGAAGGAGCAGGTGCCAACGACGTGGCGCGTATCCTCGTTGAACGGAAGTTGCTTTCAACGACGGTGGGGTATCGACTCTATGCCTCTTTGAATCGCATGGCGCGTCGTCCTCGACCCGGCGTGTATGATCTTCCGTTCGGTATGAGCTATCGCGCGATTGCGGTATTGCTTGCGACGGGTCCTGCACGTGAAGAAACGACGGTGCGCGTGCTTGAAGGATGGACGATCGAAGATATTCGAGAGGCGTTATTGAATAGCGGTGTGACATCGACGCTGAGTGACTTTGTGGATGCATCCGGAACGTCGTATGAAGGATATCTGTTTCCCGATACATATCGCGTATGGAAGGATCAGTTGCCGCAGAGTTTGATTAAAAAACAACGGGAAGAATTCGCGACGAAGACTGAAGGATTTGCGTCAGAGGCTGCCGCCCAGGGGAGAAGTCTTCGTGATGTTGTCATTCTCGCATCGATCGTCGAGAAGGAGGCGCGGCATGACGAGGATCGGCCAATTATCGCAGGAATATTTTTGAATCGAATGCGGAATGGCATGCGGCTGCAATCAGATGCGACATTGAATTACATCCTCTCAAGTGGTCGTTCGCGGCTGACGGCCGAAGATTTGAAGAATCCATCGCCTTATAACACGTATCTGCATGATGGCCTGCCGCCGGGCCCCATTTCAAATCCGGGCCTCGCATCGTTGAACGCCGCACTTCATCCGGCGAAAACGGATTATTATTTCTTCCTGACGGATGCAGAAGGAAAGACGTATTACGCACGAACGCTTGAGGAACATATCAAGAATCGATATCGGGCGTACGGGGAGTAGGTGAATTGTCAACTACTCTTGACAAAATGGCCATTTTCTGGTTAAATAGCGTTCCTCGAAGAAGTGGGTTTTTCGAGGATTTTCACAACAGTTTATAGCAAAGGAGTTGCAATGGCCAAGAAGTGTAGCCGGCGCCAGCGAAGAGCGGCGAAGGCGAAGTATCTCGCTTCTCTCGTGCTCGTAGCCGCCACGGTGGCGCCTGCGGGAGCCCCTGCGGCCGCTGCGGAACCGATCGTCCAGGATGTGCCGGCGATCGTTCAGGGGCACGCGATGCAGGAGCCGGTCGACACCGAATTGATCGCGGAACCGGTCGTGGAAGACTCGGCCGAGTCAGAGGTCGATCTCCCGCTTGTCGAGTCCGTGATCGATGCCATCCCGCCGGAGCGTCTTGATCGGGATCGAAGGCTCGATCTGGCGATGCGTCGGTGTCTCGACATGCATCTCGTGCATCTTGAGAGCATCATGAGCGTGATGTATTACGTCACGTTCGGCGACTTCCTCCGTCATGCGTGTTGGAACATCGCCGCGCTGGATCAGTTTCGTTTTCTGCAAGGGCGTACTCTCTGGTTTTGGTCTTCAAGATCAGGATGTGTCGCCACGCAGTATGGCGAGGACGTCTGGCAGTTGTTCCGCTATCGCGTCCGGCGCGAGGGCGCGCATCGGCGAGTTGTGACTGGAAGTATCTTGAGAGATCGGCCGGTCCGCCGGCTGCTGCTCCGCCCGACGCAGCAAATTTCGTAGCTCATTCTCGGAGGACTCGACCCCGCATTGTCGCAAGACGGTGCGGGGTTTTGTCTTTTCATGTACCCTTTCGGCCATGCCAACGTTTGTGCTCCAGGGATCGGGGAAAGCCGCATCGCATCGGATTGATTATGCGGCAGAATTGAATCAGGAGCAGCTCGATGTTGTACTTCACGGCGACGGACCGTGTCTCGTGCTTGCCGGTGCTGGATCTGGAAAAACACGGACCGTGACGTATCGCGTTGCGTATCTGCTGGAACAGGGTGTTGATCCGTCGTCGATTCTTCTTCTCACGTTCACCAACAAGGCGTCACGAGAAATGTTGGAGCGCGTCGCGCGGTTGTTGGGGGAAGACGCGCGTGGTTTGTGGGGCGGGACGTTTCACTCGGTGGCGAATCGATTGCTTCGGATGAATGCGCGTCTCGCGGGGTATGCGAACGGATTTTCGATTCTTGATCAAGAGGATTCACGCGCGCTGGTGAAGGCAGTGATGAAGGAATTGCGCATCGACCCGAAAGCGCGTCGGTTTCCGTCGCCAGCGGTTGTGCAGGATCTCATTTCGTACAGTCGCAATACCCAATCGTCCATTCGTGATGCGCTGGAGATGAAGCATCCGAATTTCGAACCGCTCGCGTCTGAGATCGAAGAGATTGCGCGGTTGTACGATGCGCGAAAGAAGGCGGCGCAGAGCATGGACTTTGACGATTTGCTCTTGAACTGGCTTACGTTGATAGAGGATCCTGGGATTGGTGACGCAATAAGCCGTCGGTTTCAATACATTTTAGTAGATGAGTATCAGGATACGAATGCGCTTCAAGCGCGGATTGTTCGCGGACTGGCACGTGTCCATCGGAATGTTCTCGTTGTGGGTGATGATGCGCAATCGATCTATGCGTTCCGCGGTGCGGACGTGAAAAACATTTTGCAGTTTCCGGATCAATGGGAAGGCGCGCGCATTTTTAAGCTTCTCACGAACTACCGTTCCGTGCCGGAGATTCTCGATCTCGCGAACGATTCGCTTTCGCATAACATTGGCCAATTCGAAAAAGATCTCGTGGGGGTCAAAGCGCGCGGAAAGAAACCGCTCCTCGTCCCGTGCGCGTCGGCAAAGCAGGAAGCACAGTACATCGCGGAGCACATTTTAATGTTGCGTCACGAGGGCGTTGCGTTAGACAATATCGCCGTGCTGTTCCGTTCGTCCGCGCATTCACAATCGGTGGAATTCGAACTCGTGAAGCGCGACATTCCGTATGAGTACCGCGGAGGCATGAAATTTTTTGGACGCGCACATATCAAGGACGTGCTTGCGCATCTGCGTATCATTCAGAATCCGCACGATGAGCCGGCATGGTTGCGCGTGCTTGCGATGCAGCAAGGGATCGGTGCAACCACGGCGTCTGCGCTCGCCGGGCAGGCGCATGCGTTTCCGGACGCCGAACAGATCGTGCGTACCGACATGACGGTGTCATTGCCGTCGCGTGCGCGAGAAGGATGGAAGGCGCTCGTAGAAACGATGAGTGCGATGTTGCTCCATCTGGGTGATCCGGGTGCGATGGTACGTGCAATCGTCGAGTCTCCCTATCGGGAGTACCTGGAGCGGGAATATCCGGATTACAAGGATCGCATTGAGGATTTGGAGCAGCTTGAGCTCTTTGCGCATGGATATCGTGACCTTGAAACATTTCTTAGCGATATTTCGTTGTATGACGACGCGGCGGCGGGACAGAATGCGTCATCTGGAGGAGGGGAGCGGATGGTGCTTTCGACGATTCATCAAGCGAAGGGGCTTGAATGGGATACGGTGTTTGTTATTCATGTAGCAGATCAGGCGTTCCCGAGCGCGCGTGCCATGGAAGAAGATGGGCTCGAAGAAGAGCGTCGTCTGTTTTATGTCGCGGTCACGCGGGCGCGGAACCGATTATTTCTGACGTATCCGATGACGCTGGGATATGAGAGTTTGAGCTTCTGTCGTCCATCGCTTTTCCTGGAGGAACTCTCGCCTCGGCTGATGGAACGATTGGATATTCGCGCGTCAGGAGCCGGATCGCCTCGCATGCGTCCGACCGGCGATGCGTGGAGTTTTGATGAACCATTTTCAGATGAAGACGACGTGATTTCTATTCGTCGCGACGGGGAACGGTCGCGAGAGCAGCCGCGGAGCGCGACGGTATGGAAGTCGTCTGCGACGCGCGGATCTTCCGGACAGGGCGCTTGATCGTACGGTCATAGTGCGCTACCGTCTCGGCCATGCGCCTCATCTCTCGAAGGCTTCCTGGTCATCCGGACGAGATCTGCGATCTTGTTGCCGAAACGATCGTTGATGAATATGAGCGTCGCGATCCTGCCTCGCGTATTCGCGTGTCGGTGCACGGCGGTCGCGGTGTGATGTTTGTGTCTGGGGATACGCTGTCTCAAGCGGATTTTGACGTGTCCGCGCTTGTTCGACGGACGATTGGTTCATTTGGCGTGACGGATGATATTGAGCCGTTCATTTCTCTTGAGCCGGTTGGATCCGGTCGCGTCGGCGCGTTTCGTCTTCCGAACGAGGTTCCGGTTACCGTGACCGGATACGCAACGTCTGAGACGGAATTGTTCGTGCCAACCTATGTGGCACGCGCGGCGCGCGTTGAAGCCGCGTTGAAGCGGCTCCGTGAAGAGGATCCGCAGGCGTTTTGGCTCGGCCCGGATGCGGAAGTTACAGCACTTGCATTGCCGGATGGAACGATACGTATTTCGCTTCGTGTCGAACATGGAACGGAGCCATTAGATCGCGTACGGACGTTTCTCGCTGAGCGTCTCGCGTCGGCGCTGGAAGGTGCGGCATTGGATGTGAATCCGTCGGGACCATGCGACACGCGTGGTCTCGCGGCAGCATCCGGTGCATCGGGTCGAATGCGGATGTTATACGGGTCCGCGTTGCCGGCATCCGTCGTGGGCATCGGATCAGATACGGGATCGGCAGAAAAAGCGGGAACATGGCTTGCGCGCGCGGCGGCAATCCGTGCCGTGCGAGCTGGCGCGAACGCTGCACTTGTTGAAGCGACGTATCTTCCTGGAGAAATGAAGCCCGCGCAGTTTCGTATTCGAGATGAGCGCGGTCGAGATGTTTCGTCCGCCGTACCTATCGACGAACTCTCTTTGGAACGGGTGCGGACCGAATGGGCGCGACCAACAATAAACGTTGATGCCTGTGCGCGTGGGATCGTGACGGACCCCTCACTCCCGTGGAATGCGTAGGTCTTGCTTCATGAGAGCTGAGGGGTGATAATTCGCCCACTATGATCAAGACGCATCGTATCTTTCCTCTTGTTGCCGTAGCCTCACTCGCGCTCTATGGTGCTGGCTGTTCGTCCGCATCACGAACGTCGACACTTCCGTACGACGCAAATGATGCATATTCGCAGGGATCGCCAACGCAACAGGTTGACGAGTCGCCCTCGACGTCCGAGCTCTCGACGGAGGCTTCGACAACGTCTTCTCAAGATTCACTTCCCGTTACCTCCACTTCTATGATGAATGAACAACTTGCGTTTCCGGGCGTTCTTCCGGAATCTGAAACGGCAAACAAGATCGTGCGTCTCAATACCACGAAAGGTGAAATTGTCTTTGAGCTTATTCCAAAAGAAGGGCCGAACGCCGCATCCAACTTCGTCTATCTCGCAAAGAAAAAGTTTTACGATGGTCTCACGTTTCATCGCGTTGTTCCGGGATTCGTCATCCAGGGCGGAGATCCGCTGGGAAACGGAACGGGCGGTCCGGGATATTCGTTTCAGGATGACGACGTGAAGCTTCCGTACGCAAAAGGAATTGTTGCCATGGCGAACGCAGGACCGGACACGAACGGGTCGCAGTTCTTCATCATGCTCGAAGACAATCCGCTTCCTCCGGCATATTCCATTTTTGGCCGTGTTCTTTCGGGACAAGACGTTGTGTCCAAGATTCAGGTCGGCGATGTGATGTCGACGGTGACCGTGGAAGAGAAGAAATAGCCCGCTGGTTTTTCTCAAGGCGTCAAGGTACACTGACGTCATGCGGATGACTCATATCAAGTCCATCGGCGTACGTATCGCCGTTGTTCTTGTGCTTTGCGCCCTGTTCGCTGGAGCGTATGTTGAGCGTGGATGGATTCGTTCCACATGGGCGGAGCTTACCGCGCCAAGATTACCAAGCGCGAGAGCGTATGTGCCGGTTTTGCGTCCTGCGACCGGCGCCGGCGGTCAAGAAGTAACGTCACCGTTTGAACCGGGATATTCCTCGTCGGAGCGGTACATGCTCGAAACGGCGCCACAACCAAAGACGCCAAGCGGTGATCCGCTCGTGTTTCGCGGCGTTCTTCCGGCCGAGATTAATCTTGATGTTCCGTTCACGACCCAAGCGCCGAATGCAAATTGGGATTATCCGTATCAGGAAGCGTGTGAGGAAGCATCGGCGATCATGGTTGATGCCTTTTACGATGGACGAACCGGGAAGATTCCTGCTGCCGAAGCGGATGACGCGATCAAGAAAATCGTTGCGTACGAAAAAGCGACACTCGGCTTTTATGAAGATACGAACGCCGAGCAGACGGCAGCATTCATCAAGGGATACTTCGGATACAAGCGCGTTCTCGTGAAGCCGCTTACTTCGGCAGAAGATATTCAAAAGGTGTTGGCGTTGGGATATCCCGTGATCGTCCCGTTTGCCGGAAAGCTCCTTGGGAATCCAAATTTCCGGAATGGTGGTCCGCCGTATCACATGCTCGTGATCCGCGGGTATACGGATTCGGATCTGTTTATTACGAATGATCCAGGTACGCGAAACGGTCTTGCCTATACCTATTCGTTCGACACGATCCTGAAGGCGGCGCATGAATGGGTTGGGACGCCGGAAACAGTGACGCAAGGAAAGAAGTATATGATCGTTGTGCTTCCGCAAGAGGGAGGTTGATATGCGCTCTCGTCTTGCATTGTTGGTCATTGCTGTTTTGCTCGGCGGGGTAACGCTCGCCGTGCTTGTGCGTGCGGTGCGCATGCCGAATCCGCGTCCACCGTCATCAATCACGCCGACGTCAACGTCTTCGGAGCCACTCATGGGTGGGACGCTCACGTTTCGCAGTAATGATGGGGTGACGAGTGTTACGTTTGATGCGCCGACGCTCACGAACGGTCTTGTCACGATGGAGAACCCGACGATGGTGCATGGGACGACGACGGCGTTTGAGAACACGTTTCAATGGCGGCTCGCAGATGAGACGGGAGCGGATATTTCTCGCGGCGTTGCGATGACGCAGAGTCCTGACGCAGGTATTCCAGGGCCGTTTTCTCTCACCGTATTTTACGACCGCATGCCAGCGTCATCCCGTGGAACGTTTACGGTCTATGAATCCTCTGCGCGGGACGGTGAACCGATCCACGTCGTGAATATCCCGATCGTCTTTGCATTTACGCGAGATCGAGGATGTTCGTCATCCGTGATGATTGCGATGCGAGATGCGACGCGTGATCCCGGCGTTCTTGATTGTGGCGCGACAACACGTGTTGCGCGAACGGTTTGCGGAACACCGTCGCTTCCACTTGCGATTCATGAATTGCTCCAAGGGCCGACGGAAGAGGAGTCGAAGAACGGATATGAGACTAATCTTGCGCAGGGAACGCGTGATCCGCAGATCACGGTTGACGCAAGCGGGTATCGATTAGATTTTGATCAGAGTATTCAGAATGGCGTCGCAGGATCGTGTCGGGTCGGTGCTATTCGTGCGCAGATCGAGGATACGGTTCTTGCATTTGACGCGTCGGCGACACGAGCGATGGTCCATATCTTGATGAATGGGAATGCCGATGAAGTTCTCCAACCGTAGCGTTGTCTATCTTTTTGCCGCATCGATCATGGTCGTTGTTGCGTCTTTTGCGTGCGCCGTCGGCGCGGTCATCGTTGCGCGCGCGATGCTGGGTGATCGCGCGATGGCGTATGATGTGGCGCGCGATTTGGATATTTCAGAGAATCTTCCGATTTTTGGCGTGTTGCCAACGGCGCCGTCTCGCGTCGAATCCGCATCTTTGTTTGTCGGGGGAGATGTGATGCTGGATCGGACCGTACGGTCACGCATTGATCGCGCCGGTGATGATGCATATCCGTTTACGCGCATTCGTCAGGACGCGCGATTTACCTCGCCGGATCTTCGTTTGGCAAATCTGGAAGGGCCGCTGACGTCGCGTCGCGCTCCGCCGGAGAAGGAGATTGATTTTCAGTTTGATCCGCGGTTTGCTCCTCTGTTGCGTGCGGTTGGATTCGATGTGTTATCGCAGGCGAATAATCATTCGCGTGATCAGGGAAGGGTTGGTGCAGATGAATCTCGTCGAGCGATTCGTGATGCGGGGATGCAGGTGTTTGGCGACGAGGTGCGCGAAGATGATACGTCGTTCGTGACAACCACCGTGCGAGGACGTCAGATCGCGATCGTCGGGTTCAACGAAACGTCAGATCGGATCGATGATGCGGATGCCGCGGAGGTATTGCGTCAGGCGAATCTTGCTGCGGATACCGTGATCGCATTTATGCATTGGGGAGAGGAATATCGCAATCGTCCGACGCGTTCGCAGGAATCGCGAGCGAAGTGGCTGATTGATCGCGGCGTCGATCTCGTGATCGGCGCGCATCCGCATTGGGTGCAAGGGATTTCTTCGTATCGGGGAAAGCCGATTGTGTATTCCTTGGGAAATTTCGTGTTCGATCAGGATTGGTCTGAAGAAACGCGACGCGGACTCACGCTTGGTGTGCGCATTGCCGACACGGGCATCGCGATCGATCTCTATCCCGTGCAGATCGACAGTAGCCAACCGGTTTTCGTTGAGGGCGAGGAGCGTGCGGCGCGGCTTCGGGATCTTGCGTCCGTTTCGGATGCGTCGCTCATGTCGCAGATCGTGAACGGCGAATTGTTTTTTCCAACGCCGTGAGTATGCATCTCTTCAAGGTATCGGAGTTTGTTGATCTCGTGAACACGACGCTTCGCGAGGTGCTGTCGACGCAACCGTTTGCTGTCGAGGGAGAGGTGTCGGGGTATCGCGTGTCGCAGGGGCAATGGGTGTCGTTTGATTTGAAAGACGACCTCGCGCTCGTCAACGTGTTCATGCCACTGTGGAAGCAACAGGTTCCGATTGAAGAGGGGATGCGTGTGAAGGTATACGGATTGCCACGCGTGTATCCGAAGTACGGAAAATTTTCTCTGTCTGCCGAACGCGTCGAACTCTCCGGTGAAGGTGCACTGCGCAAGGCACTCTTGTTGCTGCGAGAACGGTTGGCGAACGAGGGGCTGTTTGATCCGTCACGAAAGCGCGCACTGCCGAGATTTCCGCAGCGTATTGCGCTTATCGCCTCTCGTGAGAGCGCGGCATATGGTGATTTTATTCGCGTGCTCTCGGAACGATGGGGTGGGCTCTCGATTGATCTGTACCATGTGCTCGTGCAGGGCGAGAAGGCGCCGATGGAGATCGTTCGCGCGATTTCGCGCGCGCAAGAGGAAGCGTATGATGCGCTCGTCATGACGCGCGGCGGCGGATCGTTTGAAGAGCTGATGGCCTTTAACGATGAGCGCGTCGTGCGTGCGATCCACGCCTCGCGGATTCCCACGCTGGTGGCGATCGGACACGAGCGGGATCTGACGCTTGCGGAAGAAGCGGCGGATGTTCGTGGTTCCACCCCGACCGATTGCGCGCGGCGACTTGTGCCGGATCGTCGCGACGTGCAGTACGAGCTCGCGATGCGGATGCAGGAGATTGAATCGAAGCTTGTTTCTCGGCTCGAAGAGGGGCGCGCACTCATTGATCGGGCACTTTCCGCGCCGTCGTTTTGGATCGCGCGTCAGCAAGCGACGCTCGTTGAGGTAACTTCTCGGATCGATTTGCTTGTGCGACAATGGATTCGCGCATTAGGAGAACGCCTTGCCTCCGCCGTTCGTTTGTGTGCATCATTTGATCCAACGGCGGTATTGGCGCGAGGATATGCGTGTCTGCGAGATCTTGAAGGGCGGGTGATTACGTCAGCGCATCGTCTCACGGACGGCACGCACATCCGGATTACCCTTCATGACGGTGACCGTTCCGCCGTGATCGGAGAGTCGGCAACGACGAATCAACAACGATTGTTATAAACGTATATGGCTGCAAAACGAGAAGCAAAAACTTCCATGGATGTCGCGCACGGATTTACGGAACTCGAAAACATCGCGTCGTGGTTTGAAGAAGGAAAAGACGACCTCGATGAGGGATTAAAGAAATTTGAACGCGCAATGACGATCGCGCAGGCGCTTAAAAAACGGTTGGATGAAGCGGAACAAACAATTCGTGACATGAAAGGGGCGTTTTCTCACTCATCTGATGAACAAGAATAATCTATGAATATCCTTCTTCGATTCGCGTGTAACGCGCTTGCCGTGCTTGCGGCGGCGTATATCGTGCCGGGAATTTCGGTATCAACGATCTGGGTCGCGCTTGTCGCGGCAATCGTTATCGGAATCGTGAACGCGCTGATTCGACCGATCTGCATCGTGTTGACATTGCCGATCAATATTTTAACGCTGGGAATTTTTACCCTTGTCGTGAACGCGCTCATGTTTTGGCTGACGGCGTATTTGGTTCGGGGATTTGAGGTATCGAATTTTACGGCCGCTTTTTTTGGCGCGATCGTCTTTTGGATCGTGTCGTGGTTTACAAACTCGCTGATTGGCGCAGAGCCGGCGCGGCGGACATAAAAAACCGAGCAGCGAGCTCGGCGTATCAGAGGTGATGGATGCGTCTTCCGAAGAGCGTGCGTGGCGCGCTGCTTTTGGTCTCGATCCGTCCTGGACTTTGGACAAAGAACATTCCGGATTTCGCCTCAAGTGCGCTGCGCGTCGTCACGACATGTGAACGTATCTTGGCACGCGCGAGGGTATGCCACAGATCGTCCGGGTCTCGTCCATCCCATTTCGCGCAGGCGAGATCTGTATCGATCAACACCGCACCGGCGAGATCCACGTCTGTGATGGTCGCGTAGCGGAGATCTGTTTGGGTGAGATTCGCCTCGCGCAAGCGGGCGCGGCGCAATGTCGCATAGCGTAGAATGGTGCCGGAGAAACTCGATGAGGTAAGCGTGGCGTCATCGAGAATGACGCCTTCAGCCGTCGCGCATTCGAAGGTACATTCAGTGAATGACGCCGAACGACAATCCGCTTTCGTGAGACGCGCGAAGGAAAAATCCGCGGCGTCTCCCACGACATTGTTCAACCGGGCGCACGTGAGGTTCGTGAACGCGAACGATGCGCCTCGAATGTCCGCGTCCGTGAGGTTGGCGCGCTCCAGGTTTGCGCCGTACAAGTCGATCTTCCGGAGATCGAGTCCGGTCAGATCGGCGTTCACGAGATTTGCGGTGGCGTCTTTGTGAGACTCGCGCCAATGTGCGAACCCGGACGAGCCGTCGGTTCGGAGGAGCTCAACGAGGGCGTTGTCGGCCATTTTGTCTCCAGGGTGAAAGGACGAAATTGTGTTGTACGCGGGAGCATCGCATGAGTTGAGCGCGTTGTCAATTATCATTGACATGTTGATCAGCGGGTGGTACGTCCACTCTGTCGGGCGTTCATTGAGCGTTGCGTTGAGGTGTACCGGGTTTATTACGGAGGGATTATGAAAACAGTTCGAGAGGTCTGTGCGAAGTACGATGAGCTCTTTCGCAAAGCCGATCTCATAGCAGCGCATGAGTGCGCGGCGGATGTCATCGGAAAAACGATCTTGATCGAAATCTGCAGTACGGTATCGGAGGATGGCTCAATCGATCCGCACGGAAATGCGGAGTTTGTCGGGGGAACGATTCGCGGAATCGATGCGTGGAGCGATGCCCAAGCGCGTCACCTCTTTTTGAGGACGGACGCCTACCGCGTCGAAGGAAAAGGAACTCTTCAGATACAGGCGACATGGGGTACCGAAGAGCCCGATGTCCAGTGGCTTATATGTGATCTCGGATCAGTGGAGTTCTGGAAAGGGTCGGACGGACAGAGCTCGTTTCCAACGATCGCCATTGGATCGATCGCCATTCGTTAGCCGAGCGTTCTTTGCTCGGCTTTTTGCTGCTCGAACGCCTCTTGACGATCCATGGGAATTCGGGTAATCTCTCGCCAACACTCAAGGTCCAAAGACAGCAGGTGTTTCCCCGGTATTGCGCCGAGGAACTCAATATCCTGCCGAGGAGCTTGCGAGGGCGTATATCGCGCCTTCCAGCACCCACGTCCATAGACCGACCGTGGGTGTTGTTATAAAGGTCGAGGAATACTCATTCCAAAGTCTATCTATGCCGAAAACCCGTCAACAGAAAGCAGACGTTATTGGTCGTCTTACGCGGGAATTCAAGGGCGCCAAGTCGGCGGTATTCGCAGACTTCCAAGGTCTCACGGTGGGGAAGGCGGACGAATTGCGCAAGAAAATGCGCGAGGTGAACGTCAACTACGTCGTGGCCAAGAAGTCGCTGATCACCCGTGCGGCAAAGGATGCCGGTCATGACCTGAACGCGAAATCGTTCCCGGGCATGCTCGGTGTTGCCTTCGGTCTCGAGGATGAAATCGCTCCGGCGAAAGTCCTCGGTGATATGTCGAAGGGAACCTCGCTCAAGCTTGTCGGTGGCATCTTCGAAGGTGCCGTCGTCGCGCAAGACAAGGTGGTCGCTCTCTCGAAGCTCCCGTCCAAGAAGGAGTTGTTGGGCCAGGTGGTCGGGACGATCTACGCTCCTGTTTCTGCCTTTGTCCGCGTGTTGAATGCGGTGAAGGAATCGATGGAGAAGGGTGCTCCGGCCCCGGTTGTCGCTGAAGAAGCGACGCCGGTCGAAGCTCCAGCTCCGGAGGTTGCTCCCGTTGAAGCCGCTGCAGAGTCTACACCGGCTCCTGCGACTGATGCTCCTGCTGCGTAATCATTCTTACATTCATTCCTATGTCTGAAGAAACGAAAGTGGTCGAAGTGCCGGCGAAGTTCCAGGACCTCGTCGCCTCGATCGAAAAAATGTCCGTGTTGGACCTCGCGGAACTCGTGAAGGTTCTCGAAGAAAAGTTTGGTGTGTCGGCCGCTGCGCCGGTTATGGCCATGGCCATGCCGGGAGCAGGTGGTGCGGCTGCTGAAGAGAAGTCGTCGTTCACCGTCGAGCTCTCGGATGCCGGTTCGAACAAGATCGGTGTCATCAAGGTTGTTCGCGAAGTGACCGGTCTCTCGCTCGGCGATGCGAAGGCGCTCGTCGATGGCGCGCCGAAGGCGGTCAAGGAGAATGCTCCGAAGGCCGAAGCCGAAGAAATCAAGAAGAAGCTCGAGGAAGCTGGCGCCAAGGCCGCTCTCAAATAAGCGCTTCTCTGGAAGAGCAAAAATACCGAGTCGTGAGACTCGGTATTTTTTCTTGTCTATCGATTACGGCAGGGGAACGAGGAGGAGTTTTGTCCCATCGATCACGAGCAATCGTTTCGTTGCTTCATCGCCGTCCACGTCACGCGGGCTCGTGAATTGGTTTGAGGTGAGCTGGGCCTTGAGTGTTCCGTCTTTATTGAAAATGAGGACGCGCTTGCCAGCCGGGTCGGTGATCGCGATGCGCTGTGCGTCTGCGTTCGTCCAGATGCCGGAAGCGGCGCGAAGCGCCGGATCAACGGTTGCGAGGCTGAATCCTTCCTGTCCACCTGAGAGGAATCGCGCCAGGGTACCGTCTGCTTTTAAGACGTAAACGTTGCTGTCGATCGCAAGACCTACGGCATTCGTGAGAGGAACGTTAGAAGCTTTGATGTACGCCGACTCGGCACCAAAGCCGGCGCTGCCGGATTGCGCGCGCCAGACCTGTCCGTTTTGTCCATCCAGCGAATAGGCTTTTCCGGCGTAGAGAACGAGATCGTTTGTGCTCGAAGATTTTGGTTGCGAGCTAATAAGCGCGACGTCGTCTGTCTGCGTATTGATGGCGTACATCGTTCCTGTCCGCGTGATGAAGACGATGGATTTTGATCCAAGCGAACCCGCGACGACCGGTTCCGCGTTCGCAGGCAGGGCGATTTCTTTTTTCGTTTTATCCGTGATGTCGATCTTGATGATCTTTTTTGACGCGTTATCAACGGCGTACGCCGTGTCCTTCGAGAGAACCGGTGCGACGAGCGATCCATCGGCAACACCGGTGAGCGCGTGCAGTTCGACGATCTGATCGGCAACGACGATCTTTCGGAGCTTTTCACGAAGCTGGACGAGATCATTGCGAAGTTTTTCGACGCGTTCTTTGTTTTTTGGATCCGCCAGATTTAAGCTTGCGAGCAATTGCTCCGAGGTTTCGATTTCTTTGCGAGCACGTGCGTCGTTTGCGTAGACGAGATCCGATTCCGCACGATTGCGATTGTCTTGTGCTTGATCATACGTCGCTTGCCACGCGGCGGCTTCTGCTGCGAGTTTTTGCTTGTGCTTCCAAAACGAGATACCGATGACGAGCGCGACGAGGGCGACGGCACTTCCGATGACGATCGTCTTATGTTTTTTGGTGAAACGCGATCCGTGTCCTGCATTCATGCCGCGCAAGCTCGCCATCGCAGCGACGTCTTTCGTTCGATCCGAGGCGAGGAATCGACCGCGTGCCGTCTGGATCAGCCCCATCATGCCGCCTTTCATTTTGGACGCGAACGTCGTTTGCGTTTCGCTGGGCTTTTTGGATGGTGTGATGGCGGGGGAGAGATTCGCATCCGTTTCTTTTTCCGTGTCGCGCAATTTGTTAATGGACGCGGTGCTCTTGTTTGTTTCGAGCGCGGCGACTTTTGTTGCAATGCCAGACGGCATTTCAAGCGCGACCGATGCGACGACGACGCCAAGAAAGTCATCCGGCACACCTCGTCGTTCCAGGTCTTGTTTGATTTCGAGCGCGGCGGAGACCGGCGGGAGCGTCGTGAGTCGTTCCTTGATCCGCAATTCATTTCGGAATCGTTCGAGGTTGGTCGTGCCGGCGATGAGCACGTCACCCGGTTTCATGTCTCCGCAGATGAGTGAGGCGAACGGTTTCTTTGGATCGACGTCCGCAAGCTGCTCAAGCGAGCCAAAGAGGTCGAATGTTTTGTAACTGCCGTCTTCTTGTTTTTGGAGGAAGACGTTCATGAGCCGACCCGTTCCGGTGAGACAGATGTGATCTGGCGAGAGCTCGATGATATACAAGCTGACCCGATTCCATGCGAGGGGTGTCGGCTCGCCTTCGAGGAACGTTGCGACCGCGTCGTTTACGCGCTGAATGAGTTTTTCAAATCGCGCGACGGGATCTTGCTCAACACCGGCGACCATATGCCTGGTCTGTTCGGCGGCGTCATTGATCACATCAAGGAGTCGTTCGTACGCATAGAGCGTCGAGGCGATTTCTGCGATGATCACGAGGCGTGTTCCTTTTGCCTGTTGCCCTGCGCCTTCGATACGAAAAATCCCTAGGATTTTTTCATCCGTTGGGCTTTTTGAGACTTCGATCTCGGCGATTCGGAATTGTTGCTCAACCATGTTGAAAAAAGTATAACGAGGGTCGACGAACCCGTCCATCCTAGACGGTTTGGATGCGTCCTCAAAGCCCCTTGTCAAGGGGGCGTGATCAAGGCAGGATAGGGAGGGTTGTATGCTTGAACACCTTTTTGGGTCAAAAACTCGTGCCAAGCTGCTGACGCTGTTTCTCCATCACCCGGAACAAGCGTTTTTTGTTCGCGAATTGACGCGCCTGATCGATACGCAGATCAATGCGGTTCGTCGTGAGCTCGAGAATCTCGTTGAGCTCGGACTCGTGAATGAAATCGAAGTGGCAGATGATACGGAAAAGCGCCCGGGTCTCAAACGAAAATATTACAAGATGAATGACGTGTTTCCGCTTCTTGCCGAAATTCGGACGCTCGTGACGAAAGCACACGTACTCATGGAGCGACGCCTGGATCGTGAGATTACGGCGCTTGGCGATATTCATTACTTCGCACTGATGGGTGCCTTTATCGGGCGATCTGGGTCACCAGTTGATTTGTTTTTAGTCGGGACGGTTGATCAGTCGGCGATGCGGAAGCTGATCGCGAAGCTCGAAAAGGAACTCGGATTTGAAATTAATTTTACCTGCATGACGCCGCAGGACTTTAAGTATCGGAAAGAGATCACGGATCGATTCCTGTACTCCATTTTGGAATCTCCAAAGAACGTGATGGTAAATACCTTGGATCGCTTGGATGTCTCGAGCGGTTCGCCCTCATAATGAACAGCGCTATGAACCTTCGACGATCGGCGTGGTTGTTCATTGATACGTCCGTCGCCGGCGTGTGTCGCGTCGGTGTCCTCGACGGCCTTCGCGTACATGTTCGCGAGGTGACGGGTCGATCCGGGGTGCTACTTCCCGCGATCGCAACGTTTGGTCGGTCATTGTCTGCGTTGCGCGGCGTGTGCGTCGTGAGCGGCCCGGGATCATTCTCGTCCGTTCGTGCAGGCGTCCTGATCGCGAATCTGTTTGCGCGCGTTCGTCGTCTTCCACTTGTTGGTGTGACCGTTCGCGAGGCCGACGATCTTTCGCGTCTGTCGGAGCGGCTCGGTGCGGGGGACCTTTCGCCCGTCTCATTTGTTGAACCGGTGTACGATGCAGAGCCGAATATTACGTTGCCACGTTCCGCATGACATCCTCGGCATCATTCTCTCCACCAACGCGTTGGAAGCAACGGTTGCTTGAAATTATTCCGGGCGCGCTCGTCTGGACGACGATCATTACAACAATTGCGCTGTCGTTTGTTCGTCCGCTATGGGTGGTATATTTCGTGATCGTGTTTGATTTGTACTGGCTCTTTCGTGTCGCGTATTTCACACCATTCGTATTGATCTCGTGGGCGCGGTTTTGGCGCGAAACACGAACGGACTGGCAACCAAAAGCAGAGGCGCGACCCGGATACGATCGCATTCATCATCTTGTTTTTTTGCCGACGTATAAAGAGGATATCGCGGTTATTCGTGGAACGCTTGAGTCGTTGCTCGCGTCGCGGTATCCCGCGAATCGCATGGTTGTTGTGCTTGCCGGTGAAGAACGGGATGCGGAGCGATTTCGTGCGCAGGCAGAGATCCTCACGCGAGAATACGAGGGGCGCTTCTATCGGTTTCTGACGACAGAGCATCCGAAGGGTTTACCAGATGAGATTCCGGGAAAAGGATCGAACCTGCATTGGTCGGGTCATCGGGTGCGCGAGGTGATCGATGCGTTCGGTTGGTCGTATGATGATGTCATTGTGTCATCGTTCGATGTTGATACGGTGGTTCATCCGCAGTATTTTTCGCGGTTGACGTTGCTGTATCTCACGGTGCCGAGTCCGACGCGGAGTTCGTTCCAGCCGGTCGCGTTGTATAACAATAATTTGTGGGAGTCGCCTGCAGTTGTTCGTATCGCGATGTTCGGAACGTCGTTTTGGTTACTGACCGAATTGTCGCGGCCGGAAGGCGCGATGACGTTTTCGTCGCATTCCATGAGCTTGCGAATGTTGGTAGATGTGGGATTTTGGCAAAAAGACATTGTGAGCGAGGACTCGCGCATTTTCTTGCAGGGACTTGTTCGGTATCACGGCGCATATCGCGTGACGCCGATGTACATCCCGGTATCCATGGATACGGTAATGACGGGGGACTACGGACAAGCGCTCATTGCGTTGTATAAACAGCTTCGACGATGGGCGTGGGGCGTAGAAAATTTTCCGTACATGGCCGTTGCGTTTTGGCGAGATCGCCAGATGCCGTTTTGGACAAAGGCCGCATTCCTCTGGAAGCAGGTTGAGGGAATGTACACATGGGCAACGGCTCCGATCTTAATTTTCTTGATGGGGCGATTACCGTTTTGGGTTGCGCCTGAACGGTTCCGAGAGTTCGCGGTTTTCCAAAATACCCCCTTCACGCTGCAGTGGTTGATGCGGTTCGCGATGATCGGCGCGTTTTTGTCTGCCGCGCTTGCGCTCACGCTGCTTCCTCCGCGTCCCGCGCATATTCCGCGTCATCGCGCGCTTATCGTTGGTGTGTTGCAATGGCTGCTTTTGCCTGTGACGTTCGTTGTCTTTGGCGCGTTCCCCGCGATTGATGCGCAGACGCGACTCATGTTCGGCAAGAGTCTGGGATTCCTCGTGTCGCCAAAACGAAAAACATCCGCGTGATATGGAAGATGCAAAACGTGTTGCCGTGAACATCGTTGCCTGGAACTCCATGGCGTATATTCCCAATGTGCTTGCGTCATTGGATGAGCAGGATACGCGGGAGTTTATGGTTACCATCGTGGATAATGCTTCGAGCGATGGCATCGTGCCGTGGCTCGCGGAGCATCGCCCGGATGTTGCTGTTCTTCGGAATATGCGCAACCAGGGATTTTCACGCGCGCATAATCAGGCGATCGCGCTCGCGTTCTCGCGATGGAATGAGACGGATCTTGATCAGCGGTACGTGCTGGTCGCGAATCCGGATTTGGAATTCGCGCCGGACGCGATTCGATGTTTAACAGCATTCATGGATGAACATCCGGAGGTCGCTGCATGCGGTCCGAAATTACTTCGAGCCGTGATGCAGCCCGGCGAGGATGAACATCATGAGACACTCCGCTCACGCACGATTGATTCCACGGGGCTTGTGATCACGAAAGCGCGACGTGCGTATGATCGTGGCGCGGGCGAGGAGGATGCGGGGCAGTACGATTGCGTAGACGAGGTCTTTGGATTTTCCGGTGCGTGCGTCATGTTTCGTGCGTCTGTGTTGCGGGAGATTGCGTGTGAGGGGGAGATATTCGATGAAGATATTTTTGCCTATAAAGAAGATGTAGATCTTGCATGGCGCATGCGGCGATGCGGGTATCGCGCGATGTTTGTTCCGCAGGCGGTGGTGTGGCATCATCGCCGCGCGCCATCTGCGCCGCGTGCTGGTCTTCTTCGGGTATTTTCGTTACGTCGAAAGAAATCTCCGTTTGTGAACTATCTTTCATCGCGGAATCATGGGTGGGTGTTGTTGAAAAATGACGACCTCGTCAACGCGCTCCTGCATCTTCCGTGGTGGGGGTCATACGAGATTCTGAAATCGCTCGGCGCACTCGCATCCTTCTCTGCACTAAAAGGAGAGCTTGCATCAATTCTTGGAATCCCTAAGATGTACGCGAAGCGTCGATTGTTGGCGGCTCGAGCGATTGTGCCGCGGGCAGAGATGCGACGCTGGTTTGTATGAACCCCAAGGTTACCTTCGTCACGGTGTGTTATCGAACACCCGGCCTTATTCGTCAGCTTCTCAAGGGGTGTGAAGAAGCGCATTTTTCGTTTCCGTACGAATATCTTCTCGTGGATAACGCCGCAGGGGATGGAACTGGCGCGATGGTGCGAGAGCAGTTTCCGTGGGTGACGGTGATCGACGCGCCGGGGAACGTGGGTTTTGGAGCGGGGAACAACATCGCCTTTCGCGAAGCGCGTGGCGAATATGTCATGCTCGTGAATCCGGATCTCACCGTGTTCCCTGGAGAGATGGAAAAATTGATTGCGTTTGCGGATGCGCATCCCGACATTGGACTCGTTGGTCCGATGTTGTTGAATCCAGACCGCGGCTTGCAACGATCCTTTCATCGGTTTCCGGGTCCGCTTATTCCCATTCTTCGACGCACGATGCTTGGTCGGACGGCATGGGGTGCAAAACAGATCGATGAATATCTCATGAGGGATGCGGACGCGACTCGCGTACAAGACGTCGACGGCTTGTTTGGCGCCGCAATTTTGATCCGTCGAAAGGCGCTTGATGCCATCGGCCCGTTTGATGAACGATTTTTTATGTATTTTGAAGACGTAGATTTTTGCCGTCGCGCGTGGCAGGCGGGTTGGCGTGTGTGTTATGCGCCGGTTGCAACGTTTGTCCACTATCATCAGCGCGAAAGTGAGGTAAAGCGAATCTCGCAATTGTTTACGAATCGGGTGCTTCGTGAGCATATCAAGAGCGCCGTTCGATACTTTTTGAAATATCGCGGGATTCCTCATCCGCGCGCCCCGAAAACGTGATACGCTACACGTATCTCATGGCTACACCGGAATCATCGTCGCCAAATTTTTTAACGTGCCCCGTTGAGCCGTGGCCCGGGGATTCTTCGTCGAAACAGATGCCGGGCGCCAAGGTGCCGGATCCTCGTTCATCCGAACCAGAGCAGAAGACGCCAAAGCGGCGCTGGAAGCGTTGGGTTGCGCTTGGCGTCGGTGTCGCGGTGTTCGTTGCGCTTCTTCCGGCATTGATCGGTGGTGTTCGTGCCGGGCTCGCGGCTCGTTCGGCGAGCGTGGCGATCAAGAGCGCGCAAGAACGTATGCGTGCATTGGATGTTTCTGGCGCACGTTCGGATCTGGAAACAGCTCAACGATCCTTGACGGATCTCGGCGCTGCGCTGCGTGGGATGGGATTTTGGCGGGATGTTCCAGGGATCGGAACGCAGATTCGGGGTATTGAAGATGCGGCGGACGTCGGATCGGGAACACTTGAGAGTGTGGCAGATCTTCTTGACGTTGCCGACGTTATGGTTGATGCGTTGCGTGGCGGAACGGAAGCTGTGGATACCGTATCTACGGGCATTGCGCCAACGCGTTCATTCCGCGAACTTACCGCGCAAGAAAAACGGGATCTCTTGCAGCGATTTTCGAATCAGCTTCCGACGCTTCGGCTTGCGCGAGACAAGATGGATTTGGCGTTGGAGCGCTGGAAGCAGATTCCACAAGATGAGCTCGCGGCACCGATTCGTTCGGCGCTCGCACCGCTCGCAGATGCGTTGCCGGTCATGCAGCGGTCGCTTGATGAAGCGGTTCCGCTCATCGAGGTCATGTTGCCGCTCGCGGGCTATCCCGAGCCGCGTCGATATTTGATGGCGTTGCAGAACGCGGACGAGATTCGCCCGGCGGGTGGATTTATCGGAACGATCGGAACAATGACATGGGACGCGGGTGAGATGTCCGAATTTGCCTTTACGGATGTGTATACGGTTGATAATCCCGTATCGGGTGTTTGGAAGGAGACGCCGCCCGAGCCGATCGTAAAATATCTTGGTCAACAGAATTGGTTTTTGCGCGACGCGAACTGGTCGCCGGATTTTTCAGTGTCCGCGGAACGGATTATCGATTACTACATTCGTGAAGTGGAGCTTCAGATGCACGGTGAGCTTCCGCATCGACCGGACACGTATCTCGCGTTTGAACCGGGATTTTTTGAGGCGCTGTTGCGACTGACTGGTCCGATCACGGTGGATGACATTACGTTTGATGCGGATACCTTTTTTGAAAAATTGGAATACGAGGTCGAGGTGCACTGGCATCAGATCGGATTGCCCGTTGATGCGCGGAAGCAGATTCTTTCTCGCATCGGCGATGAAATTCAAAAAAAGGTGTTTGCTCTTCCGGTATCGAAGTGGCCGGAGTTGTTACATCTCGTGACGCAGGCGCTTGAGCAGAAGCAGCTTATGGCGTATTCACGAGACCGATCACTCCAAGCGCTGTTTGATCAACGCGGCTGGAGTGCGCGTGCGCCGGAAACGCGGGGGGATTTTTTGTGGGTTGTTGATGCGAACCTTGCGGCCTATAAAACGGATGGCGCGATGCAGAAGCAGGTTCGATATGAGCTGCGCGCCAACGATCCGCGCGGGGCGGTTGCGACGGTGACGCTTCGATACACGAATACGGCAAAGGGATATCTCACGCCAGACTATCGGTACACGCGATATCGATCGTACTCTCGCGTGTATGTGCCCGAGGGGGCGGAATTGCTTTCGTATCGTGGCGCGATGTTGAATGACATTCATAATACAGGCGGTGTCGTTGTCCCGGGAAATGTGGATGTGATGAAAGAACTTGGGAAGACGGTGTTTGGCGCCTTTTGGGCCGTTGAGCCCGGAAAAACAGGAGAACTTTCGTTCACGTATCGACTGCCGGCCGAAGTTGTCGCGCAACTCTCACGTGGAACCTATCAACTTGATTGGGCAAAGCAGGCGGGTGTGGATGACGCGCAATTGACACTCAACCTCTCGCTCGGTAAGAACATCATGTCCGCAACGCCTCCCGAAGAAGAGGAGCACTGGGGAGACGCGATGTATACCTACGACACGGACTCGCGTACAGATCGGCGGTTTGATATCCGTTTTTAACCTCGCTCTACATGTTCGCAAAAAAAGTCGGCATTGATCTCGGCACGACCACGGTTCTGGTCTATGTGCCAAAAAAGGGGATCATTCTGAATGAACCTTCCGTTGTTGCGGTGTCACTCGCCGATAAGCGTGTCCTTGCGGTTGGAAAAGAGGCAAAAGAGATGTTGGGTCGAACGCCGGATACGATCGTTGCGCGTCGTCCACTCAAAGACGGTGTCATCGCAGACTATCGGACGACAGAAGCGATGTTGCGATATTTTTTGAATAAGGCGCTTGGAGGAATGCGGTTTTTTCGTCCCGAGGTCATGGTTGCGGTGCCGGGCGGTATCACCTCGACGGAACGTCGCGCGGTGATCGACGCGACGATCAGTGCAGGAGCGCGAGCGGCGTACATTATTAAAGAACCGGTTGTCGCGGCGATTGGTGCGGACATACCGATCGGTTCCGCCTCCGGTCATATGATTATTGATATCGGCGGCGGAACGAGTGAGATCGCGGTGATTTCGCTTGGCGGCGTCGTGTCTTCGTCTTCCGTTCGTATCGGCGGTAATAAGCTCGACCTCGCGATTCAAGAGCACGTCCGTCGCAAGTATGGTCTCGCGATCGGCGAGCGAACCGCGGAAGATATTAAAATTCGCATCGGGTCTGCGTTGTATCTTGAACACAAGCTCGAAATGCAAGTGAAGGGCCGTGACATGATCAGCGGATTGCCGCGAACGATCACGGTGACGTCTGACGATGTGACCGATGCGGTGCAGCATGAACTGCAAGGAATCGTTGAAGCGATTAAAGATGTGTTGCACAACACGCCACCGGAACTTTCCGCGGACGTGATGGAAAAGGGGATGGTGCTTTCGGGGGGATCGTCTCAATTGCGGAATTTGGATCGGTTGTTTTCGGATGCGACGGGTGTCCCGGCGTTTGTCGCGGATGATCCGCAGCTTTGTGTGGCGAAAGGAACGGGCATCGCGCTTGAGAATCTGGAGAGCTATAAGCGCAGTATTTTTACGTCGTAATCGCGCGTTGCATCGTGTTATACTTTTGACATGTTGATCGGGATTGAAGCGTCGCGGGCGAACAAGACGCAAAAAACGGGGGTGGAGTGGTATGCGTGGCATCTTATTCAAGAGCTGAAACGCCTGACTCCCGAAGACGCGCACTCGTGGATTTTGTATACCAACCAAGCGTTGTCTGGTGGGCTTGAAGCATTGCCATCGAATTGGTTTGAAGTCCGTGCCTCGTGGCCACTTCGGTTTGGATGGACGCAGTTTCGCTTGTCGTGGGAGATGATGCGTCGTCCTACGGATGTGTTGTTTTTGCCGGGCAGTACGATGCCGCGCATCACGCCGCAGAAGACCGTCGTGACGCTTCATGACATTGGATTCCATCGGTTGCCGCGGCTGTATAAGTCGCGTCAGGTGCATATTCATGAAGCGGCGGTGCGCGAAGCGAAGCGTCGTGCCGCGCGCATCATCACCGTTTCTGAATTTACGGGTCGCGAACTCGTCGACGTGTACGGCATTGATCCTGCGCGGATCGCGATTACGCCACTCGGTGTTGATCACGCGGTGTATCGTCGGATAGATGATCTGTCAGCGATTCAGGAACGGCTGACGCGTCTGCAAATCGCGCGACCGTTCTTTTTGACGATCGGTCGACTCGAAGCAAAGAAAAATATTTCCATGTTGATTCGTGCGTTTTCCGAGTTCAAGCAACGCCGCGGCGTTGGCGATCCGCATCAGCTCGTACTTGTGGGTGTTCCGGGATTTGGATATGACGCCATCCGACGCGCGATCACGGAATCGCCTGCGCGCGCGAGCATTCGCGAGCTGGGTTACGTCGCGGAGGCGGATGTTCCGTATCTGTTGAACGCGGCAACGGCGCTTGTTCATCCGTCTCTCTACGAAGGATTCGGCCTTCCGCCGGTTCAGGCGATGGCATGTGGTTGTCCGGTGTTGTCATCAACGGCGGCAAGCTTGCCCGAGGTTATTGGCCCAGACGCAGCGCTTTTTTTTGCACCAGATCGTGTCGAGGAACTCGCGATGTCGATGGAGCGGCTCGTATCGGAATCGGGTCTTGCGGAACAGCTTCGTGCGGCGGGCGTTCAGCGTGCGGCGGGGTATACGTGGGAGCAGACCGCGCGAGCGACACTCCCGGTATTAACGGCATGGGAGCATCTATGCCGGATTTGAAGCGGCAACTCATGGAGTACGGTTTTTCAGAGAAAGAAGCGAGTGTATATCTCGCGATGCTTGAGTTGGGTCCATCAAGTGCGCAGGAGATCGCAAAACAGGCGGGCGTGAATCGAGCGACGACGTATGTAATGATCGAATCGTTGAAACGGCGCGGGTTGGTCTCGAGTCTCGAACGCGGGAAGAAAGTGTGTTTTGTCGCAGAGTCACCACAGCATCTTCTTGTACTCATGCGGCAAGAGGAGCAGCGTGTTGAGCAAAAGCGACACCGGTTCGAGTCTCTGCTCCCGCAATTCATGGCGCTGTTTCGCGCGGTGGACGACAAACCGCGTGTGCGATTTTTTGAAGGAGATGAAGGAATTTCTGCGGGGCGAGAGGCGATCGAAGAAATCCTTCGCGGAAACAAGAGCGCGTACGTATTTATCCACTACGACAAGGACATGGTGGATCTTGCAAAAACGAATGAGCACGTACGACATCGACTTGCCTCGACGGTGAAAGATGTTCGTATTCTGTATTCCACGGATGACGGCGTGGATCCTCCAGAGTTTCGATCGCATGTGCAGGCGAGAAAAATTCCGGCACACGTTCAGCCGTTTTCTGGCGAGTTGAATATTTATGATGCTGTTTTGATGCTCGCCGTGGCATCTCCGCGGCCGATGCTCGTCATTGTTGAATCTCCTGGATTCGCGTTGCTCATGAAACGATTTTTTGAACTCTCGTGGGTTGGATCGGAACAGCGGAAATAGAAAACGACGCAGAAGTCCGCGTCGTTGTGTGAGGAGAAATGAAGGTGGTGGCGCTGCTCGCCTACGAAACGGAGGCAAAGGTCCGTCCCGGGCAGAACAGACGGATGACATTCATGTATCGCTGTGACGCGCCGCCAATCCCGCATTCATACGGGACGACGACAGCATACGCGGGCGGAAGAGGAGTATCCGGGATGTCGTTGTCGTTTGCAGGGTGATCGCCCTGCTCGATAAACGTTACGGCGGACCACGTGTCACGAATGCCTCCATCCATACTTGGAGCACCTGCCCTTCTCTCGGCGCTGAGGTTCTCGCCTCAGCGTGAGGCTAAGTTTTTTTTTCGAGAAGGAGCGCTCACGGTTGTTGGGATACTGTGGCCATGGAGCCGTGCCATGGCTACAGCGAGAACTTCTCCTGCAGTAGAAGCTAGGAGAGTATATCGATTCAAAGGAGCGAAGGCAAGCATGTCAAGATATCTTGACAATTTAGCCAAAATATGCTATTGTTACGCGTCAATCTCGTACGCGGGATTGTCGTGCTCATTTGAAAACGGAGGCTTGGATGACGCGTATTTTGCTGATTGTTTTCACGTTTTTTGTCTGTGCATGCACCCTGCCCCTCCCCACGAAGGGGGAGAAGCGCCACGACTCGACCTCTGACGAGGGTGGGTCTGGTGGTTCGGATCAGGGGGACGATGGGTTCCCCGCTCTGCCCGGATTTCATCTTCCGGGTCACGAGGATGGCGGTGCATCCGCGGGAGGGAGTGTTCCCTCTGGCGGAGGCGGTTCTTCGTCTTCGAACGGCGGAAGCAACGGTACCGGTGGCAATCCGTCTTCGGACGGCGGCACCGGCGGTTCACCGCACGTCACGCTGCTCTGTGTTCCCGGCGCGTCCATCGGATGCGTTGGGCCGGGCGGATGTAGCGGGTATCAAGTGTGTGCCAGCGATGGCATGCACTACGACTCGTGCATCTGCGAGGCCGATCCCACGGGTGGGGCGGGTGGCGGGGACGCGGGAGGTGCTGGCGCTGGAGGATCCGGCGTTGGCGGCTCGGATCCCGGTCCGGTTACGGGAACGCTGCAAATCGCGGTGCTCTCCCGAGACCAGGTGATGACGCACGCCTACGTGCTGTACGACTGGATTGATCCGGCCGTGACAGTGCAGGCGAAGTACGTCCTCACCTCGAAGACCCTCGAGGAGGGGATTGACTACACCTTCAACGGGACGACGGACGGAAGTTCCTGGTGGTGTGCGGGCGCGAGTCAGAAAACCGTGCTTATCGCGGCGCTTTGGAACGGCCTGCCGATCCAGATCCAGACTGTCTCGAACGGTGGATCGGGATGTAATTTCAAGGTTCATACGTCGGCCATTACTTGTCCGGCGAATGACCAGGACTGCGACGGGTACACATCGAATAACGCGAACCTGTCGTTGCGCGATTGCGACGATGCGAACCCCTTGCGGTTTCCGTACCAGCTCGAAACGTGGGGCGACCAGACCGACTATGACTGCAATGTCGGGACGGTTGGCCCGCAAGGCGTGGATCCACCGTCCTGGAAGTACGCGCTTGGCGGTCTCGCACAAGGTGCTTACCTTGTACAGCTCGTCGATACGACGTCGTGGTCAAACCAGACGAGCGACTTCACGCGCGTCTACACGATGACCTGGAACGGGTCGACGGCGAAATACGAGGCGTCCGTGGGGAACTGGATCGCTCCCACGGAGTATGTCGTCCGGTTCAAGGTCGCGTCTGGTGACGCATGGTACTGGACGCCGTACAAAAACGGCGCGTGCGTCATCGCTCCGTACACCCATCAGGTGACGGAGACGTTCTTCAACACCGTGGTGTCGTTCACCACGGAGCCGACGTACTGCCACCTCCGTAAGCAGTGATCTCAACCTGTCAGGATTCTCGACGCGGTCGATCGAGTCCTGGCAGGTTTTATTATTGCGTACATTGACGGGCGAACAGTTTTTGTCTATGGTCTGTCGAGTTCTTTTTAGAAAGGGGGAGAGATGGAGCACGAGAACGAATGCGAGCGCGAGCCGGTGCATGAGTTCGTGCGACTTGTGGGTTTGCTTTCCGCCGGGACATTCGTGTTCTTTGCGTGGGCGCTGTATAGCGCTCCTCCTTCGGGGTTGGTGACAAGCTTTTCCGCGTTTGCTGGACTTGTCGTTATCAGTCTCTCTATTCTTGCGCAGCTCGATGGGGAGCGTGCGTTTGTTTGGACGGGTCTTGTCTTTTTTCCGGTCATCCTTTTCTCCTTTGAAGAAGGAGCGAAGGGAGAGAAGGTGCTTCTCGTCATGCCTATGGTGACAGCGATTTTTGTCGCCGTTCATGCGGAATTGTATAAAACGACTCGAGCTGCCAGTATTCCGCTGCTTGTTGTATCCGGTGTCGGCTTTCAGACGGTGATTTACATTGGCACGCCAATGGCTGCGTGGGTCGGGGTGGGCGTTTCTCTCGCGGTTGGGTTTTTGGCCCAACTGTCAGCATCTTTTGATTCTTCGCGAAATGCCTCGTGAGCCTGTCATAGGCTCTTTTTTTATGCGTTCATGCTAAACTTTACGAAGTTATGCGGGAGGTACGCTGGGGGCTCATTCTCATGCTCGTCGTGAGCGCGGTATTTGTTGCCGTTGGTTTTCCCATGGGGCCTATCCTCTTGTTTGGCGCCATCTTGTCGTTTGCGATTGCGTATCGGTATCCCTACTTTACGTTTTATCTCGCCTTGGCACTAACGCCGTTTTTGGGGAGCACGATCTCGATCTCGACCGGAGAGCTTTCGTTTGGACAGCGAGCATTCGGCGGATCGGTCGATATCGCAGCAGCTGAAGCGGTCATGCTCGTGCTTCTCGGCGCATGGGTTTGTAAGGTGCTGTTGTTGTGGGTGCGGCGTCATGACGAAAAATGGAAACCGATCGTTCCGCTCATTGTTCCATACCTCACGTTGATCGGCGCGCATCTCGTATCGGCGTTTTCTCCGTTGCGACCAGATAAACTATTGGTGTTGAAATTCGCTCTTCGTCCGGTGTTGTTTTGTTATCTCGCCTACGTCGTGATCCCCGTGAATATTATTCGATCACGACGAAAACTCGTTGGCGCGCTTGCTGTGATGACCGGTGTCGGGTTGATCGCGGCCGTGAATGGATTTTTTTCGTTATTTTTTATTGATGCATCCAGCCAGTTTATTCGTCGGGCGCATCCGCTTCCGTTGTTCGGCGTTCCCGTCCTCGGCGACAACCATAATCTTCTTGCCGAGTTATTGTGCGCGACCGTGATGATGACGATTGCACTCGGAACGTTGGTTCGAACGCCACGAGAGCATCGGTTGTTGACGGCGGCTGCGTTGTTTCAGCTCGTGATCGGCTTACTAACATTTTCTCGGACGGGATGGATCGTGTTTGCTCTTGAAGGGCTGTTTGTCGCTGCGTTGGAATATCGCGATGTGCTTCGTGCACGATTGTCGTGGATCTTGCTTGCGGCCGTTGCGCTTATCCCGCTCGGATACATCATGGCATCAATCAGCGCATCGAATGTTGCGACGAGCAGTAATTCTTCTCGATTTGCGCTTCTCGAAATTTCGGCGGAAGTGTTTCAGACGAGTCCGTGGATCGGAGGAGGCGCGGGAACATTCTTGGAGCGCGTGGGATCCGCGTATGTGTTCCAGCTCGAGTATGGTCAGCCTCTTGATGCACATGGTTTTTTGCAGAAGCTTGCAGCCGAGACAGGAATCGTGGGTCTCGCGGCGTTTGCGGTGGTGTGTGGTGCGCTTGCGATGCACGCCTGGAAAACGATTCAATCACTTCCACACGGACCAGCACGTCGTGTCGCGATCTATTTGACGGCGGGTGCCATGGGGGCGATCGTCTATCAGCTGTTTAATACGAATTACTGGACAGGAAAAATGTGGCTTCCGATTGGGCTCATGCTCGCGGCGTTTCGCGTATTGTCGGAATCTTCTTCGCACGAACGTCCGCTGGATACCGTATGAAGGCGAATGCGTATCGATTGAGTTCGGCACATCGGTTGGCAGGCGGACGCGAGCGGCTTGCGTTCGTCTTTGAACGCGCGGAAGCTGCCGCGCTCGCGCGGAAGCGACCGTTGCGCATCGTGCTTGCGGGATGGGAGCAGGGATTATTCGCGCTTCCGCTCGCCGAAGCGGGACACGAGGTGACGGTTCTTGAAGAGCGCGACGCCCTTCGCACAGAAGCGACACAGCAGGCGCGGGAATGCGGAGTGAGCCTATCGGTGTGCACTGAAGCAACATTGTCGCGTATCGAGACGCCATTTGATGCGATCGTTGTGGATACGACGGGATCTGACGAAGCGTATGCGTCGCTTGCGGTGCTTCGTCCATATCTGCGCGCAGGTGGAGTTGCGTGGATTGCGGGTGCGCGACGAGAGGCGGAGACGACATTCGCGACGTTTCGTTCGAGATTGCTCGTATCCGGTTGGCGAACCACAGACGCCGTGCGCACTGTGGCGCGTCGAAGGTCGTTGATGGGACGGCTCTCCCAGCAATCGGGATGGGATCGGTTGAGTGAGCGTGTGATGCGGATGGCGCGTCCGTTGGTTACGCAGAGCGCGGCGTGGATCGTGGAAGCGGTTTTTTGTGACGCGACGCGGCCGTACATTGTGCATCTTATGCCGAGTTTTGGTGTTGGCGGGACGGAGCAGGTCGTGTTAAGTCTTGCGACAGGTCTTCTGAATGACGCGCATGGCTGCGATGTTTCGGTTGTGTCGTTGTTTGAGGGCGGAGCACTTCAGGGCGTGTTTCAGGAACGAGGAATTCGTACGCGCGTACTCACGCGGCGAGATCCGTTTGGCATATCAACCGTCATAGATCTTGTGCGGCTGTTTCGGATTGAACGTCCGGATATTGTGCATACGCATTTATTTGGCGCGGATGCGTGGGGACGTCTTGCGGCGTTTTTTGCACGGGTGCCGGTTGTGATATCGACGGAACATAATGTGAATCCGAGCTATCGTATCGTGCATCGATTCGTGAATCGACTGTTTTCGCGGTGGACAGACGCTGTTGTTGCGGTATCGGAATCCGTGAAGCGTGTCAGTCTCGAGCAAGATGGCGTTCCTGCGCAAAAACTTCGCGTGATTCCTAACGGGATCGAAATTGATCGCATTGCGTTGCGCGGCGGACATGGGTTTCACGACGTGCCGCGACTCATCACGGTTGGGCGTCTCTATCCGCAAAAAGATCATGCCACCCTGCTCAAGGCGCTCGCGCTCGTTCGTCGTCCGTGGAAATTGTCCGTCGTTGGCGATGGGCCGCTCCGTACGTCGCTTCGTGCGCTTGCGGAACAGCTCGGGATCGCGTCACGTGTGTGTTGGCTTGGAACGCGTCACGATGTACCGGAACTTCTCGCATCATCCGATGTGTTTTGTTTTCCGTCCCGATGGGAAGGTCTTGGAAACGCTGCGCTCGAGGCCGCGGCCGCGGCGGTTCCGACGATTCTGTCGGATCTTCCGCCTCTCCGCGAAGCGTTTCGTACGGATGACACGCGATTCGTTGCTGCGGGGGATGTTCCTGGGTGGGCGCGTGCAATCGAAAGCGTGCTTGCACATCCTGCCGAGGCTGTGACACGTGCGTTGCGCGCGGCGCCAGCTCTTCGCGCGAATGTTTCATCAGATCGTATGGTTGCGATGTATCTCGAGTTGTATCATTCCCTTCTGCGGGCATGCGTATGAAGATTCTTCACGTGAATAAATTTTTTGATCTGCACGGCGGCGCGGAGGTGTACATGCATGAGTTGATGCGCGCACAAGAGCGCGCCGGGCATGAGGTACATGCCTTCTCGACACGCTCGCCAAAGAATCTTCCCTCGACGGACGCCTCAAGATTTGTGACACGACATGAGATGGGTCGTTTTGAGGGGCCGTTCGCGGATACAATAAAAGCGATGGATTACCTCTGGAATCGGGAAGCAAAGCGCGCGATGGAGCACGCGCTTCGCGAGCTTGCGCCGGACGTCATTCATCTCCATAACATTTATCATCATCTTTCAACGTCAATCCTCGCGCCAATTCGTCGGCAGCGCGTCGCGTGCGTCCAAACGCTTCATGATCTGAAGCTCGCATGTCCGAATTACAAAATGTACACGGAAGGCGCGCCGTGCGAGCGGTGTAAGGGTGGGAGGTACACGCAAGCGATTGTGCATCGGTGCATGGGGAGTCGATTGTTGCCGAATGTCCTCGCCGCGGTGGAAATGGGATATACAAAGGCGATGCAATCGTATGAGCGAACGGTGCATACGTTTATTTGTCCGTCTGACTTTATGGCGGAACGCATGGTGTCATGGGGTGAGCCTGCGTCGAAATTTCTCGTTGCACGTTCACCGGCTCCGCGACACGAACGCGCGTCGCGTGGCGGGGGGTATCTGCTTGCCGTCGGACGGTTGTCTCCGGAAAAAGGATATGAGGAGTTATTACACGCGGCGCGATCTGTGCCGGAGGTGCACATACGGATTGCGGGCATTGGTCCCGAAGAAGATCGATTACGGTCCTATCTTCGAAGCGAGAACATGAAGCACGTTGAGCTCGTGGGGTTTAAACGCGGAGCGGAATTGATCGATCTGTATCTGAATGCGGACGGATTTATTGCGTCGCCGGTGGGATATGAAAACGCGCCACTCGCGGTACTCGATGCGCTAGGATATGGATTGCCGATTCTTGCGACGCGCATTGGCGGGTTGCCGGAGATGGTGGAAGAAGGAGTGAGCGGTTATCTCGTGGAGCGCGCGAACGTTGATGCGTGGGCCGCGACGCTCAAGCAATTTGCGTCATTGTCTTCCGAAGCGCGGGATGCGATGGCGGATGCGAGTTATCGCTTGGGGCGAGATCGATTTCCGGATTGGGCGTTGCATGAACAGATGATCGCGGACGTGTATGAGACGGCGATCGCCGCTTCTCGAGCGTGATATGAAACGATTTGCGCTACTTGTGTTATGCCTGCTTCTCGCGTGTCCGACACCGCTTGTTGCCGCGCGAGGCACGTGGACAGCGCCAAAGTTGATTAATTTTTATTTGAACTGGCAGATTTCGGATGCGGATCTCGCACGACTTTCTCGGTGGGATGTCGTTGTATTGGACATGGATGTGGCATGGTCTGCACCGGAAGATATTCGTGCGCTTCGCGCCGCGAATCCGAAGATAAAAATTTTAGCCTACGTGAGCGCGGGGGAGCTTTCCCAATCTCGACGTCAGGGTGATCCGTCGTCGCCAGGACATCGACTCGCATCGCGTGCATCGGAGGAATTGTTTATGCACTCAACCACCGGCTCACGGTTAAGTTGGTGGTCTGGCGCGGAGCTGATGAATGCGACGGATGAAGGGCCGACGGCGCATGGTGTGCGGTGGGCAGATGTTCTACCGGCGTTCGTTCATGACGAGATGATGTCGACCGGTTTGTGGGACGGCGTTTTTCTCGATGGAGCGTATAGTGACATCACGTGGTTTTTTGGACCGAGTATTGATCCCGATGGTGATGGGGTTGCAGCGTCGTCAGACAAGATAAACGCCGCCTGGCAGGCGGGGATGTCGCGTCTTTTGCGAAACATGCGTCGCGCCGTTGGTGCGCGCGGATTGATCTTGGTGAACAGTAGTACGATTTATCACTCGTTGGTGAACGGTGTGCTGATAGAGAATTTTCCTCGGTACGGATGGGAGGGGTCACAGACGGAGATGCTTCACGCAGAACGGGTGAATGTCGCGCCATCGCTGACGGCATATAACACGAATACGGAAGATCGTGAGACGCCGGACGACTATCGGCTCATGCGATATGGTCTGACGAGTGCGATGCTCGGCGATGGATTTTTTTCGTTCGATGCAGGGCCGACGCATCATGCGAGAACGTGGTGGTATGACGAATATGATGCATCGCTCGGACGACCGACGGGCGCACCACGACGTCTGGACTCGGCGCGGAAGGACGTTGCTCCGGGTGTTTGGATACGCGAGTTTGAACGCGGCGCTGTTGTCGTGAATAGCACGACGGGAACGCGGCGCGTCACGCTTCCTGCGACGTATGAGTTGTTGTTTGGTGATCAGGATCCGGCGGCAAATACGGGAGAGCGAATTCGTACGTTCGATCTTCCCGCGGAAGACGGACGCGTCCTTGTGCGTTCGTTGAGCATGAAAGATCTTCAGGAAGGCGGATTTATCAACGGAGGCTATCTTCGTGCGTATCGCCAAACGGGTACGCGTGCACGAAACGGATTTTTCACGCTCCGTACGGATCTCCCGCGCGGCGCGGACGTGTCTGTTGTTCCGTTTTCTTCCCAGACACCGTCATCGATGATTAGTGCGCATCGGGGAGAGTTGACGGTACAGACGGGTACGGCGCAGATCGCATTCCGCCCGTTTGGCGCCGCATACACCGGGACGTTGTGGGTTGCGGTTGGAAATGTTCGCGGTGACAACTCACGAGAGATTATTGTTGGACGCGATGGGTCTCCAGATGTTCGTATCTTCGATCGCGTCGGACGAGAGCTTGATCGATGGTCGGTTGATGATGTCGCGTATCGCGGAGGTGTTCGCGTCGCTGCGCTTGATGTGGATCGGGATGGTCGTGATGAACTCGTCCTCGGAGCGGGGCCTGGCAATGCGCCGCGTGTTCAGATACGAACGGGAGACGGTGCGCTTTGGCACGAAGGATTTCTCGCGTTTGATACGCATGAGCGGGGAGGTGTCGCTGTTGCGGTGGGAGATGCGGACCAGGATGGTCATGCGGATATCCTTGTTGGTTCCGGAGAAGGGGCGATTCCGCGTGTCCGTGTGTTTGATGCGATGGGTATGCTGAAACAAGAAATTCGACTCGGTGATGTTCCGGTACTTTCCGGGATCGCGGTGCAGATGGGGGACATTGATGCGGACGGGATTCGTGAGATTCTCGTTCGGACAGAAACAGCGTTGTAATCTATGAAACGACAGCCAACGGATATCTTTCGTCTTGGAACATACGGACTTCTGTGCGCCGTCGCACTCTTTGTGGCGCTGTTTCGTCCTGCATCCGGATTGAGCGTGCGGTACACGCATTCGCCGATCGTTGGCGGAGACGAGCTCACGATGACTGCGGCGATACGCGTAACGGATGAGCAGGCGCATGATGGTGTAAAGCTGACATGGCGACTTCCGCCGTGGGCCGAAATCGTGAGTGCTGATCCTCCAATAACGCACTCATCCGTTCTCTTCGGACGGTTGAACGCCGGAGATCGGCGAACGGCGACGCTTCGTGTTCGGTTGCGCGATGTCCCTGGAACAGAGATCGCTCTTGGGTACAGTCTCCGTGAGATGGTGGGTACGGAAGAACGCTATATCTCCGGAGAAGAGCGCACGCAGATCGCTTCGTCCGCGATGCAGATTGAATGGGGTGCGACCTCCACGGTTTCGGCAGGATCCTCGGTTCCGTTCGTCCTCACGAATAACGGGACGACATCCCTTCCTGCTGTCATCTTGCGTCTGACGGATCCTTCGTCGGCAGCGGGTGTGAGTTTTTATGGTCGCGATTCCTATCGGATTGGAAACATGAACCCTGGTGAACGAGTCGTTATTCCGCTTGATGTTGATCCGCGAACGCGTGGGCGGATGGCTATCGCATGGGAGGTGCAGGATATGGCACAGCCGGTTGACCGGGGGGTCTTGCGGTTCACCGTCCTTCCTTCGTCGAGCGTCGCATCGTTGGATACGGATGATCGCGATGCATCATCTACGCCGCGTGTCGCGACGACGGTGCAATATCGAACGGCGACCGGTGATCAACTCGGCTCGGGTCCGAATCCTCCGCGTCTCGGTGAGACGACGACGTATTGGGTGACATGGACGGTGACGTCGACGGAGCGGGAGATACAAGATATTGAAATTCGAGGAACGCTTTCATCGGATGTTCACGCGACCGGTCGCAATGCATCGCTTCTCCCGGGTCGATTTTCTACAACGGATTCTACGGTTGTGTGGCACGTTCCGTCTCTGCCGGTAACGAAAGGACGTCCTGCGACGTGGTCATTTGAAGTGGAAGTGACGCCGACGTCAACGGAACGGGGAGATGGGGCGCCGCTTGTTGCATCTACAGATATTTTTGTCGCGTCTCATTAGACATGTGAGCGTAATGTGCCGACGGATTACGTTCCGCTCGGGGATCGAGGAGAGAATTTCGGATTTTTAATTTTCCACTGGTCGACCCATTGCCCGATGCCTTTCGCGTCGCGTTTATGTTGCACGGTGATGGTTCGTTGCGACCAGTGCACGAGCGATTCGAAGTGAATAGCATACCGACCTCGAACGACGATGTATCGAACGTCGCCGGTTGCGATGGCTCGGCGGACGGTACGAGGATTTACGCCGAAGAGGCGAGCAGCTTCTGACACAGAAACGCGAACGACTGAGGATTCCGTGGATTGTTCATCATTCGTTATGTTTTGTGGCGTTTTCATGAGAAGACTGTGTCTCGATTCCGTATATTTGTCAATACTAGTGTGGACAAAAAGTGAATTTTTGAGTAAAAAGGCTTGAAGAAAAGGGGATTTTCGGTTACGATCAGCCCACTCTCCTTGGGAGTCAGCATGTCGAATCTTGTCGATCGCTATCTCCTGTTCCGCATTCGAACGAAGCGGGATCCTGAAGCTTTTGCGAGGATTTACGATCGCTACGTAAAAGCCTTGTATCGTTTTACCTTGCTGAAGCTTCCATCTCAGGAGGATGCACAGGATGTTACTGCAGAAACCTTCACAAAAACCTGGAATTACCTGCAAGAAGATCAAACAGTGACGCATGTTCGCGCGTTGCTGTATCGCATTGCGCGTAATCTCATTGCAGACTATTACCGCCAGCGTCCGGTTTCACATGGGGTTCAGGTTGTGTCTGTAACAGAACTCCATGAATTAACGTCTTCTGAAGTAAGGGACGATTCATCAGATCGTGGACGCGAGCGCCGAGTTATCGAGGCGCGGGCGGAATTCTCCCTTCTGCTCAAGCAGCTTGAGCGGTTGAAGGAGGACTATCGAGACGTTGTCACCCTTCGTCTCGTGGACGGACTCTCCTTCGATGACATTGCACATGTTCTTGAGAAGACTCCCGGAAATGTTCGTGTGATCTATCATCGCGCCCTCAAGGCATTAAAAGAAATTCAGTAATATCATGTCACGTGACTTGCAGCAGCGGATCAGTGAACTGCGATCCGTTGAACGCCGCCTCGAACCCGATGCGGCGTGGATTGCTGCAACGCGATTGGAATTATTGAAGACGGTCTGCGTATCACGTCGCGGAGAGTCGACAACGGTTGCGCATACGATTGCTTCGTTTTTCCGACACTTTGTTCCGGTTCGGTTTCCATATTTTGTTCGAGGTCCGGTCATGGCTGCGATGGCGGTGTTGCTTGCTGCACTGGGTGGATCCGTTGCGTCCGTTTCCGCAGCAGAACGATCGTTACCCGGAGATTTTTTGTACTCGTTAAAGCTTGCGACGGAGCAAGCTCGGTTGGCGCTTACGGCAACAAAGGAAGATAAACTGCGATTGAAATTGGAATTCACAGATCGTCGTGGAGATGAGTTGAAGAGTGTTGCGAAGCTGGATGTTGTTGAGAAGCCAGTTCGTGTGGCGCAGGCAGCAGAAATTTTAAAGCGTGATTTGGATACGGTGAAGAAACAGCTTGATGATGTGAAAACGGATGTTTCGCCAAAGAAAGTTGTGGAAGTTGCGAAGCTTGTTGATCAGACTACGGGAAAGATCGTTCAAAAGCTTCAAGAAACGAAGTCGGAAATTCCGGCGGAGACAAAGGGGAAGATTACCGAGGCACAGGCGGCTGCGGCTGATACGGGTGTGAAGGCGTTGGAAGTTCTCGTTGAGACGCATCAAGAATCCGAAGAGGATATTTCTGAAGTGTGGATCGTCCAGGCTATTCAGGATCATGGCCGAGTTGTTGCGGACGTGACCGGGGATGCGGGCGTTGCGTCGTCTACCGCGGCAGTGACGGTGTCTACCGAAACATCAACGTCGAGTCTTTCGCTTCCGGTTGCCGTGGAGCAGATTAAGGTCGCAACGCAGACGGCGTTCGCAATCCAAAAAACACAGGAGGATCTCGCCTCGTCGTCTACGGCGGCTGTTCTTCCGGTAGAGGGATCGTCATCAACGACGAATGACGGAACCGCCTCGTCGTCTACGGCGGAAACGTCAACCTCGACGTCTTCTCTTCCGTCATCGATATCCTCTTCATCCGTTCAACCTGTAACGCCCCCATAAAACGGGACGCTGCGGGATTCATCGCCTCGCAGGGCATTCGAGCTCTACTCGACTGTCCTGACGGGCGGGGGAATCTCTCTTGCCCGCTCGTGTCACATCCTCGCCACTGACCGGATCATGAAAGGTCGAACTCCGATATTTATCGGAGGACCCGGTCATCATCAAACATCTATCGCGGTTCGACGATCCCACCGGATCTCGCTCCGCAAACACTTCTACAGGTTCTCATTTATGAATTCATTTAAGAAAGTTTTCTCCTCCTTCGTCTCATTGATGATGGTTGTGTCATCGGTCGGCGCTGGTTCGCTTGGCTTCGCCAATGCGGCTTCCGCGGCCATGGCCGGCGATCTTCTCAAGGCGTCTGGTCCTGCTGTGTACTACTACGCAGCGGATGGGAAGCGCTACGTTTTCCCGAACGAGAAGACCTACTTCTCTTGGTACAACGATTTCTCGTCGGTCAAAACCATTTCCGACGCCGAACTCGCCGCCATTCCGATTGGTGGAAACGTCACGGTTCGTCCTGGGACGAAGCTCGTGAAGATTCAGACCGATCCGAAGGTTTACGCTGTCACCAAGTGCGGTGTTCTTCACTGGGTTGAATCCGAAACAATCGCCAAGAATCTCTACGGAGATGCCTGGGCGACGCGCGTCATCGACGTGCCGGATGCCTTCTTCGTGAACTACACGATTGGTTCCTCGGTTTCGACGTCCGTTCACCCGGATGGTCAGACCGTCTCGTACGCGGGTGATTCCAACAAGTACGTCGTCTGGGGTGGCCAGAAGCGCAAGTTCGCTTCGCAGGCTGCATGGGACGCGAACATGTTGAACGCCGTTAACACGGTCATGACGACCATCAGCTACCCGAACGGTGCTGACGTCACGGGTCGTGAAGCGGATCTCGCGGACGTTGTCTGTGCTGGTACGCCGGTCTCGGGCAACCTCACGGTTTCCCTTGCGGCTGACACGCCAGCTGGTGCGACAGTTCCGAAGAACGCTGCTTCAGTTCCTCTCGCGAAGTTCACCTTTGCTGGCGGGACGGGTGCTTCCACGATCACGGGTCTCACGATCCATCGTGTTGGCGTCGGTGCAGCTTCAGATCTCGCGAACGTCTACTTGTACGATCAGAACGGCAAGCGCTTGACCACGGGACGCACGATCAACTCGACGTCTCAGACCGCGACGTTCAGCTCGCTGAACATCACGGTTCCGGCCGGCGGCATGCAGTCCGTCTACATCTACGGTGACTTCTCGAGCCCGGCTTCGACGGGTGGTCAGCACTCGTTCGAAATCATGGATGCAGGTTCCGTTGTCGTTTCCTCGGCGACGGCTATCCAGGGATCGTTCCCGGTGCGCGGCAACGTGTTCACCGTTGGTACGACGCTCTCCGCTCGTGTCGATGTTCAGAAGGGTGCAACTCCTTCGAACCCGACGGTCGGTGCTTCCGAAACGGAAATCTCGAACTTCAAACTCACGGCCAACACGAACGACGTGAAGGTCAACCAGATCACGCTTTACCAGGCTGGTTCGGTCACCAACTCCGACATCACGGATCTCAAGCTCTACCAGGGCTCGTCTCTCGTGGCGACGGCAACCGGTGTCGACTCCAGCGGTCGTATCGTGCTCAAGTTTGAACCGTCCTACCTCATCACGAACGGAACGACGAAAGTCTTCTCGCTCCGTGCCAAGGTTGGTGGTCGTGCAAGCCGCACGATCAAGACCTACGTTGAATACACCACAGACGTGAATGCCACGGACATGGTGTACAACGCGGGTGCTGCGGTCTGTATCGCTGACACGGCCACGGGTGGTTGTACAACAACCGGCCAGGGCTCGTTCGATGGCGAAACGGATTCCGCTAACTACATTGAGGTGACGACACAGGGCGGTACCCTCACCAACGCGTTCAACGGTCCTGCGACCTCGAACGTTGCGAAGGGTCAGCTCGCGGTTCCTCTCTACAAGTTCGCTCTCACGGCTGAAAACAACCTCGAAATCCGCACGATGAGCTTCTCGCTTGCCACCACGGCTGGCTCGGCCACATGTGCAGTGAAGGGTTCTTCCAGCACGAACTACTTCCGCGCGCTCAAGATCAAGAACCTTGATACAGGCGTGACGGTTATGGGTCCGACGGAAATTGCGTCCAGTGTTGCCGCTAGCGCGGACAGCTCGGGCACGATCACGTTGTCTGACTCGTTCAACATGACGGCAGGACAGACGTTGAATCTCGCCATCGTTGCGGATCTCTCCAACTCGGAAGACGCAACGGGTGAATTCTTCGGTGCCAACGACTGTGGCTACAAGGTTACCTTGAGCGCCTTCGGTTCGTCGGACGTCCGCATCGTCGAAACGGGTGAATTCCTCGCAACGTCGAAGATCATCCCGAACAGCGCGAACACGGGTAACCAGATCAACATCAAGTCTTCCAGCTTGACCGTTTCCTTGGCCGGCACGCCGTCCTCGGGCACGATCGTGAAGAAGTCTCAGAATGTTCCGGTCGCGGGTCTCGTGCTCTCTACGGGTGCTCAGTCCAGCGTGCTCATCACGAGCCTTACGCTCACATGTCAGGCGCAGCTTGCGTCGACGGGTGTGTCGTTCGGCGCGGCCGGTGCGCTCGCGAACTGTGACCAGCGCATTACGGGTCTCTCCCTCTGGGACGGATCGACACAGGTTGGTACGGCAAAGGCTCCGGACACAACGACCGGTGCTGCGCAGATCAGCAACTTGAACCTCACCATCCCAGCCGGAACGAGCAAGAGCTTGACGGTCGCTGCGACCTTCAGCTCCACGGCTTCGACAACGGCTCCGTATGACAAGGTTTCTGTCGGTGTCTCTGCTGCCTCGGATATCACGGCACAAGATGCGGACTCCAACACGGTGACCCCGTCGTTGAACTCCGCTGTCACGGCCAACGCCAGCGGCGCCTCGCCGTCCGTTGTCCAGACGGTCTTGAACAGTGGTACGATCACCATCACGTCTGACTCTCACCCGGTCTCCTCGATCGTGGTTGCAGGGAAGGATGTCTGGGTGCCGTTCGCACAGTACAAGGCTTCGGCTCAGTTCGAAGCGGTTGAACTCGATCGCGTCGCGATCCTCGCGAGCTCGACGGGTAGCAACTTGTACGACAACGCGGTCTTTGCTGCGGTGGCTGTTGCCTCCGGCGGCGCGGTGAAGGGTCAGGATATCCTCTCGTCTGGTTCCACCGGTACGAAGGACATTGACCTCTCGGCCAACAAGATCGTTGTTCCGAAGGATGGCTCGGTGCAGTTCCAGCTCTGGGGCAAACTGAGCAACATCCAGTCCTCCTCGTCCGTCTCCGGTGCCACCTCCGGTGTCCACCGCTCGGGCATGGCTCCGTCGCTCAGCCTCAAGTCAGGCCTCACGACGGGTGAATGGGACAGCAACTACTTCGCCAGCTTGAACATCCGCTCGACGGGTCAGGCTTCCGGCGAACGTGTCTACGCTTCGGGTACAAACGCGGGCGCTGGAAACATCCAGATCACGCGCAAGTCGAAGCCGACGGTCACGAAGCAGTCGCTCTCGTCCACGACTCTCGCCAACATCGACCAGGATCTCATGAAGTTCCAGGTCGCAGCTGACGCTCAGGGTTCCGTGGCGGTCAAGCAGATTGCCTTCTCGGTGTCCAAGACAAGCGGTCTCACATTGAGCAACTTCCGCGTCCGCAAGGGCTCCACGGATATGGCTCTCGGTGACTTCGCCGTCAGCTACACGTCGACGACGGGTGGCGTCACGGATATCGAAGCTGGTTCAATGGCTACAAACCAGAACTCCGGATACATCATCGTTTCCTTCACGAACGAAGAAACGGTCGTGGGCTCGGGTAACGTCTACACGTTGCACGCCACGGTGTCCGGCGCAGTCTCCGGTCAGAACGTCTCCCTCTCGTTCTTGCGAGATTCCTCGAGCCGTTTGATCACCGGTTACTTGCGCAGCAACGTTATGCATGGTGGTATCGCTTCCAGCACGAGCATCTTCGTGGTTGATCCGAGCACAGCTCCGACCTCCACGGAAAGCCAGATCGAGCTTGGCGCGACCCATGCAACGGGTACCTTCCTGTGGGCTGATAACTCGGAAGTTCCGCACAGCTCCGCTGTCGGTTCCTCGGGTGGCTCACGCGACTGGACCAACGATGTCTACATCGAAGACATCTCGCAGTCACAGACCGTCAGCTTGTAATCCGCACGTGGCCTGATCCAATTGGATCAGCCAAACGGAACCTACATCTGAATGGTTACCAAGACCCGGCCTCGGCTGGGTCTTTGGTTATGCGCTCGAGAGCTGCCTCATACGAGTCGCGCTGCGGAACTCGCTCAACGCTACGCTCGGTCGCTCTATTGGTCTTCGCGTATATCGCATGAGGCAGCTCTCGAGCTGTTGGGTTTTAGGAAATGGCTGACATCCTTGCCTAGGAAAAACAGTATCCTGCTTCCGTCCCGCGTGTGGGTGTTTTCGGAGAATGTGTAGACCTACCCTTTTTTTCTCGTTGCGTGTTATGCTTGCACCCAAGCAAACATATGCAACGACAAGACGCACTCGGATGGTTGAAGGCAATTACATACCTGGGGATTTATGGGGGGCTGCTCATGCCGCTCATGTTCATTCCAATTGTTATTTTCCCGTTCGTTTTCTCAAAGCTTGTATTCTTTCAGGTTTTGATCGGTTTGACGTTTCCGGCGTATCTCGCGCTCGCATGGACGGATGCGAAATATCGTCCTCGGCCATCCATGCTGTATCTCGCCATCGCATCGTATTTTTTGGCGATTGCCGCATCCGTGGTGTTTTCCGTTGACATTGCTCGTTCATGGTGGGGGAACCAGGAACGCATGAACGGGTTGTTTACGCTGCTGCATTTCTTCGCATGGCTTACGATGACGGTATCTGTGATTCGGACATGGCCGCAGTGGCGTCGATTTTTGAATTATGAGCTCGCGCTTTCGGTGTTCATGGCCATCGTGGCGATTTTACAGAAGCCATTTCCTACGTTGCTCATGTTTCCGGCAGGTGAGCGTGTCGGTGGATTGCTCGACAACCCGATCTACATGGCAGCGTATCAGATTTTTAATTTCTTCTTTCTTGCATTGCTCTGGATGAAAGGCGCGACAAGAAATCAGAAAATTTGGTACACGATTGTTGCGATCATTGATCTTATCGCGTTCATGCTCGCACAATCTCGTGGCGCGTTAGTTGGACTTGCGGCTGGCGTTCTGGTCTTTGCGATCGCGTACGGTCTCATGACGCCGAATAAAAAAACGAAGCGAGGACTCGCGCTCGCGCTTCTCGTGTGTGCCCTGTCTTATGCGGGGTTATTCGCGCTTCGGAATACCTCATTCGTTGCGAACTCCCCGCTTGAGCGGTTCACGAATCTCTCGCTCTCATCGCAGACGCGGTTTATCGCGTGGAAAATTGCATGGAAGGGATTTCTTGAGCGTCCGCTGACGGGGTGGGGAATTGATACCTTCCATATCCTCTTTAACCAGCATTACAATCCGGAATCGCTTCGCTTCGGCTATTACGAAACATGGTTTGATCGCTCGCATAACACGGTCATGGATGTACTTTCCATGACCGGGCTCTTTGGCTTTGTTACCTTCGCAGCCATGTTCGTAACGCTGTTTTGGTCCGTCGTCCAAGCGCATCGAAAGGGCTGGATTGATGCGCCGATTACGAGCGTGCTGATTGCGCTCCCGACAGCGTACTTTGTTCAAAACTTGTTCGTGTTCGATCACCCGGCCGGTTTCTCCATGAGCTTCCTGATGTATGCCGTTGCGATTGCGGCCACATCTGCGCAGTTCAACGAAAAACGCGAGGAGCAACCCGTTGCGACATCTCCAGCGCATGCGATTCCATGGATTGCGTTCGGCGTGTTGCAGGTGCTCGCTATCGCGCTTGTCTGGCGAACGTCTGTGTTGCCGTTTAAAGCATCTATCCTTTCGATTAAGTCGAATAACGCGTTTAATCAGGGCGCGTATCAGGTCGCATTTGATTATGCGAAACAGGCGGCTGCTATTCCGACGCCGTATCTCGACGAACAGACCTTTTTGCAGTCACGAAACTTTATTACTGTTGCAGGTTCTGGAAAATTGCAGCAGCTCTCGTACTGGCGTGAATGGCATGACTTGATCGTCAAGATCTCCGAAAAACATATTGCGGAGCATGATCGAAACACGCACCCGCGTTTTATCTTTGCGCGCTTCGCCGAATCAATGGTCCCGCTTGTTCCGGCGGATGCGGAGATTGCAGATGCGCAGTACCGTCGGACGATCGAGCTCAGTCCGAAGCGCCAGCAGCTCTATTACAGCTATTCGCGGTTCTTGATTGATCGTGGTCGTGCGGATGAGGCGCTGGATGCGCTCAAGACGGTCGCGACATTTGACCCGGAGCAAGGAGAGTCATACTGGTTGCTCGGTCTTCATGAGTTCTTTGATCGGCGATTGCTCGTTGAGGGTGCCGATAATCTCATCAAGAGCCAGACCGTTGCGTATCCGTATATTTTCAAGGAGGCTCGGGAAGCGATGGCGCTCGCGATGGCGTATGACGTAAAAAATGAAAAGGAGAAGCTGCGTGAATTAATGAACGTGTTGCCAACGTTGCCGCAGGCACCGAGCGACGTGTATGTTCAAATCGCTCGTCTCATGGAGCATCAAGGATTGCTTGAAGAGCGAAATCGCATTTTGACCGCGATTGTTCGCATTGACTCATCCTTTGCTGTGCGTATCCTTCCGCTCACATTAGGGAACGTGACGAGTATCGACGCGGCACTGCAGGAAACGAAAAATGCTCCGACCCCCGTCGATGCGACGACGCCGGAGGAGGATGTGTCCACGCTGTCTGTTCCGGTCGTGACAACAACCGGTGGTTCACGCGGACCGCGAAAATAATTCTAGAACAATGCGAGCGTTTGTCGGACGACGTTTTCCCAGCGAAAACGCGTTTCGACAGCGATACGAGCGGCGTCACCAAGCGCCGTTTGTCGTTGCGTGTCTGAGACGAGTGACATGATCGCGTGCCGCATCGCGTCGGGATTCTTCGGTGGGACGATGATTCCGGCATTCGGTTCGAGCATCCAGCGACATGCGCCGACGTCTGTCGCGATGCATGGGAGGCGTGCGGCCATCGCCTCGAGGAGAGACCACGGCATTCCTTCTTTGGATGATGGAAGGACGAAGAGATCGAACGCCCGAAGAAGTGCGGTGCTATCATCTCGTCGTCCGGCAAGAATCACATGGTCGGCGAGGTTGTTTGCATGAATCGCATTCGTGATCGCGTTTCGTTCCGGGCCATCGCCGATGATAACGGCACGAATATTCGTGGATGTGAGGACGGGCGCGATGGACGCGAGATAGTGTGGAAGATCTTTTGGCGGATAAAAGTTCGCGACGGTTCCGATGACGATGTCTGTGGCGCGAAGACCCAGTTTCTCGCGCGCGCCTGCGCGGTCGAGGAGCGCTGCGTCAAATGACGGGAGATCGAGTCCGTTCGCAATTGTCACGACGCGATCTTTTGGACGAATGTTGTGTCGGTTCGCCTCTTCTTCGTCTCCGGGATGTACGGTCACGATAATGTCTTTCCGGTGCGCGGTGAGTTTTTCGCTCCAGAGATAGATCTGCCGTTTCCATGAGGGGAGATCTTCTAAAAACGCCCAGCCGCCGATGCGATAGATGATGCGCGGAACGTGTTCGATGGAAGCGGCGATGGATCCAACGACGCTCATTTTTGAACTATTCAAGTGGACGACGTCTGGTTTGTAGTCGCGGATGACTGTACGGATTTCGTGGATTGCCGCGAGATCGTGGAGCGGTGAAAGTTCGCGACGGAGCATTTCCAATCGCACGACGTGAATCCCTTCGGCGGCGCCGCGTGCGAAAAGTTCGCCATCACCACCGGCGGCGATCATCACGTCATGACCGGCGCGTTTTGCTTCGGCCGCCATCCGGCACACGAATGACTGTGCGCCACCCCAGTCCGAGGTGGTGATCAAAAAAAGGATGCGTCGCTTGGCGGATGGCATACATGCCGCTAACATAGCGGAATACTCTCATATTGTCATCTCGAGCGTGCCGAGAGATCTGTTTTTCCGCGGAAAGCAAGCAGATCCCTCGATCATGGTCGGAATGATGGTAGATATGTGTGGAATTGCCGGTATTGTGACAAAAACGGGAACGCCTCCTGCGAAGGAAGCGTTATTCGGTATGGGGAGCGCTCTGGCGCACCGTGGGCCGGACGGGGAAGGGATGTGGATCGGTTCCGGTGCCGGGTTCATTCATCGACGGCTTGCGATTATTGATGTGGATCATCGTTCCGATCAGCCGATGACGTCGGCAGACGGTCGGTACACCATCGTATTTAATGGTGAAATCTACAACTATCGCGACCTGCGACAGGAGCTGCGCGCGGACTGGAAAACAGAAGGTGATACGGAAGTGATTCTTGAAGGATATCGATTCTGGGGTCCGAACGTCGCCACAAAATTGCGAGGCATGTTTGCGTTCGCGATTTGGGATGATAAAGAAAAGCAGCTATTTATCGCGCGCGACAAGATCGGCAAGAAGCCGTTGTTTTATACGACGACGGCAGAGGGCGATGTTGCGTTCGCGTCCGAGCTGAAAGCATTTAAGGGTATCGTCCCGCTCCGTCCAGACATGAATGATGTGCGGACGTTTCTCGGGTTGCAGTATGTGCCCACGCCGCGTACGGGATTCGTTGGCGTCTCGCAGCTTCCGTCGGGATGCTATGGAATGATTCATCGGGGCGCGCTGTCGATTCATGCGTATCATGCGTGGTCTCGCGAGGTGCATCAGATGACCGAGGCAGACATCGATGAAGGGATTCGGTCGCGCCTCGACGAAGCGGTGAAGCTGCGTATGCTCGCGGCGGACGTTCCCGTGGGTGCCTTTTTATCCGGCGGCGTTGATTCCGCCGCGGTCGTGGCGTACGCATCCAGATACGTGGATGAGCTGCAGACGTTCACGATGGGATTCGCTGATGCGTCTGGGATGTCTCGCGCTGCTGGAGATGAACGAGATGATGCACAAGAGATCGCGGCGCATTTTAAAACGAAGCATCATGCGTTCGAGGCGAAGCCGGAAGATTTGTTGCGTCTCATTGATGAACTTGTGATGCACTACGATGCGCCGTATGCGGACTCATCCGCGTTGCCGCTATGGCTACTTGCGAAGGAGACGTCGAAGCAGATTAAGGTTGTGCTGACGGGTGATGGGGGAGATGAGACGTTCGGCGGATACAAACGATACGTCGCGTATGAGCGCGCGAAGCGTCTTCCGCGTGTTAGTGCGCCGATTGTTCGATTATTCGGTCAGGCACTGCATGATCCGCGTTTTAAACGCATGGCGGATGTTGTCGCGACGAGATCATACGGTGAACTGTTTTGCGGTGCGTATTTCGGATCCTCAATGCTTCGAGAGTTGTGCACGAATGATTTTTTGAATCAGACGTCACACGCAGATGCGGTCGGATACGTGTCTCGGACGATGAATGGCGCGAACGATGTAGCGTCCGCGATGTTCTTTGATCTCACGTCCTATCTCCCGGATGATCTTAATGTAAAAATGGATCGTGCAACCATGCGGTTTGGGTTGGAAGCGCGCGCGCCATTTTTGGACCAGGAGATGGTGCGATTTTCCCTCGGGCTCCCATTGAACCAAACGGTGAGTCATGGTAAGACAAAAATCGCGCTGAAACGCGCACTCCGATCCGTTGTCCCGCAGGAAGTTTTGGCTCGAAAAAAGCGCGGTTTTCAGGTGCCGCTGGCCTCGTGGTTTCGCGGTCCGCTCGCAGGTCTCGTTCAAGATCGCTGCCTTGATCCATCCGGACCGCTCGCTCAGATCGTCCGATTGGATGCGGTGAAGCGCCTGATGACAGCGCATCAGCGCGGCGCGGATCATGGAAATCGATTGTGGATGTTGCTTGCGCTCTCGAGTTGGTTGAATGCCCATCATGTCTAAACGTGTTCTCGTTACCGGAGGAGCTGGATTTGTCGGATCACATCTCTGTGATCGGTTGATTCGTGATGGCCACACGGTGAAGTGTCTTGATAATTTGTTCACGGGGTCGCGGGCGAACATCGCGCATTTGATGTCGTATCCATCGTTTACGTTTGTGGAGCGGGATGTTCAGCAATCGCTGACGGGAGAATATGACTGGATATTCAATCTCGCGTGTCCGGCTTCGCCGCCACATTATCAACATGATCCGGTTGAGACGGTTCGCACGAACGTGCTCGGGATGATTAATTGCCTTGAGCTTGCGCGGAACACGAACGCGCGGATTCTGCAGGCGTCCACGTCTGAAGTGTACGGCGATCCGTTGGTGCATCCGCAAACGGAAGCGTATTGGGGAAATGTGAATCCGATTTCTCGGCGCGCGTGTTACGACGAAGGTAAGCGATGCGCGGAAACGTTGTGTTTTGATTATCACCGTGAATACGGTGTCGATATCCGCGTCATCCGCATTTTTAATACGTACGGGCCGCGCATGGCAAAGGATGACGGCCGCGTCGTGTCCAATTTTATTTTGCAAGCGCTTCGTGGCGAGGATCTGACGGTGTATGGCGACGGAACGTACACGCGATCGTTTCAATACGTGGACGATCTCATCGAGGGGATGATGCGCATGATGATGCGTGAGGGATTCACGGGGCCGGTGAATATCGGGAACCCTGGCGAGTTTACGATTTTGGATCTTGCAAAGATCGTGATTGAGATGACGAGCTCGTCGTCGGCGATTCGTCATCTTCCGGCGGTTGAGCACGACCCGAAGCAACGTCAGGCGGATATCACGCTTGCAAGAGAGATGCTTGGATGGGAGCCAAACATTCCGCTTCGTGATGGTCTCGAAAAAACCATCGCGTATTTTCGCACGGTTGTATGACGAAACGTGTTCTCATTTTTGCCACAACGTACTTCCCGCTGGTCGGTGGAGCAGAAGTTGCGATGAAAGAACTTACGGATCGATTGCCGGACGGGCCGTTCGATTTGGTGTGTGCGAAGATTCGGCCGGGACTTCCGTCGATAGAGAAGATTGGGAATGTGACCGTGCATCGTGTGGGCATCGGCGCGCCAATCGATAAGTTTTTGCTTCCGCTTTTTGGCCCACTCGTTGCGCTCCGTATCGAAGGATCACGCGATGCGCTCATATGGTCGCTCATGGCGAGCTACGGCGGATTCGCGGCGCTTGCGTACACGTGGCTTCGACCACGAGCAAAGATGTTGCTTACGCTCCAAGAAGGAGATCCGCTTGAGCACTATGCGGCACGAGCGGGTCGATTGCAGTTTTTGCATCGACTCATCTTCCGTCGGGCGACGGCCGTGCAGGCGATCAGTCATTTTCTTGCGACGTGGGCAACGCAGATGGGGTTTGCGGGTGAACCGGTCGTGATCCCGAATGGCGTGGACGTTGTTCGGTTTGCGGCGTCGATAGCGACGGAACGCCGTGAGGAGCTTCGTCGTACCTGGGGCGCGGCACCGACCGATACGGTACTCGTGACGACATCGCGGCTATCGTTGAAGAATGGGATAGACGATTTGATCCGTTCGCTTTCGTTGCTTCCGCCGTCGTACAAACTTGTGATCGCGGGGGACGGCGAAGATCGTGCCTCGTTGGAGGCGTTGGGTGAGCAAGCGCGCCTCGGTGATCGTGTGATGTTTTTGGGAACGCGTCGTCATGACGAATTGCCGGATATCCTGCATGCGTCGGATGTGTTTGTTCGTGCATCGCGTTCGGAAGGATTGGGAAATTCATTTCTCGAAGCGATGGCGGCGGGGCTTCCGATCGTGGGAACACCCGTTGGAGGGATTCCGGATTTTTTGACGGACGGGCAGACGGGCGTATTCTGTGAACCGCAGAACCCTGCATCCATCGCGCGTGCCGTTCAACGCATTCAAGAGGAACCTGGGTTGCGGGAGCGGTTAATCCGACAGGGCGCGGAGGTTGTTCGAGAGCGGTTCGCGTGGGACGGCATTGCACAGCGCATGCAAGCGCTTCTAACGTCATGCGTATGATGATCTATGAACGCGGCAATGCCGCAAAACAATGGATGCTTGCGGATCTTGATCGCCGGTTCGGTGATCGTCCCGTTCATGTCCTTGATCTTGCCGGCGGGAGCGGGCGTATTTGGCAGGTGTTTCTCGCATCGCATCCGAACGCGAAGGTCGTTGTGATCGATACGGATGAACATGCGATTGCACGCGGGAAACGGATGTATGAGGGAAATGCACAGATGGAGTTGCGCATATTCGACGCACAACGGCCTGTCGAAGAAACGGTTGATGTCGTCACGGCGATGAGCGCGGTTGAGCACGTCGTTGATCGTCCGGCATTTCTCAAGACGGCATGGTCCTCGCTTGCACGCGGCGGCATTGCCTATATGAATTACGACGTCGGACATTTTCGGTCGTCGGATCTGAAAGAACGTATCATGGTGCCGGTGAGTCAGCTTCTCGCGCGATTCGGCATTGAAGGACCGTATATGAAGAAGGTGGATGATGCGCTGTTTCGATCACAGGCTGAAGCGCAGGGATTCACGATGCTGTCGATGAAGAAGCATAACCTCGGCACACTGAAAGGATTTATGCGCGAGGCGACCGATGATCAGCTCGCGGTGTGGTTTGAGATGGAAGAGCGGATGAATGAGGTGTTTACACCAGAGCGGCTCGATGCCGTCATGTTTTCGACGACGCTTGTATTGCAAAAACCATGAGAATTTTGCTTGCGACGGGGATTTATCCTCCAGAATCCGGCGGACCAGCGACGTATACGGCAGGTTTAGCTTCAGCGTTTCGTGCGCAGGGGCATCATGTTGAGGTGCTCGCGTATGGAAATCCGGATGTGAACGATGCGGGAGTAACGCGCGTGTCTCGTCGCGGCGGTGCGATTATTCGGTATCTTCGGTATGCCTGGCATGCATTTCGGTTGGCGCGTCGCAGCGATGTCGTGTATGCGCAGGGGCCGGTGTCTGAAGGGCTGCCGACAATGATTGGCGCGCGACTCGCCGGGCGTTCGGTGACGATGAAGGTTGTTGGCGACTATGCGTGGGAAATGGCCATGCAGGACCGCGATGCGGTGATTCGCGTAGGGGCGATTCATGAATTGCCCCTACTGGATGGGTTTCTCGCGGAGCGACATGGTGGCGTTATTGGTCTCTACGAACGAATCGAACGATGGACGGCGCGACGCGCAGAACGCGTGATCGTGCCAAGTCGATATCTCAAAACGGTTGTTGAACGCTGGGGCGTTTCGGGCGAGCGGATTCATGTGATTGTGAATGCGACGGAGCCGATGCCGGAAACGCGAGGACGCGTGGCAGAGCGACGCGCGTTGAACGTGGATGATCGCGTCGTCATTCTGACGGCGGTTCGTGCTGTTCCGTGGAAAGGTGTTGCGGATCTTATTACATCCGTGAAAGATCTCCCACCGTCGTATCTTCTCGTGGTCGCGGGAGATGGTCCGATGTTTGATGATTGGTCACTCCTCGCAAAGAAGCTTGGCGTTGAAGATCGCGTGCGGATGTTAGGTCGCATTGATCGGGCAACGCTTGCCGCATGGTATGCCGCTGCGGATGTGTTTGCACTTAATTCCGGCTACGAGGGGTATCCGCATGTTGTCGCGGAAGCGGCGATGTTTGGCGTGCCGTGCGTGGTGAGCGATCAGGGCGGAAATCCGGAAACGAAAGAGACGTTCGGTGATCTTATTCGCATCGTACCGTATGCGGACGTTTCGGCGTGGACGCGTGCGCTTGCGACGGTCACTCGTCGCTCTGATGCACCGTATGCACGGGTATCCGATCTGTCATACGCAGACATGGTGACGACAACGCTTGCGACGATAAAGGGGAAGAATGATCCGCTCTCGGTCGTGATGGTGAGCTATGACCGAGACCTGCTCAATTCGTCATCCGCAACGGCAATGCGTGTGCGTTCGATGTCGGACGCGACGCTGACCGTTTCCCCGATGGTGATGCAGGGACGACTGTTGCGTTCGCTTGTACATGGTATTCGATTGATCCGTGCATCATCCGCGCGCGTGGTGGTGACGGCGCAAGATCCATTTGCTGCGGGACTCGTCGGGTATCTCATGTCGCGATGGATGAATGTGCCGCTCGAGATTCAAGAACACGGTGATTTCTTTTCGGGGGAATGGATCAAAGAATCGTGGAAGAACCGAGTGCTGTCGTGTCTTGGTCGGTTTATCCTGAAACGCGCGGAGCGTGTGCGCGTGGTGAGCGATCGCGTCAAACAGCAGATGATGTGTCTCGGCGTCGATGCGCATCGTGTTGATGTTATTCCGGTTGCGCAAGATTTGTCTCGATTGCTCGAAATGCCACTACGGTCGATGGCAGATGTTCCGCATATCGTTGTGCCGTGTCGGTTTGTTGAACAGAAAGGCCTAGACACGTTGATGGACGCGATATCGCAATTGAAGAACGAGCGTATTCCGTTCATGCTCTCGTTGATCGGTACGGGGCCGCTGGAACAAAAGCTTCGCAAACGAATCACGGAATTGAACCTGTCGGATCGCGTATCGCTCAAGCCATGGGGGAGCTTGCTTGATGTGTGGACGGCCGCGGATCTCTTTGTGATGTCGTCACGGTACGAGGGATTTGGTCGGACGATTACCGAGGCGATGGCGGCGGGGGTACCGATCGTGACGACGGATGTTGGATGCGTTGGGTCGATATTCCGTCCGCAGATCGACGGCCGCGTCGTGCAGCCGAACGATGCGCGTGGTCTTGCGGCTGCGATACGGGAGCAGCTTCGCGAGCCGGAGCGTCGCGAGGCGATGCGGGTGAGTGCGCGAGATCACGTGCGGACGATCGCTGGGCAGGATGAGTTGCATGCGCAGCAGCGTTTGGGATGGCGGGGGATGCGGGTCGAAGGGGAGACGGGCCCGCGATTTGAACTGTGGGTCGGCGCGTTTCTTGTTCTTGTCGTATTATCGCGCATCGCATCCGTCGCGCTTTTTCATGAGTCGCTGGTGAATCGAGAATGGGGGTTCTTCTATCTCGTCGATCACTGGTTTCAGGGATACGGGTACAGTTATGCGCGTGAGTTGGGATGCGCATCGGCGTACCGTTCGCCAGGATATCTCTTTTTTCTGACGGGTCTGTACGCGATATTTTCACCGACGAACACACTGGCTCAAGCGGTCGTGCAGAATATCTTCGTCGTTGGCGTGCTGTGGTTGGTGTATGTCGTTGGTCGACGATTCGTCGGGAAGCGCGCCGCGCTCATCGGCGGCTTGCTCATGACGTGTTATCCGTACACGTTCTATCACTACACGCAGTACTATCACACCTTTCTTTCGTCATTCTTCCTGCTGTTGCTCGTATGGTGCGTGCTCCGTCTCACGGAGACGAAGCGTTATGCCTGGGCGATTGCGTCGGGAGTATCGATTGCGGCGTTGGCGTACGTTCAGGGAACGATTTTGCCGGCAACGCCGTTCATCGTGTTCTGGATCGCGTGGAAGCTTTGGCCGGAATGGAAGCGCGTGATCGGGTTCGCGGCGGTGATGGCGATTGTGTCTGCAGGATGTATCGCCCCGTGGACGTATCGGAACTGGAAGGAGCTCCATGCATTTGCGCCGCTCACGACGGATTTGGGGCATGCGTTTTTCAAAGCAAATAACGAAAATATTTATCAGCTGACACTTCGCGGGTATCCGCAGGAAATCGTCGACAACGTCACGGTGTCATCGACGAACCCGATGTACAAGCAATATCGCATGCCGCCGGAGCTTGAAGCGGAGCTACAGGCGGATGGTGTGTATCAGGAATCTGTGAACTGGACGGAGTGGCATCCGCGCGAACCGAACGGTGATGTGGCAACGTGCGCGGAGCTTGGGCCGTTGACAGAGGTTGAATTCAATCGCTACTGGATGGAGAAAGGATCCGCGTGGTTTACGGCGCATTGGTGGCCGGAGGGATTCAAGTTGCAGCTCCTCAAATTGAAGACGTTCTGGCAGCCAAGTCTCTTCCCGTCGGTGAAAACCGGTGCGGCGTGGTCATTCGCGGGGAGTCCGTTGAAAGTTTGGCTCGCACGGAACGTGATGGCTGCCGCGTCTGCGGTCGTGATCTTTGGTGGTCTTCTCGGTATCTTTTTTGCCGTGCGACGTCGCGACAAGAATGTGTGGCTGCCGATCGTATTTGTGGTCGTGTATAGTATGTTGCACACGTTCTTCGCCGGGTATACAAAATATCGCATTCCGCTCGATAACCTGCTCGCGATGTACGCCGGATGGACGCTCCTCGCGCTCGTAGACCATGTCCGCGGCCGCGCTCACTCGAAACACGACTCTCATGACAAACACTGAAGCTCACACGCGTGCTGCGAATGCCGTTGCCTCGGCGTTTCGCGCCATGCCGCCTAAAGATGCATCGAAGTATCGCGTGAATCGTGATCTCTACACACAGGTTCTGACAGAGCTGCTGTGTCGCGTTGGTGATCTCACGGGCAAGCGCGTCCTTGATGTTGGTGCAGGGCGTGGCATTCTTGCGATCGCGATCGCGTCGCTCGGCGCGCAAACACTTGCACTCGAGAAATACGTCTTTGATCACACGACGAGTGAGATGTTCCACGAAGGAGGTGAAGAAGAACTCGCGCGTGTGTGGCGAGAGCATGGCGTTGAGCAGATCGTTGAAGATATTTTTTCCATGGATCGCGTGATCGATCCGGCGAGTATAGATGCGGCGGTATCCGTGGAAGTGATCGAACATCTCAAATCTCCAAAGCGATTCTTAGAGCAGATTTCACGGGCGTTGAAACCCGGCGCGCCGCTCGTCATCGCGACACCCAACTATGGGCGGCTTCATGCGCGGCTTCGCCTGCTTGCGGGACAGAATCCGAAGCTGGATCTTCAGACCTTTTACAATCTCGGCGAAGAAGGATTCGTTGGTCACTGGCGCGAATATCTTCCGCAAGAACTTCGTGAGATGTTGCAGTACGCGCAATTTACCGACATTCGTACGACGACGTTTTGCGATCCATGGTACGCGCTCTCGAAAGGTGTTTCGCTCTACGCGATCAAACAGACGTGTATCCATCTCTTGTCGTATCTTCTTCCGAGCGCAAAATACGAAGCAATGGTGTCAGGTCGAAAGCCATGAAGATCATTTTTGTTGAAAACGTTCGCATTCCCTCCGAGCGCGCGCATGCCTACCAGATCGTGCAGACGTGCGCGTGGTTTGCACGTCTCGGGCATGAGGTTGTGCTCGTGAATCCGGATCGTGCCGGCGGCCGCGACGTATTTGAGGCGTTTGGCATCGAAAAAAATCTGTTTCAACACGTCCGTCTTCGTGTGACGGATCCGCTTTCATGGTCGTGGTTTCCATCGAAAAAACTTGCCTACGTGTGGCAACGGTTTTCGTTTGTGCGAGCGGTGAAGGCGTGGGCGGCACCGCAGCGAGCGGATGTGTGGTATACGCGAGATCCAGCGATGGTGGATGTGTTGCGAGACGCGAGTCGTCGCGTTGTGCTTGAGTTGCATGACGCGCCTGACGCACAGCCTGCGCGATGGCATCGCATTAGATCGTTCGTGCAGAAATATGTCGTGATCACGCATGGGCTTACCGTGAAACTCCGTGAGCTCGGGATTGATGCGTCGCGAATCTGTGTCGCACCGGACGGATACGATCCGACGGAGTTTTTGTCATCTCCGAATCGGGCGGTGGAACGCGAACGCCTCGGCGTTCCGTCTGATGCGTTTGTCGCGATCTACACAGGCGGGTTGTATTTGTGGAAGGGCGTTGATCTCGTCGTTCGTGCGTGGACGCAGACGGATTCGCGTGCGCATCTTGTGGTGATCGGCGGACCGGACGTGGATCGGGAGCGCATCGAACGATGTGTTGATCCGCGCGTTGCGTCACGCGTCCATATCTTTCCGATGATGGAACGCGCGTCCGCGATTCGCGCGCTTGCTGCGGCGGATGTCGGACTTCTGACGACAGCTCCGGATCACGCGATCGGCCGATCGTACACATCTCCTATCAAGCAATTTGAATATCTTGCCGCAGGTCTTCCGATCATCGCGAGCAATGTCCCATCATCGCGCGAAGTGTTGACGGATGATGTTGCGAAATTTTTTCCTTACAGCGAAGACGGATTCGCTCAAGCTGTTACAGAGGCTCTCGAAGATCCGGAATGGCGTGCAAGAGCGTCAGTGCGATCGCGAGAGATCGTGGCGCCCTATACATGGGAGGCGAGAGCGCGTACGATTCTGACGCATATCGGCATATGATCACGTTTATTTTTCCTGCCTACAACGAAGCGGAAAATCTCAAGCGATTTCCCGTTGAAGTCATCCCGGTGTTTGATGCGCTTCATGAACCGTATGAGATTCTTGTAATTGACGATGGAAGCAAGGACGATACGGCGCAGGTTGCGGCGAGCCTTGGAGGCCCTGTTCGACTCGTGAAGCACGACGTGAATCAAGGACTTGGTGCGGCGATCCGCACGGGGATTCGTGACGCAAAAGGCGATCTTGTGATCACGATGGATACGGATCTGACGTTTGCGCCTTCACTCGTCGCGTCGCTGCTTGATCGGTTTAAGAAAGGCGATGTTGATGTGGTTTCGGGTTCGCCAAAAATGGCAGGCGCAGGGTATGACAAGAAAATCCCGTTGTATCGTGTGGCGATGTCGTACGCCGCGTCGCTCGTGTACGCCATCGTGATGGGGAAGCGAATGCACGACGTGAGTCCGATATTTCGATTGTACAAACGCGAACAGCTTGTGACGTTGCCATTACAATCCACGAAGTTTGATATTAACGCCGAGATTCTTTTTTTCCTTATTCGCGACAAGCGACGAATTGTCGAAATTCCCGCGCCGCTCACGCAACGTATTTTAGGTGAGAGCAAGTTGGATTACCGGAAAGAGACGATTCGCCATCTCAAACTCATCTGGCGCATGTTGAAGCTCCGATTCCGGCTCGCACGGTAACATCAAGTACTCTTGACATTTCGATGAATGTTGTGTAGGTTCGGCGTAGCTGTTTGACATACCGTGAATTGTCGAGGCGGATGGTCCGCTCACGCAATTCGCGTAAACGGCGAACGGAGGTCAAGCCATCATGGCCGAGCCTTGGAAGAAGATCCCCGCAGATCTGTCGGCGTCAACGAATGCCGTCATCTCGGATGCAGGTGGGACGGACGAAGATGCGGCCTGGGTCCGCGCCAACAATGGCAAGAACGCCAAGCTGCTGGTTACTTGGATTCGCGAGCAGCGCGGAGCCGAGGAGGCTGCTCTCGAGCTTGCAATGCAATCGCCCTCGTCATATCGCGGCGAATGGTGGAACGAGCGGGCTAAGGGTCCGTACTGGCAGTACCCGCCGGGCTGGAAGATGAACGATGTGCTCGTGCAGCGCTCGCTCCTAGTGCCCCACCTGCGCGGTCTCGACGCTTCACACATCGAGCCACTCCTGCGGCGTTACCTCGTGGCCGACGCCTATGCCACGGAGCATCGCGGAGGCTATCGCGTCGCGCCGAGCAACGGCAATCGCCTTCTCCTGCCTGACGGCATGGACGGGCTCCTGACCCTCCCGAAGCTCGACAGGCTCGCGAGCCTCGTGAGCGGCAAGAAGGGCTGGACCGACATCAACAAGGCCATCTCGTTCCTCCTGGGAGTTCTGCGCGAATTCGTCCCGTCCTTCAAGGACTGGACCGAGGGCCGCTTCTGCTCGGAGTTTCACCGACTGAACGACACCGTGGCCCGCGCCCTCGCCGAGGATGCAGCCAGGACGCCTGGCGACTTCCATGTTCTCCCTGTGCAGTCCGGCGCACTCTATGCCGGATACAGCGTCCGCGCTGCCCGCGGTCACATCGCAGCTCGTCACCGCGAGTACGGGATGCCGTGCTTCATGGCCGCGTGCCTCATCCTCGGAAGCCCCGGACGCATCGCCGAAGGAGCTCTCGTCATGGACTGCGCCGGTACCGAGAGGGCTACGGACGCAGGCGGCGATTTCCGCGGCGCCCCGTGCTTCCGCTGGCGCGACGGTCAGCCCGGGTTCGGCAGCTTCTGGATCAACGGCCCGCGCTCGTACTGCGGGTCTGCCTCCTTCGTCCTCCCGGAGTGACAGTTCTCATCTCTTCGCTTCTTGCCCCTTCTTATTTCCTTTCTGTCTTACCCCTTATCTTTCTCCGATAAGGACAGGCCCTGTACCAACTCTGGTGCGGGGCTTGTTTGTTATCCGTTTCACCATTGTCAGATACGGGGTTTAGGGCTACGCTACGGCCCAGAAACCCTTCATGAAAAAACTGGTGTTATTGGCCGGTGCACGGCCGAATTTCATGAAAATTGCCCCGCTCCACCGGGCGCTTTCGGAGCGGAATTTTGGGTTGTTTTTGGTTCATACCGGCCAGCATTCGGATCCGCTGATGTCGGATATCTTTTTTTCAGAACTCGGCATTCCGGCGCCGGACGCGCATCTTGGCGTCGGCTTTGGAGATCGGCTGACGCAGACGAAGAAAATCATCGACGCGCTCGTGCCGATTTTGCATGCGCAGACGCCGGATGCGTTGCTCGTCGTAGGCGATGTGACGTCCACGTCCGCCGGAGCCATCGCAGGAACCGTCGCAGGCATTCCGGTGATTCATGTTGAAGCCGGACTTCGGAGTTTTAACTGGCGCATGCCGGAAGAATTAAATCGAAACATCGCGGATCATCATTCGCACTACTTGTTCGTGAGCGATCCGTCAGGCCTTGAACATCTTGCGCATGAAGGCATTCCGTCTGATCGCGTTCATTATGTCGGCAACGTCATGATCGATACGCTACGTCGGCTCGAGGCGCGCGCGGATGCCTCGGATGTGTTGTCGCGTCTTGGTCTCGCGGCTGGATCGTATGGCGTGCTCACGATGCATCGTCCCGAGAATGTGGATCATCCCGAAACGCTTGCGCATCTGTGGAAGATCATGAATGAGGTTGCGGAACGCATCCCGCTGATTTTTCCGGTTCATCCACGCACGCGACAACGGTTTGTGGATTTTGGCATGACGCTGGACGGAGCCGTGCGATTGATCGATCCGCTTGGGTATCTCGACATGCTTGCGCTCACAAAACGCGCATCCATGGTGTTGACCGATTCCGGGGGTGTACAAGAAGAGACGACAGCACTCGGCGTTCCGTGTCTCACGCTTCGCGAGCAGACCGAACGTCCGGTAACGGTCAGCGTCGGGACGAGCGAAGTGCTTGGGCGAGACCGCGAGGCGATTTTGAATGCCGTTGATCGTGTGCGTCGCGGCGAGTGGAAGCGCGGGGGTATTCCGGAGGGATGGGATGGGAACGCGGCGTCGCGTATCGCGGATATTTTGAAAAATCTCTAATCACATGCGCCAAAAACTTTTGTTCATCACGCCGAAGATCGATGAATCACACGATGATCTTGCGTTTGCGAGCTTGTGGGCGAAAGCCTTCCAGGACGGGGGATTCGATGTCGAGGTAATTTGTACGCATCTCGGAACGTATACGCAGTCGATGCCGGTGCATTCGCTTGGCGGCGAGAAGGGCGCGTCGCGTCTCGCGCAATTTTTGCGGTTTCAAAAACTCATCATGACGCTGAACTACGATCGCGTGTTCGTGCACATGACGCCGCGATGGCTCGGCGCTGGCACGTGGTGGTGGTTTGTGCGCCGCATCCCGACGTATTTGTGGTTTACGCATTACACGCGAACGTTGTCGCTTAAAATCGGTGACAAGATTGTGAAGCGGATGTTTGCTGCAACAAAGGACAGTTTGCCTCATTATGAGGGTGATCCACGGAAGATCGTGACCGGCCACGGCATTGATACGCGGTTTTGGGATGTGCCGGAACTTCCGGATGCGGAACGAGAACCGGCGACGCACTTGTTGGCCGTGCACCGTATTTCACGCTCCAAACGATTTGAGGTCGTGTTAAAAACGCTTGCGCTCTTGCCGCCGGAATACCACCTCACGCATTACGGTCGTCCCATGGATCCGACGCAGGACCCGGAATATGCGGCAGAACTGGAACGCCTGGTGAAAGAGTTGCGCTTGGAAGATCGCGTGACGTTCATGGGATCACGTCCGATGCCGGAACTCCGATCCGTGTATCCACGGTTCCGGACGTTTATCAATCTTGTTCCGAAGACAATCGATAAGACGGCGCTGGAAGCGATGTATGCGGGGCTCACGCCGATCCTTGCGCCAGATCAATCCGAAGCCATCGGTTGGCCGGAACATCCGGTTGATGAATCACCGGCAGCTGTGGCGACGTTTATTAAACATCTTCGCCTGGTCCCGCGTGCGGAACTGCGGAAGATCGTGGAAGAACGACATAGCCTTGCGGCGTTGATCGAGAAGATGGCGGTGTACATCCGACCGGGCAATTGATATGTGCGGCATCAACGGATTCACGTTTTCCGATCCGGAGCGACTCCGCCGGATGCATGCGGCAACGCGCCATCGTGGACCGGATGACGAAGGATTTTTTGAAGCAGATGGCATCTCGCTCGCGCACAATCGACTCGCGATCATTGATCTTTCTCCGGGCGGACATCAGCCGATGACGACGCCGGACGGTCGGTATACGATCGTATTCAACGGCGAGATTTACAATTATCGCGATCTCAAGCGCGAGCTCGAAGCGGCGGGGGAGACGTTTCGTTCGTCGTCTGACACGGAGGTGTTGCTCGCGGCGTTTGCGCGGTGGGGAGACGCATCGTTTCAAAAATTGAACGGCATTTTTGCGTGCGCTCTTTGGGATCGAAATGAAAAACGTCTCACGGTGGCGCGCGATCATATTGGCGTGAAGCCAGTGTATTATCATTGGGATGGTTCACGTTTTTCTTTTTCATCCGAACTGAAAGCGCTTCTTGATCCGACGGTCTCGCGTGAGATCGATCGAGATGCGCTCGGTCTGTATTTCCGGTTGCTGTATGTGCCGGGTCCGCGGACGATGTTTGCCGCGATCAAGAAGCTACAACCCGGACACGTCGCGACGATCAAGGACGGAACACTCGAGGTCCGTCCGTTTTGGCAGCTTCGCGAAGGTGCGCCGTTTACGCGTCGCGAAGAGGCGGTCGAGGCGATTCGCGCCGGCGTGCGGCGTGCGGTCGAACGACAGCTCGTCTCCGATCGTCCGCTTGGCGTCTTTTTGTCTGGCGGCATTGATTCCACGGCCGTGCTTGGCGTGATGCGTGAGCAGACGACGGGTCCGATCAAGACGTTTACGGTTGGATACGAGACGGATATCCAATCCGAGCGCTACAACGCAGACGCGGATCTTGCGGCGCGAACGGCAGCGCATTTTGGATGCGAGCATCATGCGTTTAAGCTCACGGCGGATGAGGCGGTTGCGCATCTCGCGGATATTGCGCGGCACATGGACGAGCCGGTGGTGAATCACATCCAGTCCTCGACGTATCTTCTTGCGCGTCTGGCGAAGCCGCACATCACCGTCGCACTTGGTGGAGATGGCGGAGATGAACTCTTCGGCGGCTATCCGCGGTATTGGTACAGCGCGTTCATCGATCGACTGCAGTCGTTCCCGATTCCGGCGCGAGACCGTGTCCTGTCATGTGTCGTTGGAACGGTGCTGGGAAAGACGCAGGATGTTTCAAAGTTTTTGTCCACGCCCGGTCTTGAGCGACATTTGTCCTTCATCGCCCAGAAAGAGTTGTCGCTTCGTCGGTTTGTGAAGCCGGACGTACTTGCGAACGACGTCCTTCGCGATGTGTTCCGTCCGATGTTTGCGGAACCGTGGAAGGATGCGACGAATCAGCTGATGGCGGCAGATATCGCAACATGGTTGCCGGATGAATCGCTTGTGCGAACGGATAAATTGACGATGGCGGCGGCACTGGAAGAGCGTGTACCGCTTCTCGATCCCGAACTCGTCGAGCTCGCGTTCCGCGTCCCGTCGAAATGGAAACTTGGCACGAAGAAGCAAGGAAAGAAGATTTTTATCGATGCGATGGATCCGTATCTTCCGGATTTCATCAAGCGTGAAGAAAAGCGCCCGTGGCTTTCGCCGATGGCAAAATGGATTCGTGGACCGTTGCTTCCGTTTATGCGCGAGGTGTTGTCGGATGATTTTGCGCCGGGAACGGACGCGTATCTTGACCTTGCCGCGGCACGAACAATGCTCGAGGAACACGTCTCCGGTCATGCGTATGCTTTGCATGAATTGTGGGCAATTGTGACGTTTCAGCTCTGGTATCGGGAGTTTATGCACGTCGGCCGAGGTTGACATTTTCATTCATTTCACGCACCCTGCAGCCAGTCATGATTGTCTTCATTCTCGGCACGCGCCCCGAAATTATCAAGTGCGCGCCCGTGATTCATGAAGCCCGGCGTCGCGGGGTTCCGTTTGCGATTGTTCATACTGGCCAGCATTATTCGCCGGAACTCGACGCCGTATTTTTTCATGAGCTCGACCTGCCGCAGGCGACGTATAACATCCATGTCGGATCTCTTCCGCCGGCAAAGCAAATTGCCGCGATGTTGAACGGATTGCACGACGTGCTCACGGAACTTCGTCCAAAGGTGGTGATGGTTCAGGGCGATACAAATTCCGTGCTTGGAGGTGCGCTCGCCGCGCATAAGATGGGAATTCCGGTCGCGCATCTCGAAGCAGGTCTTCGGAGCGATGATTGGGAGATGCCGGAAGAGGCGAATCGCGTCCTCGCGGGCATGATCGCGGACGTTCATTTTTGTCCGACGCCGATTCAGCAGGAACGTCTCGCTCGCGAAACGATCACGGACGGTGTGCATGTTGTTGGTAATACGATTGTTGACGCGGCGGTGCATTATGCGGAGGTCGCGGCAACAAAGAGCGATGTGCTCATGCGTGTTGGAGTTGAAGGACGTCCATACGCGCTCTTGACCATGCATCGTCCGCACAACGTGGACGATCCAGCGCGACTTCGTGCAATGCTCGATGCGATCGGTGCTGCAGCGACTACGCACGGTCTTGCGGTCGTATTCCCGGTTCATCCGCGCACGGCAGCGGTGATGAAGACGTCGGGCATCGTGCTTGCTGACCCGTTTATCACGACCGAGCCGCTGGGATATTTGGATACGCTTCGATTACTCTCTCAGGCGAAGGTCGTCCTTACGGACTCTGGAGGTATTCAAGAAGAGGCGTGCATTTTGCGCGTACCGTCTGTCACGCTTCGATCTACAACCGAACGACCAGAAACGCTGCACGTGGGAGCGAGTGTGCTTTGCGCGGATACGAATCCAGACAATTTGACGGATCTTGTCCGTACGCAATTGTCGAAAGAACGAGTGTGGGATAATCCGTTTGGAGACGGGAAGACTGCTGTTCGCGTGCTCGACATTCTGTCGGCGTATCTGAAATAATCGTTGTATGAAGATTCCTTGCTCCGTGCCGATTCTCACGCTGAACGCCGCATGGAGTCTCCCGGATCTGTTGCCGATGCTCGTGGAGAATTTCGACGACGTGTTTATCGTTGATGGAAACAGCACGGATGGCACACAAGAAATTGCACGCTCGCTCGGTGTGCGTATAGAAAAACAGTTTGCGACGGACGAGCCGAATCAGCGCATCACGCATTTTGCGCGCGCACGGTTTCATTCGTGGAGTCTTGCGAAATACGATTGGATCTATTGGATCGATGCGGATGAGCTGCCGACGCCGGAACAAATCGCACAGGTTCGCGAGATCGTCGCACGGAATGACATCAAAGAGGTTCATCGATTCATTCGTCTCGCGCGTCTTCCGGATGGTCGTGTCGTTCGTCACGCACTTTTTTATCCAGAGTACACGCCGCGTTTGTTTCATCGCGCATCCGGCGCCACGCTTGTTGATCGTCCCGTGCATGAAAAATTCATTATTCCTCGTGACGTCCGTCTCGTCGATCATCCGGAAACGTATATCGCGCGGTGGACGGCGCCGGCGGACATGTGGAAACGGCAGCGTCGGTACATCGATATGGATACCGAAAGTATTCCGAAGACGGTGTGGGGACTTATTCGATGGGTGTATCTCTACAATCTTCGTTCTCTTCTCGGTCAATGCTACCGCGCGGTTCGTGCGTCGATCCTCGGATGGATTCGTCATGAGCCGGCGCTTCCGTGGGCATACAACGCGTACTTTTTGCTGTATCGTGTGATTGTGATGCGTGAAAGTACGCGTGTGTGGTTTAAAAAACGTCGCGCGACATAATATATGCAAACAGCATGGGATGTATTCGTGAATGAGGCAATTCGTTCGGCGCTTCAGCCGGGAACGGATGTCCTTGATATCGGCGCAGGACTACGGATCGACGCATCGCGAGGCAATGTTGAAGATCCGACGCACGCGTGGATCAAGCCACTTGTTGCGCAGACGAGATACAAGGTGATGGATCCGGTGGATACGTATCATCCGGATATTGTTGGTGATATTCACGCCATGCCGCTTCCGGATGCATCGTTTGACGCGATGTTCTGCATGGCGGTTCTGGAGCATGTCGGTAGGCCGTGGGTTGCCGTATCAGAAATGCGGCGCGTTCTCAAGCCGGGCGGGAGACTTGTGGCCTACGTGCCGTTCCTCTCGCCGTATCATGCGATGCCAGGATATTACGGCGATTATTTTCGATATACCGAAGACGGCATCCGATCTCTACTCACGGACTGGCAAGAGGTGAAGGTGATGGGTGTTCGCGGTCCGATCGAGACGATTGTACATCTCTTGCCTGGCGGATTGACGGATTCGCCGGTGGGAGCTCTCGCACGTTGGATTGATACGAAGCGGAAAAGCTCCGGGAAACAGGTATCCGGATTTTATATCAACGCCGTTCGCTAATGACGTAGCGACCTACGCGATCTCGTTCTTGATAGAGCGGATAGGCGTCGTGTGTCGCGTCCCAGCGTTTATCCATCATGATGAGAATATCTGGCGTTCCTTGCCGAAGTTGTTCGAGCTGTTCGGTGCCGAGTGGTGCGGGATCAAGATCAATGTATTGTGAGTAGGTGGCGTTTGGCAGAAGCGGAATGAGTTCCGGAGCACTGTGAAGGAACACCCGTTTCGACGGATCTTGTGCGGCAAAATAGGCGGTCAGATCGCGTGTCATGTGGCTCTGGTACGTTTTTGAGACCCATGAATTGAAACCGACTTGATAGGCCTGTACAAGGATAAGGAGGGCGAGCGCGCTGACGGGGAGGGTGTCGATGCGAGGGACGCGTTTCCCGATCCACGAGGTGAGATCACGGAGCGATGCAGGAATAAAAAGGAGTGTGACGAGTTGTGCGGGGAAGAAATAGCGATACCATCCGGGTGTTCGGAGATATGCGGCGAGAATTGCGCCAGTAAAAAGAAACGCGATCGTTTCAATGAGACCAATGCGCTTCGTGTACAGCCGATGCGCGACGGAGATCATCCAGATGGCGAAGATGCTGCCAAGATACAGAGGAGTCGATTCATGAACGAATCGAAGGATGTTTGTGAGGATGACGGAACGAATATTCTCGAGATGATAGGGGTTTGAATAAAACCCGAGGATGTCGCGCGCGGAATCGGTTGGGAGGAATTGCGTGTGTATCCAGATGTATACCGGCAGGAGGAATCCGATGATGGCGATCGGGACGAGCCAAAGATCGCGTGGAAGTTTTTTCCAGTGAATGCATGCGGCGAGTCCGACGGCCGGAAGGAGGAGAAGGAAGATCGGTTTAGTTGCCAGACACAGGCCAAGAAGGAGACCGGCGAGGAGCGTGAATATTCGACGGCGCGGTTCGTGCGTGAGTACGCGGTGCGCAGTGAGGAGAAACGCGAAAAGGAAAAACATCCCTGGAACTTCACCAAGGACGTTTTTCCCATCTCCATAAAACGGGGGAAATGTCGCGATGAGGAGTGCGGAAAGGAGCGCGTCACGCGTCCCATGAAGTTTTTTTCCGAGCAGGAAGGCGGTTCCGGTGCAGAGCAGCATGAACATGACCATGACGGCACGCGCCTGAAGAATACCCATGCCGAAGAGCGCGAGAGACGCGGCGACTGGGAAAACAACCGGAAACCCGGTCGACGTGAACGCGGGAGAGAGGAAGACGCTCGGCGCAAGCTGGATTTTCATTTCGCCCATGCGAACGAGGCTGACCGCGAGCTCAATGATCATGCCTTCATCGCCCCACATCGCGGGACTTTCGGTGAGTTTCCAGGTGCCAAAGGCAAGCGTCGTGAGAAGGACGAGGGGGAGCGCAAGGCGCTTGAGGACGTGTTTCATTGCGAAAAGAGTACCGAGTTCCGATGGGCTGCGCAATGGAAAGGCTTCCCAGCAAGGCCGTCGTATCGTAGGATGTTGCCATGCAGATTCGGTGTATCAGGTGCGGCGGAGCGGTTGATGCGTCCCGTCGCTGCGGGAACTGCGGTCATATCTATCCGGAGCGGAACGGCATTCCGGTCTTTTTGGACGAGGAAGGAGTGACGCGTGCATTTGCGGATCAGGCGCAGGATGCAGAGAACGCGTTTAAAGATTTTTTTAAGCGGTGGCCGCGGATGTATCGTGTGCTCGTAAACCTGTTTGTCCCCGTGTTGTTTTACGGTCTGTCGGCGCGACGATTTTTAGCCGAACTCCAACCGCAACCGGAACGAATACTGAACCTTGGTTCCGGGCCGACCGTGCTCCATCCGCGTGCGACGAATGTGGATCTGTTTCCGTTTCCGAACGTGCATCTTCTTGCCGAAGCGGAGCGTCTTCCGTTTGCGGATGCGACGTTTGACGCCGTGGTGAGTGAACAGGTGCTCGAGCACGTTCGTGGCCCGTGGCGCGTCGCGAAAGAAGTTGTTCGTGTCACGAAGCCGGGCGGATTGATCTACATCGCGACGCCGTACATGTTTCCGTTGCATCCGTCGCCAAAAGATTATTCGCGATGGTCGATTGACGGTCTCGCGGATCTGTTTGAGGGGTGCGATCTCGTGCGATCAGGAACGCGCAACGGTCCGGTATCCGGCATGCTCATCGTGATGTCGATGGGGCTTGCGACGATTTTTTCTTTTGGGATATCGCCGGTACGAAAAGTGTTGAACTATTTGTGTATGGCGCTCTTGAGTCCGTTCAAAGTTTTGGATTACGTGTACGCAAACCTTCCCGGCGCGGACGTTGCTGCGGGAAGTGTGTATGTCGTGCTCAAGAAGCGCGGCTAAGGAAGATTCCGTTTTTCGGCGACGATGTAGTGCGGTCGGTGGCGTGATTCGTCGTAGGTGCGCCAGATGTATTCGCCAATCATGCCCATCATGATCATTTGAAGTCCGCCGATGATGAGCACGGCGATCATGAGTGAGCTGTATCCTTGCACGCCTGCACCGAACCATAGCCGCGTGACGAGGACGTAGAATGCGAACGCGAAGCCGGAGAGTGCGGTGACAAGTCCGAGTGTGCTCATGAGACGAATTGGCAGAAAGGAAAACGAAATGGACGAGTCAATGAAGAGTTTGAGCTTTTTGGAGAACGTCCAACGAGATTTTCCGACCGTTCGTTTGCGGCGTGTGTAGGGGATGACAGCGGGAGGATACCCGGTCCAGACCGTTTGCAGCATGAAGTGCGAATTTTTTTCGCGCATGGTTCGCAAGACATCTGCGACACATCGATCAAAGAGCACGAAGTCGAATCCGCCAGGTGGAATCGTTTTGATACCGAAACGGCGGATGAATCCCCAAAACGTTTGTGCAAAGATGCGATCAACGAATGCGTCTTCTCGATCCACGCGTTCTGCAAGGACGAGTTTTGATCCCTCCGTCCATTTTGAGACCATCTCGGGAATGAGTTCTGGCGGATCTTGGAGATCGGCCATGATGATGGCGATGCAATCGCCGGAGGCGTGATCGATGCCGGCGAGGAGCGCCATGTATGCTCCAAAATTACGCACGAGGCGTACAATCTTGATGCGTGGATCCTGCGCGGCAGCTGTGGCAAGAACGGTAAACGAGCCGTCACCGGATCCATCGTCAACAAAGACGAGTTCGCCATCCATACCAGGAAGCGTGTTCAGTACGCCTTGAAGGGCGGGGATCGTCGTAGTAAGGTTCTTTTCGTTGAAATAGACCGGAACGACGATAGAAAGTTTTGGCATACGTGTCGCAAGCAGTTAACCAATTTTCATGACGAACGTCCAGCCGCCGCATGGGAGGCCAACGCGATGGATTGTAACCGGAGGAGCGGGTTTTTTAGGGACGAATTTTTTGCAGGCGTCTCGTCCTGAAGATGGGGAGATCGTCGTGATCTCGCGTCACGCGGCTCGCTGGCCCGTTGAGCGGCCATGGATCCGATATCTCGAGCAGGACGCGCGCGAAGTGGATTCGTATCGGCAGGAACTTCTTCCGGGATCTGTTGTTGTGAGTCTTGCGAGCGGTTCGTATCCGGGGAAGGCGGAAAAAATGATCGAGTCGGATATTCAGGATAATGTGCTCGGCACGATTCGCGTGGCACAAGCGTGTGCAGATCAAGGCGTACGATCATTCGTGTTTCTGTCCAGCGGCGGGGCGGTGTATGGGAATCAATCTGTTTCTCCAATTTCCGAAGACGCGAATCCGCGACCGATCAGTGCGTATGGGGCGATGAAGCTCACGATCGAGCGATACCTTGATGTGATTAGTCATTTGAAGGGATTGCCTGTCGCGGTGCTCCGCGTGGGGAACTGTTTTGGTCGCTGGCATTCCGGATCAAGCCAAGGCGCGATCAACGTATTTTTGAAAAAGGTACAACGAGGCGAGCCGATAGAGATTTGGGGCGACGGCGAGCAAATTCGGGATTACGTGTCCGCTGACGATGTATCAGAAGCGATCCGTTGCGTTGGGCTCGGTCACGTGTCTGGATTTGAAACGTTGAATGTTGGTACGGGCGTTGGACGATCCCTGAATGACATTCTCGCTTCCATTCGCGATGTGACTGGTCTTGTGCCTGATGTTCGGTACTCACCGGCACGTAGCGTCGATGTGCATACGAATGTGCTTGCGATGACGCGCATCAAGAATGTCTATGGATGGCAGTCGCAGCGTGTCTTTGAAGACGCACTCCGCGATGTGTGGGGATGGATGAATATGGAACGCGGTTAGCGTGAGGTAGCGCGGATCTGTTCCAATTGCGTGACGAATGTACGCGCCCACGATTCGTGATCGAAGAACGCGACGCGTTCTGGCGTGTGACGTGACATCTCCTTGAGACGCTCCGGATGATCGTGAAGCTCGCAGATGACGCGTTCGAGGTCTTTTGCGTCACCTTGTTTTGTCGTTGCTCCCGCCTCTCCTGCGGCCCACGCAGACCCGCTTCCCGCGCTTGTGATGATCGGACGACCGAAGAACATCGCTTCGATGATGGTACGGCCGAGTGGCTCGGGAAACCGACAGGGATGAACAAACGCATCGCAGGCGGCGTACGAGCTCGAGAGGTCGCTCTCTTCTTTCCATGGCAAAAACGTCACCGCGTTTGTGATGTCGAGGCGATCGATTAGCGCTTCGAGTCGTGCGCGTTGCGGTCCGTCGCCAAGAACCGTGAGCGTCACATGGCGTCCACGGCGTCGAGCCCCGGCGACAGCTTGGATGACGAGATCTACACCCTTCATGCGAAGGAGGCGCCCGACGTGCAGAATCCGAAACGGGCGCTCGTTGGTGAATTGAAGTGGATACGGCTCCGAACGTGTACGTTCAACATGAAAATGTGATCGATCAATGAATTCGGAGAGCACGGCGATACGCTGTTTGGGAAAGCCGAATTGCGCGTAGATGTCTCCGACAACAGGCGCGGGAACGAAGATCGCATCAAGTCGTTGCGCAACAGGAAGGCCGAATACTTTGGACCAGATCCAGTTTTTGATCCACACACTCCGCAATTCGATAAAGAGTTTCAGCCATGGCATGAGCCCGTTTTGTGGATCCGGGAGTTCTGGCGTGAGGATGTCGAGCGCCTCCATGTATGTTGCGAGATACGCAACGACGGGGATCGTTCCGCCTTCCTGTCGATACATGCCGCCCGCCCAGAGGCAGCTTGTGCCGTCGATGTTGTAGATGTCTGTTTGTGTCTCATTCGCACGGAGGAGCTCAACGACGTGACGTTGGAGTGCATTGAATGTTCGCATGACGGGAGGCACGGGTTCAACAGGATAGGGAACTCCTTCCTCGGGAAGCGCATTCAGCTCCGGAAACAGCGTGAGGAGACGTACCTCATGTCCAAGACGTTGCAAGGCGCGCAGTTTGATATCAAGACCGCGGTTCGCGCCTCCGCCTCGTACGATATCGATCTTTAGGGTGATGAATGTGATGCGCATGGGTCGTGATCAGGTTCGTGCGGCACGAGCAAACGCTTCTGCGAGCGGCGCAATGCCGTGGCGGCGCTTGTCTTGATCGCGTTCGAATTCCCAGAGCTGCTTGAGATCGATCTCAAAGGAGTGTCGTTTCAGCGCGGCGAGATACGCGAGAACGTCTCGTTCGTCGTACGCGGGATGTGTGAGCCGTTCGCGGATGAGATGCGGTAGTTGCTCATAATCCGCGCAATGCGTGACATTTGAGATCGCATTGAAATTTTGATGACCGAAACTTATGACCGGAATACCAAACAAGCACGCTTCCCATCCGACGGTGCCCGTGATCGTCGTGACGAGTGATGCGTGTGGCGTAACGTCGAAACTTGAGAGCGTTGGAGAAAGAAGTTTGACGTTCGGGATCTTTTTGATCTTTTGATAAAACCAGCGCGGGCGATATTGCACCATGGCCGGATGTTCTTTGACGCAGAGTGTCATACCGACCGGGAGAGATTTTGCGATATGTCCGATCAGTTCGATTTGATCCGTAAATGCCGGCGCGAGCACGAGGAGTGAAAGCTCCGGTTCGTAGTGCAGTGGGAAGAATGTGAACGGTTCTGATGGATCAAACCGATCGTACAAGTCAGTATTCCCGCGCAGGTTGCGAAGTTTGCGTTTTGCGAGGTCAACGTTTTGCCAAAACGGATGGATGTAGTCGTAATCCATACGGTCCGGCGTTGAGAAGTGCGCGCCAATCGCTTTTGAAATTTCTCGCAGCGCAGAAAGCGCGCGTTCCGGTTTCAAAAAACCCAGCTGCTGTTTTCGTGTGACGGGCTGATGCGTCGGGGTCGTTTTCTCGAAGTTGGGAATCGGTCGTGATCGGAATGCGGCAAGATGCTCTCGTGCCCATGTACCATCGGTAGACGCGAGGAGTTCGTCGACGTTTGTGCGGAATGCTTCATCGACCGGGGTGAATGTCGTGTAGTCCCGTGTGAGCACATAGCGTCCCTGGAGGTTGCTGGGAACGACATAGAGCGGCTTCGCACCGTATGAGATGGCGAGATGATAAAACAGCATGCTGCCGAGGCCACCGGGGGGAATGCCAAAGACGACGTCCGGCCGTTCTTTTGCAAGCATGGTGTCAATTGCCTTTGCGCGAATTTGAAGTTGCTTGAGGAGCTCTTCATGGGTGTATCGCAGTCGGTCATGCGGATATTCACGCTGCATTTGCTCTTGCATGATGACGCGATCCGCGATCAGATACGGCCAGAGGTTCGGCAGTCCAATGCGTCGTTCAAGATCCGCGAGATACGCAAGGTCGATTTTTTCGTCTCGCCATCCTTTTTCTATTTCCTGATCAAGCAATAGAGCGGAATACGAAATGTCTTGTTGTGACGTCAAAAAATCGTAGCTCGAGCGAAGATAGACGTACCCGCAGAATTCCGTGATGCCGTGTACGCGCTTGAGCTCGGTCGCGAGATAGTGGCCGATGTAGGCAAACTGACGTTGGAGGAGGAAGCCGCATTTCATAGGAAAAACCCTTTTCAGAACGAGGAAGATGGGGTATCGTGTAACGCGAAAACGGTACGTGAAAACGGCCGTAGATGCAAGCGCTGAACGGTATGGCATTCGCCTGGTTGACGAAAAAAATCTCTCGAGAGCTCTCTGATCGGCTGATCGCTCCCTTTGCAAGCGAGGGGCGGACGCTTGAGGTTGGCGCATTTGGAGAGCCGAGCTACGGCCGGTGGTTCCCGAACCGCGTCGGCATTGATATCAAGCCGGGTCCGGGCGTTGATACCGTTGCGAGTGTGTACGACATTCCGTTTCCCGATGCGTCGTTTGACAACGTGCTCTGTATGTCGGTCTTGGAGCATCTCGAAGAGCCGCCGCGGGCGATTGCAGAAATGCGTCGTGTCTTAAAAGAGGGCGGACGAATCATTGTATCGACGCCGTTTTTATTTCCGTTGCACGATGCGCCAGGCGACTATTGGCGGTTTACCGCGTACGGACTTCGTCATCTCTTCGCGGCATGGGACATTGAGACTGTGAAAGGGGAATCAACCGCGCAACAATCTCTCGCAGTGCTCCTGCAGCGGTATGCGTATCAAACGACGATGCACCTCAATGCGATCATGAAAGTGCTTGTGCTGCTCTTGGCGCGAATCGTCTACATGCTCCCTAGCATCCCGCGAACGGTTTTTGGAGATATTCATAAGCGGCAGGAAGAACCGGATGCGTTTGCGAGCGCGTTTTTTCTTGTCGCGCGAAAACGATAACCCGCATGTCTTCTGACGATACTGTGAAACCTCAGACAGAAGGGTTGTACGCCAAAACCGTCAAAGGAACGTTTTGGCAACTTGTGAATGCGAGTACGCAGAAGGTGTTGCAGATCGGGATCTTTTTTATTCTCGCCCGCGTGCTGACGCCGACGGATTATGGCGTCCTTGCGGTCATCTTTATCGTGATCGGATTTTTTAATCAGCTGACGGATGTCCCATTTGGAACGGCATTGATTCAGAAAAAAGGAGATATCGAGCCGTACATCGATCCGTACTGGACGCTTGATATCCTTCGTTCGCTTTTTAACGCAGCGCTCATCGCGGTGTTTGGAGGCATGATCGCGACGTTGTTCAAGGTAGAGGAGCACGCCACCCTTATCCGATTGTCTGGACTATTGCTCGTTATTCCGACGTTCGCGAATGCGAGACTCGTCCTCGCTTTTCGGAATATGGATTTTCGCGTGATTGCGATTCGTGATCTCCTCACACAGATCGCGTTTGGATCCGTGACACTCGCGTATGTTTTTTTGATCGGTCACAGCCCGGCGGCACTTGTGATGGGCTACGCAGCGATGTATGCCTTGGGAGATTTTTTGAGCTATGTGCTTGTCCCGGGAACGATTCGCGTTTCATTCGCGTTTCGTAGACTGCGTGATCTCGCTGGTCAGGCGGGATGGCTCTACGGTCAGGATCTTGTCGTGTACGCGTCGCAGTATCTCGATAAAATCGTCCTGGGTATATTGCTTTTGCCGAGCGACCTCGGGTTGTATTCAAAAGCGAAAGACCTTTCATCGAGCCCCGCAAGTTTTATCGTGTCGATTGCTCGGAAGGTCGGCCTTTCGGCGTTTGCACTTGCGCAGGATAGTCGTGTGAAGATTCGTGAAGGGATGATCCGGAGTTTTGATATCTTGTTCTTGACGGTGGTTCCAGCAGCGTTGCTGTTTTTGCTCGACGGTGGAACGATTATCCGGGTGCTTCTTGGTGATGCATGGCTATCCATCGTTATCCCGTTCAAAATCATGGCGCTTGGGAGTATCTTTTTTGCCGTTATTCACATTATCAATACGACGGTCATTGCCGTTGGTCGACCGGATGCCGGATTTAAGGCGAACCTTATTCAGACAATACTAACGCTACCGTTGAGCTGGTTGGGCGTGCAGCTCGGTGGCATTCGAGGGTTGGCCTATGCAACCTCTGCCATTTGGCTGCTCTTAGCGACATATCTTTTTGTTCGTCTTCGAGAAACGATTCAAGTGAAGGCGGCAGACGGTGTGCGGTATGCGGTGATCACGATCGTGACAACCGCGGTGCTTACGGCATTGGACCTTGGTATTGGACCGTTGATTCAGCGTTTTGGTCGGCTCGAGTTCGATGCGGCGTGGGTTGCGGTTCTTGGGCTCGTCTATTTTGTGCTCCTATGGATTCTGAGCCGCGTGGTGAAGCAGAGTCCTTGGCAGACGGGGCGTTCCATCTTGACACATCTGCGCGGAGCGCATTGACGAACGTGCTCGTCTCCTGTCTACTATGCGACATCTATGCGTGTTTTGATTACGGGCGGAGCGGGGTTCATCGGATCGTATCTCGCCGAGCGACATTTGGAGCGCGGAGACGAGGTGTATATCATCGATGATCTCTCGACGGGAAGCATGGAGAATATCCTTGCGATCAAGGATCATCCAAAATTTCATTATTATCTCGACAGTGTAACGAACGAGCAGCTCGCGGCGGAGCTCGTTGATCTGTGCGATCCGATTTATCACCTTGCGGCGTCTGTTGGTGTGCAGCGCATCGTTGAAAGCCCGGTTCGCGTGATTGAGACGAATATTCAGTGCACGGAAGTGATTTTGAAACTCGCTGCCAAGAAGGGGAAGCGCGTCTTGATCACCTCAACGTCGGAAGTGTACGGAAAACAAACGACAGTTCCGTTCCGTGAAGATGGAGATTTGGTGCTCGGCGCGACGGATGTCGGTCGGTGGAGCTACGCCTGCTCAAAAGCTATTGATGAATTTTTGGCGATTGCGTACTGGAAGGAAAAGCAGCTTCCAACGGTTGTTGTGCGGTTGTTTAACACGGTCGGACCTCGTCAAACTGGGAAGTTTGGCATGGTGATACCGAATCTTGTCCGACAGGCGCTCGCCAACGAAGATATTCGCGTGTTCGGCGACGGCATGCAGTCTCGGTGCTTTACGCATGTGTTCGACGTTGTCCCTGCGCTCATGGCGCTTGTCGAAAATCCGAATGCATACGGTCAAGTGTTCAACATTGGAAATACGCAAGAGATTTCGATGCTCGACCTCGCGCAAAAGATTAAAGACATGACGGGTTCAACATCGAATATCGTTCTCGTTCCCTACAATAAGGCGTACAAAGGCGGATTTGAAGATATCCAGCGCCGACTGCCTGATCTCACGAAGATTCGTGGTCTGATTGGGTACGAACCAAAGCATAATTTGGATGATATTTTGAAGAGCGTCATTGAATATTGTCGCGCGAACGGTTGACGCGTTGCGGGAGATCGTGTATAGCGTGAGCGTACACGATCTTTTGGTATTGAGAGGGGAACAAGATGGATGTAAAAGGCGTTTCCTATCCGTTGGGACATCCGAAGTTTAGGTTTTTGAAACGAGGGATCATCTACGATCTTCCAGACGGTCGACAATGGGATGCGGTAGATTATCCGACGACATTCGCCGCCATCCTGCCGATCACGGAAGAGAAGAAGCTGGTGTTTGTAGAGCAGCTTCGCTTTCCCGCGGAGCTTCGTATGTACCTCTTGTGCGGTGGTGCACGGGAGCCGGGGGAGACGCTCGAGGAGACAGCGAAGCGTGAGATGCTTGAAGAAAGTGGCTACGTGAGCGCCTCTCTCGAGCTGCTTATTCCGGAGTTCCGATTGTACGCGGCGGCAAATACGGGACGCGCAAATCTCTATGTGGGATACGACTGTGTCCGTGTTCAAGATCCGACGCCGGATCCTGTGGAGCGGCTCGCGGGATTGCGACCGATTGAATTCTCGCTCGACGAGGTGAACGCGCTGCTTGCGGCGGGTGATCCCCGCATCGATTCAACGCTTCATGGTGTACTGAATGTTCTTTTCGCCCGAGGCGTGCTTTCACGCTGACGGCATGCTCACTCCGTGCATCGGAGTGTTTTTTGTATGTCATTGATGAGACGTTTTGTGTGTTCGCGCGTATCGTCGCGATGGAGTGACAGATGGAGGATGGCGGCGGCCATGTCTGCACGGTTTCCCGTTTCAAACATGTGGCCGGCGTAGATATGGCACAGTGTTCCGTGATCGCGTGCGTAGTCCAGGAGTGCATTCGTGAAGGGGACTTCGCCTTTTGCATCGCGCGCAACGGTGCGGATGTACGGGAAAATGTCGGGCGTGAGAAGAAATGCTCCGGGCATCGCGAGTGGCGTCGGTGTCGGCGCCGTCGATGGCTTTTCGACCATGTCTGTCATGGTGAGATCGCCGTTCTCATCTGCGGCTGTTGTGACAATGCCGTACGAGCTGACGCGTTCCGGTGCGATCGGAATGACGCTCGCGACGGCGTGCTTTCGTGTCTCGAACAGGCGGATCATTTGTTCGATTCGTCCACCGTCCCGAAGGCTAAAACTGTCTCCAAAGAGGAGAAGGAATGGTTCGTGTTGCAGAGAAGCCGCTGCGGCGAGGACTCCTGCGCCGGTTCCATAGTCTGTTGTGTGGTCTTCTTGGTACACGATCTCTAACGAAACGGACGCGAGTCGTTCTCGGAGCGCACGTGAACCGTTGTGCAGGAGATATTCTACAAGAGACGTTTTTTGTCGGTTTGTAACAAGGACGACACGTTCGATGCCGGGGACGAGCGCTTCGTCGAGAATATACTCGATAACGGGCGTATCAATGAGCGGGAGGAGCTCTTTTGCGACGACGGACGTGATGGGGAGAAGTCGCGTTCCATGCCCCGCAGCAAGAATGACTAGCGTTCGCGTCATAGGATGAAGATCATCTTACGCGAAATAGTTATTCACACAAGATTTCTTGACGCTCGAAGTCGCCATGTTACGCTCTGGATCTGTTCTTTACAGAAGGGGCTCTCATGAAGATCTTGCTGCTCTTTCCCGAGACCACGGTCTTTGAGGATCCCATGGTGTTTCCACCGTTGGGATTGTTTTATCTTCGTGCCGTTCTTGAGAAAGAGGGGCACGAGGTTGACTACATCGACATGTCGGAATACCACGTCGCTCCCGACGGGACGCGTGTGAAGTTGTATGCCGATCCACCCTCAACAGGGTATGACGCGTACCTCGTGTCGGGCACATCTCCGCAGGCGCGTGAGATCCGACGGCTCGGAAGGTATCTTCGCGAGCGAGGGTGTCTCACGATTGCGGGGGGTCCGCACGTCACAAACTATGCCGGATCGGTGACGGCGCCTGGACGGCTCCCGGTATCCAACGGCGGCGTTCAGGATGCGGAGTTGCTCGCGAACTATCATGTGCTCGTGAAGCGTGAAGGGGAATTCGCCGTGCTTGATGCGCTGCGTCTGCTCCCGATCGCGCAGGACCTCATGGAAAAACACGGTCGAGGCATGGTGCTTGAACGGTCGAATAGTACCGATCTGAGTGAGATCCCGATTCCGAATCGCGACGACGCGATGAAGTATCGGTATTGGCTCGATGATGAGCGCGGCCACAAGCATCGTGCGACAACGATGTTTTCGTCACGAGGCTGTCCAGAGCGCTGTGCGTTTTGTGACAGTCCGGCGCTGTGGGGTCGGAGCGTTCGTTACACGCCGATCCCGCACATCGTTCAAGAGTTTGAGCAGATCAAGCGGCTGGGGTTTGATGGCGTGCATTTTTTTGACGACATTCTTCCCTTGCAACGCGATCGCATGACGCGAATGGCGGAGCTCTTGAAACGCTACGGCATCATCTGGCGGTGCTTTGCGCGCGTTGACATTATGACGCATCCAAAATACGGGAAACCGTTTTTGCAGATGCTCTACGACAACGGACTGCGTGAAGTGCTTGTGGGTGTCGAATCCGGGGATCAACGGATTCTCGATACAATCCACAAAGGAACGAGAGTGGAGCAGAACACGCTCGTTCGCGAATGGTGTCGTGAGATCGGCATTCGGTTCAAGGCATCGGTCATCCTCGGATTGCCCGGCGAAGATCATGCCAGCATGCAGGCGACGCTCGACTGGGTGCTCGCGGCGCGTCCGGACCGTGTCAACATCTGTACCTACATTCCGTTTCCGGGAACGCCCATTAGTAAAGGGGCGGAACCTGGTCGGGAACAGGAGTACGGCAAGGACGCCGTCCATGACTACGATATTCGGATGGAAATCGACACCGCGATCATGAACGGTGACTATTTCTACGCTGGATCTCGTGACAAGCTGCAGGTCGTGACATCAACGTCTTCGCTCACACGACAGCAGATTCAGGATTTTTGGCAATACGCCTGTGATCGGGTGAAGGAGGTGGGTATCCCGTATTAACGTTCATTCCTTCGGCGCGCCTTTCTTTGGAAAGGCGTTTTTGTTTTGTGTATCTTGCGGAAAATGCGTGTGTAATGTTACCGTGACCACCTATGGCGTATGAGTTTTTGGCCGGAAAGAGCGTTCTCGTGACCGGTGGCACCGGCTCATTTGGACAGCGATTCGTGAAAACACTCCTTGAGCAGACCGAGGCATCACGTATCGTGATATTTAGTCGCGATGAACTCAAACAGTCGCAAATGATGGCGACATTCGCGGGGCACGAAGAGCGGCTTCGATTTTTTCTTGGCGACATTCGCGATGTCGAGCGACTTCAGCGCGCGTTTCATGGCGTCGATGTCGTTGTACATGCGGCGGCACTTAAACAAGTTCCTGCGCTCGAATACAACCCGTTTGAAGCGGTGCAGACGAATATCATCGGCACGCAGAACGTGATTAACGCGGCGATTGATCAGGGTGTCGAAAAAGTATTGTTGATCTCAACGGATAAAGCGGCGAATCCCGCGAACCTGTACGGAGCAACGAAGCTGTGCGCGGAACGATTGTGCGTCAGCGCGAATAATTACTCCGCCGGTAAAACACGATTCAGTGCGGTTCGGTACGGAAATGTGCTCGGGAGTCGCGGGAGTTTGCTGACGATCGTCGAGAAACAGCGCGCGACCGGCGAGCTCACGCTGACGCATGAACTCATGACGCGGTTTTGGATCACGCTTGATCAGGGCGTTAGTCTCGTTCTCATGGCGCTTGAGCGCATGGTTGGTGGAGAGACGTTTATCCCAAAGATTCCGAGCATGAAGGTGAAAGATTTGTTGGTGTGCTTGGCGCCAGAGTGTCGATTAAAAGTGACGGGCATTCGTCCAGGAGAAAAGATGCATGAGGTGCTTGTGACGGGTGAAGAGTCTCGTCGGACGCGTGAATTTGATACGTACTACGTCATCCTTCCGGAATTCGTTGTTGGTCGGTCGCATGAGCATCATGCGCACGGAAAAGCATTCGACGGAGATTTTTCCTACACGAGTGATGCGAATGCGGATTGGCTGGATGAGGCGCGATTGAAAGAATTGCTGTCTCGCCTCTAGGCATGCCTTCGGTTGTTGTTACCGGCCCGCGCGGCCTACTCGGATCCACGGTGGTCCGGGTTTTTCGTGATGCGGGGTTTGACGTGTATCCGTATGAAGGAGATATCACATCTCTCGGCGACCTCCAGACATTTGTCGCGACGCTTCCATCGCTCGACGTCGTGGTTCACACGGCGGCGGCAACGGACGTGAATCGATGTGAACGTGAGCCGGAATGGTGCACGTCGGTGAACGTGGATGGAACACGAAACGTTCGAGATGTCGCGGCGTCTCGAGGCGCGCGACTGTTGCATATCTCGACAGTATCTGTCTTTGATGGTCTGACGGGAAACTATCGGGAGGATGACGTGCCGAATCCGAAAAACGTGTACAACGTTTCGAAGTATCTCGCGGAGCAGGCGGTTTCGGAGTACGAAAACGCACTCACGTTGCGGATTAACATCATTGGCATTCATCCGGATGGATCGCGCGGAAAAAACTTTTTTGAGTGGCTCGTCGATTCGGTACGGGCGAACAACGATATAAAATTGTTTACGGATGTTCGTATGAATCCGCTTTCGCATTGGACGCTTGCCGAGTTGATGCGAGATATCGTGCGGCAATGGCCAGCAGATCGCGTGTTGCACCTGGGAAGCTCGACCGTGTTGTCGAAGGCTGACGTTGGCAAGCTTGTCCTTGCCGCGCATCCGGCATACACCGGAACGGTTGCGTGCATCAGCGTCGACTCGTTATCGGACACAGCCTATCGCCCAAAAGAAATGTGGTTGAACGTGGATCGTGCCTCGGTCGTGCTTGCGCGTAAGTTACCGACGCTTCAGGAGGAGGTTCGTCGGTGCCTTATGGCCTAGATATTGTTATTTTTTGCCCCTCTGGTAACCTTCAGTTGATATATGATGAACGACATTTCCATCGGTTCGCGCAAGATTGGCGCGGGTCATCCCACGTATATTATCGCAGAAATCGGTTCTAATTTTGACGGCGACTTGGGGCGCGCAAAATCGCTTGCTAAGCTCGCAAAAGATCTTGGAGCGGATGCGTATAAGATTCAAAACTTTTCTGCCCCGAAGATCGTTTCAAACGCGGGGTTCAAGAACCTGCAGGTCGCCTTTCAGGCGAAGTGGGACAAGCCGGTCGTTGAGGTGTATCGCAAGGCAGAGTTTCCGCGTGAGTGGATTCAGGAGGTTGCCGACTACTGCAAAGAGATTGGGATCGACTTTTTTTCGAGTCCGTATGACATTGAGGCGGTGGATCAGCTCGAGGCTGTTGGTGTTCCAGCGCACAAGATCGGTTCAGGTGAAATCGATAACCTCGAATTTTTGGCGCACATCGCTCGCACCGGAAAGCCGATGATCATCGGTTGTGGAGCGTCGACGATGGAAGAGATTGAGGCCGCGGTCAAAACGATCCGTGCAGAAGGAAATGAGAATATCGTGCTTCTGCAGTGTGTGACGAATTATCCGTCACCGATCAAGGATTCAAATATTCGCGCGATGAATGCGCTTAAGGATGCGTTCAACGTGCTCGTCGGATATTCCGATCACACGATCGGTGCGGCGGGAGGCGCGGATGATCCGTTGAACGGCATCACGGTTCCGCTTGGCGCGGTCGCGCTCGGTGGATGCGTGATTGAAAAACATTTCACCGATGATCGCATGCGGAAAGGTCCGGATCACCCGTTCGCGATGAATCCGGAAGAGTTCAAGATGATGGTGGATGGTATCCGTGCGATGGAGCAGGCGCTTGGAGATGGGGAGAAAAAGCTCATGCCGTCCGAAGCGCAGACGGTCATTATTCAGCGTCGTGGGATTTACGCGGTGAAGGATATCGCGCCGGGGCAACCGATCACACGTGACATGGTTGAATTTTTGCGACCGGCTGTTGGTCTTCGTCCGCCGGCGCTCGGTCGTGTTGTCGGGAAGACATTGAACAAAGCGATTCCAGCGGGGGAGCCGATTCGTGAGGAGGATCTCAATGGATAATCTACGCATCATCGCCGTCATTCCGGCGTACAACGAATCCGCGACCATCGCGGATGTTGTGCGTCGCGTGAAGGCGTTCGTACAGGATGTCGTCGTCGTGGATGACTGTTCGAAGGATGATACCTCCGAGCGTGCGCGCGCAGCGGGCGCGCATGTCGTTCGGCACGAGATGAACGCAGGGTATGACGGATCTATTGATGACGGATTTCGTGAAGCGGCTCGTCTCGGTGCAGATATTATCGTAACGTGTGATGCGGACGGCCAGCATCAAGCCGAAGATGTGCAACGTGTGTGTTCGGTGGTTGTGTCCGGTGAAGCGGATGTTGCGATCGGTCAGCGTCCTCGCGTGAGCCGTGTTGGAGAAACAATATTCGCCTGGTATACCCGAGCGCGATTCGGCATTTGGGACCCGCTATGCGGGCTCAAAGCGTATCGTCGCGAGGTGTATGACACCGTTGGACATTTCGATACGTTGAAGTCCATTGGAACGCAATTGATGGTTGAAGCATGGCTCAATGGGTACCGTCTTACAACCGTTCCGATTACCGTTTTGCCTCGTCCGGATGAATCGCGGTTTTACGCAAAGTTATTTCGGGCGAATCTCAAGATCCTATCGGCCGCATGGCGAATCATGAAGCGGTCACTCTTTCAACGTCGACGAGCGCGTGTATGAAAACATTTCCTCGGGTGAGTGATATTGAACGGGCGTATGTCAACGAATTTTTAGATTCGGATTTTCGTCTCAAACCCGGATCGAACATGTGTGCCCGTCTTGAAGAGGCGTTTGCAAAGAAATTTCAATCTGAATATGCGATCTCGCACGTGAATGGGACGGCGACGTTGCATTCGTGTCTTGCGGCGATCGGTGTTGGTCCGGGGGATGAAGTTATCGTTCCGCCCCTTACGATGGCAAGTACGTCATTGGCGGTGATCCATCAAAATGCCGTTCCGATGTTTGCGGATGTCGATCCGGAAACGTTTCAGATTGATCCGGAATCCATTCGTCGGCTCATCTCGCCACGAACGAAGGCGATTATCACGGTTGCATTGTACGGGTTGTCGCCAGACATGGACCCGATCATGGCAATGGCGAAGGAGCATGGGATCCCCGTCATCGAGGATGATGCGCAGTGTTTTCTCGGAACCTACAAAGGGCGGCTCGTCGGCACGATCGGCGACATGGCAAGTTTTAGTTTTCAGCGCACAAAGCACATGACGAGCGGGGAGGGCGGGATGGTGACGACGAATAACGCGGCGTATGCGGACGCGATTCGATCCTTCGCGTGTCTTGGATATGCAATGTATTCGGGAAAAAATATCCAGTTCAACAAGCGCGATATTATGAATCCGAATGTTGACCGTCATGCGGGTCTTGGGTGGAATTACTTAATGCCAAAAATATGCGCCGCCGTCGCAATTGGACAGCTTGAGCGGCTCGATGCTTTTGTTGCACAGCGGCAAGAGATCGCCGCGGCGTATCAGGAGGTCGTGTCTACGTGCTCGTGGCTCGTGCCACAACGCATTCCAGAAGAATATGTCTCCAGCTTTTGGAGTTACGTTGTTCGTCTTGACCGTGACGACATCACCTGGGAGCAACTGTTTGATGCGTTTGTTGCGAATGGAGGAGATGGATTCTATGCGGCGTGGAAGTTGACCTATATGGAGCCGATGTTTCAGCGGATGAACATGGGCGGACGTGAAGTCTTTTTTGATGCGCCATTTTTTACGGGCGTGAAGCAGACGTATGCGCCCGGCTTGTGTCCGAATGCGGAAACACTCCAACCGAAGCTCATTCAGTTTAAAACGAGCTATACCGACGCCGCGCGATTCGCGAAGCAACTTGAGGCGCTCAAGAAGACGATCGCGCAATTTTCGTAATGGTATGGAGTGTCGAAAAAAGGTCATTGCGGCGATTCAGGTTCGCATGGGATCGACACGTTTGCCCGGAAAAGCGCTCATGAAGATCGCAGGTAAAACGCCGATTGAATGGATCGTTGAACGGTTACACCGTAGTAACGAGGTGGATCAGGTCGTGCTGATCACAAGCGGGGATCCGCAAAATGATCCGCTCATTGCCGAAGCGGAACGGCTGGGTATTGGTTGGTATCGCGAGTCGAGTGAAACAGATCTCGTCGCGCGGTATCTTGGCGCGATGCGAACATATGATGCGGATGCGTTCGTTCGTGTTACCGCGGATTGCCCGCTCGTGGATGCGGCGCTGGTCGATCGACTTGTTGCGGAATATCGGGCGCATCCCGATGCGTACGACGCGCTCACGAATGTTATTCCGCCAACATATCCCGACGGCAGTGATCTTGATCTTATTCTACGCTCCACGATTGAACGTCTTGAGCGAGATGTTCCACTCGACGACATCCATCGCGAATGGGTGACGCCGTATCTGTACAAACAGGGTCGGGATTTTCGTATCTTCGCGCTTACATCCGATCGTCCGCTTGAGGGGTATCGTATCACGTTGGATTATCCGGAAGATCTAGAACTTTTTACGAAGGTGTTTGAGCATTTCGGAGACCGCTACGCCTCGCTCGACGATATTATTGATTATCTAGATGCGCATCCTGAGGTTCGCAATCTTGTCGCGATGCATATCGATTCTACGATCGTTGCTTCCTCGAAGCAGCGCAGCGGCGCATATCAGAAGTTGATCGATCGGGCGAACGCCGCTAAGATGGAATAACTATGAAAACGCTCGCGCTTCTCGACGGACGAACAGAGCCGTCGAAGCTTAAACCGGCGAACAGCATTGGTGTTGAGGAAACATCCGCTGTGCAAAAATTAATGGAGCAGGTTTCAGCGGGAGCGTTGCTATCCGGTTTTATTGGACGTGCGGGGAGCGGGTTTCTTGGTGGTCCACTCGTGAAAGAACTTGAGCGCATGTTTACGGAGCAATACAAGATAAAACATGCGGTGTCGTTTAATTCTGCGACAACGGCGCTTCAAGCGGCCGTGACGGCGCTCGGTATCGGTCCCGGTGACGAGGTTATTACGTCGCCGTTTACCATGACAGCGACACCGAGCGCGGCACTGCTGAATAACGCGATTCCGGTGTTTGCTGATATTCATCCGGATTCCTACTGCATCGATCCGGAGTCCGTTCGGAAACTCATCACGCCTCGGACAAAAGCAATTTTGACCGTGAATATCTTTGGCGGTATGTCAGACATGGATGCTCTTCGCGCGATCGCCAATGAACATGGATTAAAAATAATTGAGGACAATGCGCAGGCGCCGCATGCACGGTACAAAGGTGCGTACAGCGGGACGATCGGTGACATCGGTGTCTTTAGCTTTAACGTGCATAAAGCGATGCAATGTGGAGAGGGGGCTGTACTCGTTACGAATGACGATCGATATGCGCGCCGTGCACAGCTTGTACGAAATCACGGAGAAGTTATTATCGACGATCTTCGTGACCAGGGCATGACGGAAGAGGAATTTCTTGTCGGAAACAATTTCCGGTTGAGCGAAATTCATGCAGCGATTGCGATTGAGCAGTTCAAAAAAATGCCGGCGATCAACGCACAGCGGCAAGAACTCGCAGGGTATTTAACAGAAAAGCTGAAACAGTTTTCTTGGATCGTTCCGTGCAGGGTAGCTCCAGAGACAACGCATGCCTATTATCTCTATCCGTTCCAGTTTTTGACCGAGAAGATTGGTATCTCTCGCGCGACGTTTGCCGCGGCGATGGCTGCAGAAGGGTTTCCACTTGGCGTGGGCTACGTGAAGCCGATTTATCTGTACCCGCTCTATCAACAGAAGCGAATGTTTTCGCGATCGCAATTTCCGTTTGTTTCGACGGAGTATCCGAGTGACGTGAGCTATGCCAAGGGGATCTGTCCGGTGACGGAACGGATGTTTGAGAAGGACTTGCTGGTGACGACGGTTTACCAGCCACAACATGGTCGTGCGGTTATTGATGAGTTTATTGATGCGATCGCCCGTGTTCAGGAACAGGTCGAGCAGCTCAAGGTGTATGAGCGTCGGTCCGCGTAAGATCTTTTTCGTTACACAGGACGCTGGCGGATTTCGCGCCGTTTTCCCCGTGTACGAGAGAATGAAGAAAAAATTCCCGAGACACACATGGGGAGTGTTTGGCGATGTCGCGAAACAGATGGCGCCAGCGCCGAGAGCGCCGTACGTTGATCCTGCACGCGTGACGGACGCGGATCTTGCGGCACAGTTTGATCGGCGGCCGGATCTTCTTGTTGTCGGAACAAGCGTGGGAATGAGTTTGGAAAAACGTGCCACAGCCATGGCGCGTACGCGAGGCATTCCGGTGATCGCGATATTGGATTTTTGGAGCAATTACGTGTTGCGTTTTAGTGATCCAGGAACGACGAATTTCGCGTATCTTCCCGATACGATTCTCGTCATGGATCAGGAGTGCAAGCGTGAAATGATTCAGGAAGGATTTGATCCGAAGCGGATTATCGTGACCGGAAGCCCGGCGTTTGAGCGATTCGGACGAGCGCGTCGTCAACACGGAACGGCGATCGTCTTTTTTTCGCAACCCTTTTCTGAATTGCGTTCGCAGGATTCTGGAATGGATTTTGGGTTTGATGAAGTGCAGGTATTTCGTGATGTCATTTCGGCGCTCGAAGCGCTGCGTGTTACCGTACCGGTCATTGTGAAACACCATCCGCGCACGGTTCGTCGAGACGTATTTTCGTCGATCATTAAGGCGAGCTCGCTCGATATTCGGGAAGATGAAACAACACCCGCGGCAGAGTTGATTGGTCAGGCTGCGCATGTTATTGGGATGAATACCGTCGCGTTGTTTGAAGCGGCACTCGCTGGGGCTTCTGTGTTGAGTTACCAGCCGGGATTGAATCGCGTTGATCCGTTGAAGAGTAACCGACTGCGGTTGTCCGTTCCGGTATATGATCAAAAACGTCTGCAGGCGACGATCCGTCGTCTCATGGTGCGGCCTCGGAAGAGCATGCAGCAGCGACGCGTAGCCGCACGGTATATGCGTGGACAAGCGACGCGGAAGGTGATTCACTATTTGCAAGCTATTCTTTTATCGTAGATGTATGGATGCCAAGCGAAACGTTGTAACGATCATTCAAGCTCGCATGGGATCATCCCGATTGCCTGGGAAGGTTCTTCTCGATATCGAAGGGAAGCCGATGTTGCATCGCGATATGGATCGTAATCTCGCCGCGAAGACGGTCGACGCTGTCGTTGTCGCGACAACGGTGAAGCCGGCGGACGATCAGATTATTGCGTCGGTGGAAGGGTACGATCCACGCGTCTCCACGTACCGCGGTTCCGAAGACGATGTGCTTGATCGATACTATCAAGCGGCAAAACAAGCGAAGGCGGATATTGTTGTGCGCATCACCTCTGATTGTCCGCTTGTCGATCCCGACATCATCGACGAGGTTGTTCAGCTCTTGCTCGATGACCCATCGCTCGATTACGCGGCGAATGTGCTTGGCGAGTTGACGTATCCACGAGGTCTCGATGTTCAAGCATGCACATTTGCGACGCTGGAGAAGATGTGGCAGGTGGCGACGGAGGCGGAAGACCGGGAACATGTGACGTTGTATCTGCGGAAACATCCAGAGCAATTCAAGGTGGCACAGGTTCAAAGCCCGGTGAATCTTTCGGAGCATCGGTGGACGGTGGATGAAGAGGATGATTTGAAACTCGTTCGTGAAATTTATAAGCGGCTGCTACCGATGAAGCCTGATTTTCGGATGTCGGACATCGTTGCGCTATTTGAGCAAGATCCAAATCTCTTTCAGATAAACCATCACGTCCAGCAGAAATTGTCGCAATACTAACTATGGCTATCGTGTATCGAGCCGCGCTTATTGGGTGCGGAAACATCGGGGCAGGAGTTGAGCGGTATAGCCCAAAGATTCAACCGTGGGCACATGCGAGTGTCTTTTCGACGAATCCGCGCACCGAACTCGTCGCGCTTGTTGATGCGGATCCTGTGAAGCTCGAAAAGGCACATGGTCATTTTCCTTCTGCGGCGACCTTCGCGGATGCAGAAGAGATGTGTAAGACGGTGAAACCGGATATCGTCGTCGTTGCCACGCCAACGTCGTCTCATAAGGCGCTGACGCTTCTCGCCGTTCGATACGGTGTGAAGGCGATTGTCTGTGAGAAACCAATTGCTGTTACGCCGGAGGATGGTGAGGAGATGATTCGCGCGTGTCGCGAGGCGGGAGTTCCACTTTTCATTAATCACATCCGTCGGTTTGATTCCGTCATTCGTGCTGCGAAAGCTCGTTTACCGGATATTGGGGAGGTGCTGCAGGCGAATGCTCGATACACGCGGGGGATCCACAATAACGGCACGCATACGATCGATCTCTTGCGATTTTTCCTTGGCGACGTGACGCGTGTGGCCGGCATTCGTAATCAACGAACGGAGGCGTATACGGATCTTCCTGGCGATCAGAATATTGATGGTCTCTTATGGTTCGCGTCAGGTGCGTGTGCGGCGATTCAGTCCTTTGATGCGAATGACTACAGTATTTTTGATTTTGATTGGTACGGACGGAATGGATTGATTTCACTTCGGCATTTTGGATTCCGTGTCGAAGTGACGGGGAAGAAAGACTGCTCCGCATTTATCGGACATAAAGAATTGGACGAGCTCCATCCGGAACGGACAGGGGAGACGCGTAGCTTTATGGTGTCGATGGTGCAACATATTGTGGATTGTCTTGATGGCGTCGAGTCGTCAGTGAGTACGGGGGAGGATGGCGTTGCGGCGCTTCGAGTGATTCAAGCGCTCGAGCGCAGTGCGGCTCAAGGCGGAATTCCTGTACAACTTTCGGTGTCGTCATCGGTAGAAGAGAAGGACGCGTAAGTGGTGTCCGTCCCTTTGCTTTTCTTGCGAGATTTGCTAGGCTTTCGGCAACAGTCTTTTCTATGAGAGCTTTTTTGAAGGGGTCAAAGACCTATCTGCGTAGCGTGGATCTCGCGACGGATATTCCGATCATTGCATCTTGGATTAATGACGGTGTTGTGACGAAGTTCATGTTTTACGGACAGCTTCCGACGACGCTTCCGCAGGTCGCGAAGATGATTGAGGATCAGATCGCGTCACCGGCGAATGTGGTGTTTATGGTGTGCGACAACGAGACACAGAAGCCGATTGGATTTGCGGGGTTGTATGACATGCATCGGACGGCACGCAAAGCGGAATTTCGCATCTTGATCGGTGAAACGGATTTTTGGGGAAAGGGATACGGCACCGAAGTTGCACAGATGCTGACCTTCTACGGATTTGATCGCATGAATATGCATCGGATGTATCTTGGCGTGACATCCGAAAATCTCGGCGGCGTCAAAGCCTATGAAAAAGCGGGTTATGTGCGAGAAGGCCAATTGCGTGACGATATCTATCGCAATAGTCGCTATTACGACAGTATTAAGATGAGCTTGTTGCGCGACGAGTATTACGAGAAGTACTACGAGCAGCACAAAGCGATGTTTACGGAAGGCTAATGCTATGAAACTCATCGAAGCCGATGGAAAGCGTCTCTTACGCGACGCGGGAATCACGATTCCGCGGACGGTTGGTGTCGATGAGGTTCAGGCATTCCCGGTGTTCGTGAAGGCGCAGATCTTGCAGGGGCATCGTGGACAGCGGGGACTTGTGCGGAAATGTGAGAATACGGAAATGCTCCAGCGCGCGGTGACGGAATTGACAGCGCAGCTTCGCGATATTCCGAACGCCGGACTCATTTGTGAAGAGGAGGTGGTGCATGAGACGGAGTGGTTCGTGTCCATAGATATCGATCGCCTTGCGGGCAAGCCTCGAGTGAGTTTTTCGCCAAACGGTGGAATGGATGTTGAGCACGCGGAACATCGGGTGATTGCCGCGGAAGAGGATATCGCGTCGATAGATATTCCGTCGGGCGTTCGAGATGTTTTGCGTTTGTTGTATCACGCGTTTCCGTCGAGTGACGCATTGCGACTTGAAATCAATCCGCTTGCGTGTCGTGCAGACGGTTCGTGTGTCGCGTTGGATGCAAAAGTTGAACTGGATGATGCCGCTGTGTTTCGTCATCCCGAGTGGGCGACGTACACGGTTCTTTCGGAACAACCGCGTGAACGCTCTCCGCGGGAGCTGGCCTATGCGGAGCTCCTGACGCAGGCAGGACATCGCGGAACGCTCGGACGATATGTCGAACTGGACGGGGATATTGCGATGATCCTTTCCGGTGGAGGTGCGAGCTTGGTCGCGATGGATGCACTCAAGCGCGCGGGCGGAACGCCAGCGAATTATGTTGAGATGAGCGGTAATCCGGATCCGGAGCAGGTGTTTCGCGCGGCGTCGATCGTGCTATCGAAGCCGGGGATTCGCGCTGTGTGGATCGCGGGGTCATTCGCGAATTTTACGGATATTCAGGTTACCGTGAACGCGGTGCTTCGCGCGATTACGGAGATTGGATTGCGTGTTCCTGTGGGAATTCGTCGCGACGGGCCTCATGCGGATGACGCGCAGACGGACGCGATCCGTTGGGCATCGGATCAGGGTATTCCGTTGCGATTTGATCGTGCAGAGGTTGATCTGGATACGTCGGCACGCGCGATCGTTGAAGCATCACGACTATGAAGTGGAGCTATTTTTCATCTGACGCGCCCGTGTTGATTCAAGGGATCACGGGAAAAGAAGGAATGCGCATGGCGCGGTGGCTGTTGCAGAGCGGCGTGAATGTTGTCGGCGGTGTGACGCCGGGGAAAGGTGGTCAACGCGTTGAAGATCGACCTGTGTTTGAGACGGTTGATGATGCCTGCCGCGCGGTACCGGGTCTTGAAACGTCATGCATCGTTGTTCCCTCGTCCCGTGTCCGTTCGGCGGTCGAAGAAGCGCTGAAGGCGGGCATTCGCTACATCAATATTTTAACCGAGCAGGTGCCGGTGCACGATGTGCTTGCGATGCGCAAGCAGGCGGCGGAAGTTGGCGCAACGATTCTTGGTCCGAGCTCTGTTGGATATCTTCAATTTCCGCGATTTCGTCTCGGGTATCTCGGCGGCGAGCGCCCCTTCGATCAGCTCACCGAAGGTGGAACGGCGATTCTTTCGACGTCCGGAGGCATGACGAATGAGCTCATGATGTCACTTGGACGACACGGCATTGGCATTCGAACGGTGTTCGCGATCGGCGGCGACGCGGTTCCGGCAACGTCGCTCGAGGATGCGCTTGCGTGGTGTGAAGCGGATGCGTCCGTGCAGATGATCGTGCTGTTTGTGGAACCGGGTCGACCATTGCTTCGTTCGCTCTGTTCGGGTGAACGAACATTCGCAAAACCAACCGTGGTGTTTCTTGCGGGTGAGGTGCTCGACGATCTGCCACGCGGCGTCCCATATGGTCACACAGGAACGGTGCTAGGTGAGCAGGAACCGTCTGTTGCGGATGTTCGGCGCATGCTTCGCGAACGCGGTATTGTATGCGTTGGATCTATGTCAGAATATCTATCTGAATGCACACGTCTATGTCAGAACCAATAATCAGCGCTATCGGCCGCATGGAGCAGGGGGAATATCATCTTCGCGGTACGCCGATTTCTTCGCTGATCCGTGAAGGAGATTTCGTCTCGACGATCTGGCTCGCGTGGACGGGGAAACGCCCGACGGATGCGGAACGTATCCTGCTTCAGGCGTGTTTGAGTGCAAGCATCGATCATGGCATTGAACCGCCAAGCGCGCACGTGGCTCGCACGGTCGCGAGCTGTGGGAAGCCGATGGCGGATGCGGTGGCCGCGGGGCTTTTGACGCTCGGACCTCGTCACGGGAACGCCGCGTCTGCTGCGTCAACGTGGCTTCGCGCCGCGCGAGAGGCGGGTCGTTCAGCGGAAGAGATCGCGACGGACGCCTTGCAGACAAAGACGCGACTTCCGGGAATCGGACATCCGGAATACGACATCGATCCTCGCACGACGGCATTGTATGAGCTCGCAAAGACGCATCTTTCAAGTCGTGCGCATATTGAACTTGGACTCGAGGTCGCTCGTTGTATGACAGAGCGTAAAGGAAAACCCTTGCCGTTGAATATCGATGGGGCGCTTGGCGCGATCGTTGCCGATCTTGGCGCGCCGGCGATCGTTGCGGACGCGTTGTTCCTCGTGTCTCGCACGGCGGGGTTGATTGCGCACGCCTGGGAAGAATCGGGAATGTCTGAATCGTATCGTCGAGGATAACACGTATTTATGTCACGGATTGCGATCATGGGGACGGGAATGGTTGGGGGAGCGCTTGATCGATATTTTCATACGCAAGATATCAAGGCAGGTCTCTATGATCCGCCAAAGGGACTCGCGGACCCGCATGTTCTTGCGGATGCCGATGTGATTTTTGTTGCCGTACCCACGCCGTACTATCTGGATGGGACGGGTTTTGATGAATCCTATCTCCGTGCGGCGTTCGATGCGATTCCCGTGCCGGGAAAAACGGTGGTGTTGAAGTCCACGATTCTGCCGGGAACAACGGAACGGTTTCAAGGACTCTATCCGCAGCATCGTGTATTGTTTAGTCCGGAGTTTTTGACCGAGACAACGGTGGATTTTGACATGCAGCACCCGAAGCGGCAGATCGTGGGCTATACATCTGTTAGCCGTGGCGATGCGGAGCTTGTGATGGGGTTGTTGCCGCGCGCGCCATTTGAAAAAATCGTGACGGCAGAGACGGCCGAGCTCGTGAAATATTTTGGGAACGCCTTTTACGCGCTCAAGGTCGCCTATGCAAATCAAATGTACGACGTGTGCCAGAAACTCGGCATCGACTACGATCATGTAAAAGATTGTGCGGCGTCAGAGCCGATGGTCGGCGGAACGCATCTGGAGATTTTTCATAAAGGCTATCGCGGTTACGGCGGCAAATGTTTGCCAAAAGACACGCGATCCATTATTCAGCTTGGTGATGCGGTTGGGATTGATTTGACGCTGCTCAAGGCGGCAGAAGCGTACAACAATGCACTCGGCACAGCGCAAGGATTGAATATCCAGTGGGAAGAAGGGAGTCCGAAAAAGTCCTCCTGAATTTTCCACGGCGGAACTCGCGCAACGCTTTGTGAGATCCTTCTCGGAGAAAATAAAAAACGGATCCTGTGGGATCCGTGGTGACCGTGGGTCAAAGAGGCTTGTGGAGCTCGTCCATGAGCGCGGCGCGAAAGGCGCGGACGTCGGACGCGTAGC
>CAYMTE010000001.1:102252-120635 GCA_964393325.1 uncultured Gammaproteobacteria bacterium
CGTGACCCTAAACGAAACCAGCCGTTTTGTCAAGGCTGGTTTCCGTTGTTATGTCCCTTGTCGTCGCAAGACGATTCCCACGGTTTTGAGCAGGATCGCGAGATCAAGCAGGAGCGATCGGTGTTTAATGTAATACAGGTCGTATTGGAGTTTTTTGAGGTTGTCTTCAACGTTGCCCGCGTAGGGGAATTTGACCTGCGCCCAACCGGTGAGGCCTGGGCGAGTCAGGTGGCGAAGCGCGTAATATGGCATCTGTCGCGTTAACTCTTCGACGAAGGTTGGACGTTCCGGACGAGGACCGATGAGCGACATGTCGCCGCGTAACACGTTCCAGATTTGTGGGAGTTCATCGAGACGCGAGGCGCGCAGGAATGATCCCACGCCGGTGATGCGCGGATCGTTTTTTGACGCCCATTGCGGCTTGCCTTGTGCTTCCGCATCTTGTTTCATCGTGCGGAATTTCCAGATCGTGAACGGCACGCCCATTTTTCCGATGCGTGTTTGCGAATAGAGCGCCGGACCGTGCGATGAAAGTTTGATAGCAAGCGCGATGAAAGGAAACAGAATGATCGTGAGTACACCGAACGGAATAACGAGCAGGATGTCCAACAACCGTTTCATGCCTTCATACCACGTCTTTTCGTGTTCGCGCAGGTGTTCCAAAAACCATGTTTGCGAGACGTATTCGAGTGGGACGCGACCCGTGGCGCTTTCTTCGAGCGTTGTTCGGTCAATCAAGGACACGGGAAGGAAGAGCGTGCGGTAGAGCGCGTCTCGAAGGCCGGGGATATCGTCCGGGCGATGACCAAGAAGAATGGTGTTAATGCGTTCCTCTCGGAGAATGGCGTCTAACCGATCGACGGATGTGTGCCAGGAGACGTGTTCGTGAATCGATCGCTCACCGGCGCTTGTTTCAATGACAGAGACGAGTTCGAGTCCGAATCCAGATCGATCAAGCAGTTCTTTTATCTTTCGCGCATCGGTCGACGAGCCGATAAACAGGAGACGGCTGCGGAAGATTGTGCCGAGCAGCAGTCGATTGTAGAGAAGTCGCCATCCATATCCGAGCAAGAGCGCAATAGCGCCATACAAGAATAGGTTGGTGCGTGGCGCGATGCCAAAAAACGGGAGGAGATAGAAAAAGGCAAAGGCGATCGCGAGGTTGGCGAGCATCCCTTCGAGATAGAGACGAAAAAATTTCACGCCATTTTTAAGCTGGTGCAAATCGTACAAGCCGGCGATATAAAACGTGACGATCCAGAGCAGGCTCACGATCGCGAACGGAAGGTCGTGAAGACGCAGTTGTTCTTCGCTGATGCTTCCGTAACGGAGGAGGAGCATGAGGAGGAGCGCGGCTTGAAAAACGAACACGTCGCCCAGCACGAGAAGGGCGCGTTTTGCTCCGACACCGATGCGATACATATTGTCGTCATCCTGCCATATCTTAAGGGTTTCGTCGAGGCTTCCTCTGGCGTATCGTCGGCGTGACGGTTATCATATCCCGCATGTCTTCCGTGATTGATCGTGTTGTTGGTATCGCGCTGCGAGAGTGGAAAACGTTCGTCCGTTTTGGTCTTGTTGGCGGTTCGTCGTTTGCTGTGAAGGCTGGAATGTATGCGCTCCTGTCTCGCGTGACGTGGGTCGAAGGGCCGCGCTCGCTGCAAAATATCATCGCGCTCGCCGTGGCAATGATCTATAACTACACGCTGCATCGGTTTTGGACGTTTACAACGCATCGCCCGATGAACGGATCTGCGCAGCGATACGTCATGGTTGTTGTAGCGGCCGCCATGCTCGATGCCGTCTTTTTTTACGTCGGCCACGATCTGCTCCATGTCTATGATTTTCTCGTGTTGGTGCTAGGCGCGATGACGGGTGCGGTCTTTACGTTTAGCGCGCACCGGCTGTTCACGTTTCATCCCGACCCATATCGGCGGAATAGGAACGTGGTACAATCGACATAACGTATGGCAGAACAGATCTTTGAACGACGAAATGTCCTGGTCACGGGCGGCGCGGGTTTTATTGGCTCGCATCTCTGTGATCGTCTCGTGAAAGAAGCGAACGTCATTTGTCTCGACAATTTCATCACGAGTGACGTTCATAATATCGACCACTTGCTTCGTGATCCGCATTTTGAGTTCATTAATCACGATATCGTTACCCCGTTTGATTTGCGTTCGTACCGTGAATTGGAACGGTTCAAGGTGCGTTTTCAGGGGATTCAGGAGATTTATCATCTGGCGTGTCCGATCTCGAAGCGTCATTTTGACGATTTTAAAATCGCGACCGTTCTCACGAACTCTATCGGGATGAAAAACGTGCTCGATATTGCGGTGGAGCATCATGCGAAAGTGTTGTATGCGTCATCGAGTGTGTTGTACGGTCCACGTCGCGAGGATCGCCCGTTCGTCCGAGAGACGGATGAATGTCACTTGGATCATCTCACGACGCGCGGAGCGTATGACGAGGGGAAGCGGTTTTCTGAAGCGATCTTGCAAACGTATGCCGATGTGTACGGACTGGATGTGAAGATCGCACGTATCTTCCGCACCTATGGACCGCGCATGAAGATTTTTGATGGAAACTTGATCCCGGATATGGTGCTGTCTGCGCTGGATGGCAGCGATATCGTGATCACGGGCGATGAAGAGACGAGGATTTCGCTCGCGTACGTTAGCGATATTATTGATGGCTTGGCACGTCTCATGTCGACGCCGGTTGATGTGACGCTTCTCAATTTAGGATCTGATGTCGACGTGCGACTCGTCACCGTCGCGCAAAAGATTTTGCAAATTACTGGTTCCGACTCCCGCGTCCGATTTGAATCCGCCGTGGGAATGACCGAAGCGGGGCTTCCGGATGTAACGCGTGCTCGAGAGATTTTAGGATGGGTTCCGCTCGTACGTCTCGAGGACGGGTTGAAGCGCATGATTGAATATGCACGTTCGCATCGTCAACAAGTAACGTTTTAATTCTATGGACGCACCCGTCTTTGAAAAGAAAAATGTCCTCGTCACTGGCGGGGCAGGGTTTATTGGTTCGCATCTCTGCGAAAAATTGCTCGCGACATCACGTGTCATCTGCGTGGACAACTTTTTGACCTCACAGGAATCGAACATCGACTTATTGCTCAAAAATCCGGATTTTGAATTCATTCGTCAGGATATCAATGCGCCGTTTGATCTGGAGGCGTTTCCGGAGCTTGCGAGATTCAAGATCAAGTTTCAGGGCATCCAGGAGATCTATCATCTCGCGTGTCCAACGAGTCCAAAAAAATTCGACCAATATCGCATGCAGATGTTGTATGCGAATTCGGTGGGCATGAAGAACGTGCTTGATCTCGCGGTGCGGTATTCCTCACGCGTGCTTCATGCGTCGACATCGGTCGTGTACGGTCCTCGACCGGCAGACGGTCACTCATTTCGAGAGGAGGAGTTTGGTGCCGTGGATATGCGCTCGCCGCGCGCGTGCTATGACGAAGGAAAGCGTTTCGCAGAAACGTGTTGCTCGACGTATGCGCAGGTTCACAATGTCGATGTGCGTGTTGCGCGCATCTTCCGTACCTATGGGTCTCGTATGCCGTTGTACGACGGGCAGATGGTGCCGGATTTTATTACGGACGCACTGGATAACAAGGAGTTAGTGATTTACGGCGATGAAACGTTCAAGACGTCGCTTGTGTATGTGAGCGATGTCGTCGACGCGATGGTGAAGTTAATGTCTTTGCCAGAAAACATCGGACCGGTGAATATTGGAAGCGATTTGGATATTCCGATTGTTGATGTTGCACAGCGGATTATCGAAATGACGGGTTCGACGTCGCGAATTACATTTCAGCCGCCACTCATGTTCATGACGCAGCTTGGATTACCGGATATCACAAAGGCAAAGGACAAGCTCGGCTGGCTTCCACTCATTGGGTTGGATGACGGTCTCAAAAAGGCGATTGATTATACGATTGCGCATAAAGGATTGTTGGGATTTAAGATGGGGTAGAGGCTGTACGAAGCCCATCGTCGTGTTTTTGTGCGACAGGTGAGGGGAGGAGGGCGGGGGCTACAAAAAATATCGCTTTTCGCGTAAGGTACCTGGGATGAAGACGGTAGCGGTTATTCCGGCTTTTCGCGAAGAAACACGCATCGGAGCAACGATTCGTGGGGTATTACCGTATGTCGACGATGTTGTCGTTGTAGATGATGGTTCGGGAGATGGTACGGCAGAGCGGGCGCGTGAAGCGGGCGCGCGGGTGCTCTCGCATCGATTGAATCGTGGGCAGGGGGCTGCGCTCCGAACCGGCACGGAAGCGGCTCTCCGGATTGGCGCGGATGTGCTCGTGCATGTTGATGCAGATGGTCAGCACGATCCTTTATCCATCCCCGCGCTCCTTGAGCCGCTCGTGGCGGGAACGATGGATGTTGTTTTTGGTTCACGATTCATGGGCGAAGACGCGCTTGGCATGCCGATGAACCGTCGTGCGCTTCTTATCGCCGCTCGAACATTCAACGCGCTTGCGGTCGGCGTTCCGCGGCGCGTGACGGATCCGCAGTCGGGATTTCGTGCGCTCACGGCAGATGCGGCGCGACGAATTGCGTTTCGCCAGGATCGATTCGCGCACTGTTCGGAAATTCTGCGGTTGGTTACGCATTCAGATCTGCGGTGGAAGGAAGTGCCTGTTCGTATTCTGTATTCCGCGGAATCCTTGCAGAAGGGACAGAAGCCATGGGATGCGGCACGGATCGCGTGGCAACTTTTACTCGGCATGTTTGCCCGGTAAACATCTATGCTTATCCAATTTTTGTTGGTCGGAACAATGGGGCTTGCGCTCCTTATGACGTGGCGTCGCTATCAGCAGCGCGTCATTTCGTTTGTTGAAGCGATCGCGTGGTCGGCGCTGTGGCTTCTTGCGGCGGGTGTTGTATTGCTTCCGCAGGTCACAACGCGCATTGCGCAGTTTGTTGGTGTGGGACGCGGCGCGGACCTTGTGTTGTACGCGTCCGTGTCGGGATTATTTCTTCTCGTCTTTAAATTATTCGTCCAGCATGAGCAACTCGAACGAAAGCTTACGGACCTTGTGCGTCATGACGCGCTCCGCGATCTTTCGGATCCGAAATAAATATGCAACCGTTTGTCGATGTCGTCGTCGTATTATGGAAAAGCGTTCCTTTTTTGGAAGCGCTGTTTGATGGACTTGAGACACTCGACTATCCACATGATCGCCTGACCGTTCATTTTGTTGATAACAGTCCTGGAGACGGATCATTGGATGAAGTGAAGCGCCAGATGGCGAAACGAGAAGGGAGATTGCCACCGATCGCGCTTCATGAGCCGGGTCGGAACACGGGGTTTAGCGGCGGAAACAATTTGGTTATGAAGCGGTCGATCGAGCTCGGACACGCGTATTCGTATTTGTTGAATCATGATGCGTCGTTTGAACCGGGATGTCTACGCGAAGCGGTCGCGCTCGCGGAAGCGGATCCGTCCATTGGATCGGTGCAGTCATTACTGGTGTTGCAACAAAACCCCGAAGAGATCAATTCAACGGGAAACGCGATTCAATTTTTCGGATTTGGATATTGTGCGGGATACCACCTTCCGCGTTCCGCAGCGCCGTCAGAGCCGATGCGTATCGGATATGCATCCGGGGCAGGCGTGTTGTACCCGAATCAGGTGCTTCAAGAGGTCGGTCTCCTCGACGAGACGTTGTTTGCCTATCACGAAGATCTGGATCTTGGCTGGCGTATTCTGTTGAGTGGGAGAACGAATATGCTCGCGCCAAAGAGCGTGTTGCGTCATCGGTATGAGTTCTCTCGATCGATTGCAAAATGGTTTTGGATGGAGCGGAATCGCGGCGCCGTCGTCCTGAAGAATTACGCGCTGCCCACGTTGATCGTGTTGTCGCCGCTGCTCGTTGCGATCGACATTCTCTTGCTCGCCTTCGCAGTATCCGGTGGGTGGTGGCGAGAAAAACTGCGCGCGATGGGATGGTTTTTTCTTCCCTCAACGTGGCGATACATCGTACGTGGCCGGCGTGAGATCGCGAAGATTCGCAAGGTTCGCGACGCGGAAATCCTTGCATCGTTTACGCCTGTTATCGCGTATCAGGAATTTGAAAGTCCGTTTGTGCGTACGATTGCGAATCCATTGTTTCGGTTGAGCTACGCGTTGGTGCGTGCGGTTGTTCGATGGTGAGTATGCGCGTGCTTCATGTCTCATGCATCGCACCGCCCGAACATGGAGGAATCGGTCGTGTCGCGGCGATAGAAACGCGCTTGTTGCGGGAGTGTGGCGTTGATACGCATCTCGCGTCGCTCACAACGCACGCGGGGATTCGTATCGGAAACGCCGGTCGCATCTATGCGCTGGAACATCTCGTGCGAGACATGGATATCGTCCATCTGCACTATCCATTTTTTGGTACAGCAGAGCGGCTCGCGTCGTTTCGACGGAAGGGTATGATCAAGCGTCTCGTCATGACCTTACATATGGATGCGACGGCGGATGGCTGGAAAGGGAAGATTTTTGATGCGTATCGCGGGCGGTATCAGTCTCGCGTGTTAGATGCGGCGGATACACTCTGTGCGTCATCGCGGGATTATGTGGTGCATTCCTCGTTCGCGCCGTATGCGGATCGTGTGATCGATCTGCCGTTTGGCGTTGACGAAACACGGTTTTGTCCGGGTTCAACGGATCGTTTGCGATTGGGTATTTCAGCGGACGTGCCGCTTGTGCTGTTTGTTGGCGGTATGGATGTCGCGCACGCGTTCAAAGGCGTTCCGGAGCTCTTGGAGGCAATGGCGGGTATTTCGGATGCGCATCTGCTCCTCGTGGGCGACGGTGCATTGCGTAAACGATACGAGGACATTGCCGCGGCACACGGTGTGAGTGGTCGTTGTCATTTTCTCGGCGCCATCTCGGATGATCAGCTCCCAGCAGTGTATCGCGCAGCGGATGTGCTCGCGTTTCCTTCAACGTCTGCCGCGGAAGCGTTTGGGTTGGTTGCTGTTGAGGCACAGGCATGTGGGATTCCCGTTGTTGCATCAGATCTTCCGGGTGTGCGAACGGTCGTCGCGTCCGGTGAAACGGGTGTTCTCGTTCCGCCGAAAGATGTTGACGCGTTGCGTAGGGCGTTATCCGAGTTGCTTTCGCATCCCGAGCAACGACATACAATGGGGCGCGCGGCGCGAACGCGGGTGCTGGAGCGATATACGTGGTCGACGCATATCCGCGGATTACTGGAGGTCTATTCGCGTTTTGGGTCGTAATGCGTCTTCGTTTGTATGACGATCGTGGTACTGACAAATGATTATCCGCCGCATACACGCGGAGGCGCTGGTGTCATTGCGGAACGATACGTTCGAGAACTCGAGCGACGCGGGCACGTTGTTCATGTGGTGTTTTGCGCTCCGGAGTTTACGCGTCGTTCAGCGTTGTCGCGGTTCGCCGCACATGTGCGGGATCTGTCTTCGATGGCGTCTCTCGTCAAACAGATTCTTGCATGGAAACCGGATGTGTTGTTGACGCATAATCTGACGGGTTGTGGGTTTGGAGCGTCACGTTCCGTTCAGCGCCAGGGCGTTCGTTGGGTGCATATGCTGCATGATGTGCAGCTGTTTGAACCATCCGGTCGTATCGTGAGCGGGGAATCACATGCGGGACTTCGTCGGGTATGGCGATGGGGATGGTCGCAGGCTCGACGGATGGTGTTTGGCGTTCCGGACGTGGTTGTTTCGCCGACGAGATGGCTTCGTGATGAGCATCTGTCGCGTGGATGGTTTCGTGATACGCGTGTCGAGGTGATTCCAAATCCATTTTTGGTAGCAGCGCAGAGCTCTTCATTGCCATGGGAAGCACGAGAGGCATCTGTGATATTTGCGGGGCGTGTTGATCCGGATAAAGGGATAGATATTTTGCTGCGCGCATGGGACGGGATGGCGGAGCCGCGACCGCGGCTTGATATTGTCGGTGACGGATCTCGGAGTGAGGAGCTTCGTGCTCGAGCGGATACGCGATGCGTGATGCACGGGAGACGTTCGTCGGAAGAGGTGCGGAGATTCATGGCGTCTTCTCGCGTCGTCGTTATTCCGTCGTTGGTTTTAGAAAATCAGCCCACGGTTGCCTTGGAGGCGCTTGCGGCAGGTTGTGTCGTGGTTGGTTCGGATGTGGGGGGGATGGCGGAAACGCTCGATGGTGCGGGATATCTCGTCCCACCAGGTGATTCGGTTGCGTTACGAGGCGCGATTTCTCGCGCGCTTCGTGAGGGGCCGTGTCATGATCGCGTACAAGAGGTACTACGTCATCATGGTGTGATGACGGTCGGTTCCGCACTGGAAGACGTGCTCATGTCGAAGCGGTAGATGCGGATTTTTCCTTGCTCAATATCCCATGTGCGATCCGATATTGCTCCGAGGGATTCTGCGAGTTCGGATGCGCGCCACCAATAGTCATTGACGACGACATAGACACGTTGCGAGCCACCTAACATGGCAGCGTCGCGCGCAGTGTCACGTGACGGTTCGTCGTAGGTCATGTGGAGATAGAGGTCATAGAGCGGACCTCCCGTCGGAATAGGGTAGAAAAACACGTCACCCGCGTAGCGTTTGAATCCGAGAACCGCGACAGCCGCTGCTGAAACGCTTTGATTGGCGAGAACCGTGTATGGCTCATCGTGCGCATCTCGGTCGATCCACATGACGGCGTCAACATCGGCACGGCTCGTACTCCATCCTCGGCCGGTAACGAATGCGTCGTTTCGAGGAAGTGCATCGTAGGCGATGCCGGTCGCGAGCGCGACAAAAAAGAGCAGTGTGATTCCGCGAAGCGCGATGGGTGACTGACGAAGTCGGGCGATGAGCGTTTCGAGTGACGGGAGTGCGGCGGGAATGAGGCAAAGGAGCGCGATCGTGGCGAGACGGTCGGCATAGTTGCTCCGTTCGTATTCGATGAGAAAGGTGAATTCACTTGCGGTACGGAGTACGGTACCGGAAAGCCAGATGCCAACGGCGCACCAGAGAAGCGTGCGTTGTTTTCCGGTCATCGCAAAGATCAGTAGCGTGAGCGGAAGGAATCGTGACGCAAGCGTTGCCCACGCAGGCCAAAGCGCGAACCGATTACCAACAAACGGGAGAAGTGTCGCGAATCGTTCTCGCCACGGATCAAGAGAGAGGAGGGCGCTACTGTTCCAGTGAATAGGTGTGCCGCCGCGCTGCCCAAGGACGTAAAAGAGAACGGGAATCGTGATGATCGCGAGAATGATTGAGCTGATGCGAAGAATGCGCGCTATTGCGTGAGACGTGAGGTGCGATGCGAGAAGCGCGATCGTTGCGAAGGCGAACGGGATCCCGGCGAGTGGATGGGCGGCGATGCTCCATACAGCGACCGTGAGCGCCGCGAAGGGATGAATGCGATGTGATGTTGATGCGGATGCGAGAAGGAGCGCGAGGAGGCCGAGAAGATAGGCGAAGCTTTGTGGCGTCGTCGCAATGAAGACGCCGAGCGGCAAAAGTCCAAGTATGAAGACTCGTGAGAGCGTGTCTGTTCGTCGAGGTGCGGTAAAGAGGGTTGCGAGTGGAAGAAGAATGGCGGCTCCGATAGGGACGAGCCACCGATCGATGTCTGCGATGGACATGTGCGAAAGACGCGCGAGCCACGTACAAAATACGTATTGTCCAATGTAGTAGAAGGGTTTGGGATGCAGCGTTCCGGTTGTCAGGAGAATCTTTTCGCTTGCGATGTGCAGAAAACCGTCGAATCCGTAGCCGATCCGATAGACGAGCGACGCAATCGTGAGCGTTGGGAGAAGGGCGAGGCTCGCATGAATCGCGGCTGCTACTCGGGAACGTACGAGCCAGAGGGAGCACGCGAGCGTCGTCCATCCAGCAGCGACCGCCCAGAGGACGCCAGAGGGAAGGAACGGCCAGGGCGTGCGAATGGATTCCGTTGTTCCGGCATTTGCGATGGTATGCATGGCCCAGCTCGTTGTCGCGAACGCAAATAATACGAGACATCCGCCAAGAAGCATGGTTCGCGTCGTACGGATGTCGGTTGTTGCGTCGTCGCAGGAAGACGCATGTGTGCGATCGGTGAGCGCATACGCGATGCCTCTGCTGCACAGGACGACGATGCTGAGCGCGAGTAGATCCGTTGTTGCATTCAGGGGGATATCGAGGTAATAGAAGGCTGTTTGCGCGATACTTTGGAGGCCGACGGCGACGCCTGTTCCGGGGAGGAGCGCATGAAGCCATGTACGTACCGGGAAGAGTCGTGTGCCAATGAGATATCCGGAATAGAGGAGGGTGATGAGGATAAGACACAGTCGCGGGAGCTCCCACGACGCAGGAAGAAGACTCGCGACGCCAAGAATGGCAAGGTGCGCGATTCCGAACAGGAGGATGTTCCGGCGGCCGGAATAATGAGGCATAAACGCTGTCGGCATGGTAGCATAGTGGCAGAACAAGGGGGTTTTGAACGCATGTTGATGACGAACGAGAATGTTCGACTCTATCCACACGACAAGGTGATGGATATTCTTGTGATTCGTTTTTTGCCGCGATGGCTTACGCCAAATCAGATCACGTTGCTTCGTTTCGCGTTGATTCCTGTCGTTGTGTTGAACATCGCGCAAATGAATTTAGACGTCGGTATCCCGTTATTTTTATTTGCCGCGTTTACTGATGTTGTTGATGGGTCTCTCGCACGACTACGAAAGCAGATTACGACGTGGGGAACGCTCGCAGATCCTGCCGCAGATAAATTGCTCATCTCGTCCGTCGCGTTATTGATCGTGGTGAGATTGCTTGGGTGGACGATGGCGTGGACGATGATCGGCGTTGAGCTTGCTATCGTCTGCTCTGGCTTGATTCGTCGAAAGAAACAATGGGTGATCAGCGCGAATTGGGCGGGAAAGATCAAGATGCTGTTACAGGTTATTGGTGTGACATTGTTGTTGCTTGCGGCAGCGTTGCATCTTCCGATTCTTATCCCTCTTGCCGCCGCCGTGCTCTGGATGGCAATCTTTGCGGCAGTGGTTTCATTTTTCACGTATAGCTTATAACCATGCTTCATCGTCTTACGTCGGCCGTTCCGCCCGCGTGGCTCCTGTGGTACCACCGTATGCTTTCGTGGCTTGCGGCGGTTTGGTATCGACATCCCTCGAGGGAATTGATCGTGATCGGCGTGACGGGGACGAATGGAAAAACGACAACGTCGTATCTCGTCGCGAAGGCACTTGAAGCATCCGGAGAAGCGACGGGATGTACGACGACGGCACTATTTAAGGTCGGGGATCGTGAATGGCTGAACGATACAAAAATGACGATGCTCGGTCGTTTTGCGCTTCAACGGCTCCTTCGCGAAATGGTGCGGGCCGGATGCCGATACGCGGTCATCGAAACATCCTCTCAAGGCGTGTTGCAGCATCGTCACGCACAGATTCAGTATGACGTTGCTGTGTTTACGAACCTGACGCCGGAGCACATCGAAGCGCATGGAGGATTTGAAGCGTATAAAGCGGTGAAGCTCGCATTGTTTACGCACATCGCTCGCTCTCCACGAAAACGCTTTCAGGGGCGTTTGCTCGAAAAAGTCGCGGTGGTTAATGCACGAGATCCACATGCGCAGGATTTCGCATTACCGGAATTTGATCGTGTGGTGTGGTACGCCTCGGAGCCGGTTCAGAAATCGGGCGAGATCATTGAAGCGACGCATATCGCGCTTGAAGCGGATCGCGTGAGCTTTTCCGTCGATCATCGACGGTTTGATCTCCATCTTCCAGGGGTTGTGAATGTGGAGAATGCGCTTGCGGCGATCGCGGTGTCGCGCGTGTTTTCTCTGAATCAAGAGGCTGTTGTCACGGCACTCGCGCGCGTTCCCGGTATGCCGGGAAGATTTGAGCGTATCGAGGCCGGGCAGCCGTACACGGTGCTTGTTGACTACGCTCCGGAGCCGGAATCCCTGCGGCGCTTGTATGAGACAATTGCGTCGTTAGCGCGTCATCGTGTTATTCACGTGCTTGGTTCTGCGGGCGGGGGGCGGGATATCGCTCGTCGTCCGATTCTTGGTCGAATGGCGGCCGAGCGTGCGGATATCGTGATCGTGACGAATGAAGATCCGTATGATGATGATCCGCGAACGATTATGGAAAACGTGGCAGACGGTGCGCGACAGGCGGGGAAGAACGATGGTGAAAATTTGTTTGTGATTGAAGATCGACGAGAGGCGCTTCGAGCGGCGATGCGTCTCGCGAAACCGGAAGATCTGGTGCTTTTGACGGGGAAGGGGAGCGAACAAGCAATTTGTATTGCGAATGGGAAAAAACTCCCGTGGGACGAACGGCGTGAAGCGCGCGAGGCGATTCAGGCTGCACGCTTGTCATAGAGCGCGAGGTTCGCTAATCTACGACCATGTTTCATCTTGAAGACGTTCTCCAATTGAAGGATGACGAAGATGTAAAGCTTATCGTGCGACGGCATGTCGTCACGTTGCTTGGCGGTCTTGGGATCGCGTTCGTGTGTATCGTGCTACCGTTTTTCTTTTTGTTTCCGTTGTTTGCTTGGGGGATCGCAGGAATTACATTGTTTGGGACATTGCTTATCGCTGGAATTGTCATTGCGGTGCGTACCATGTTGCTGTGGGATGCAGACGTTCTTGTTGTTACGACGCTCCGGTTGGTTGATGTGGACCAAAAAGGTCTCTTTTCTCGTTTTGTGAAGGAGACGCCACTCTCGGGGATTCAAGATGTTGCGTGGCATCGGAAGGGGATTATCGATACGTTGTTTCGCGTAGGAACGCTCGACGTGTCCATTCAGAGCGCGGATCCGATGCATATCACGCGCGTGGCGCGCCCAGAGACGGTTCATGAGCTTATTAACGATTTGCGTCACGCGACAACGCCGAAACGGGTGGATCTTTCCCCGGAGCGACGTGAACGATTGAAGAAGATATCCGGTCTGTTAGAGGCGTTGCCTGATGCGACGCTTGATCGGATCGAGGCGGTGATCCGGAGCGAAGATCGCGCCGAAACCGTCGCGGGGTTTTTACAGAAGGACGTTCCTGATCAGCCGTGATATCCTATCGTTCGATGAGACAGCCAGATGCTTCTTCCCGTTCGTCTTTGCATCGGCTTATCCGTTTGCCGGCATTTTTGATTGTTAACGTCGTTATCCTCTTTGTATTGGGCGTTTCTACGGTGCGGGAATCGTATCGGGGGTGGACGGTAGATCGGGAGATTCGCGCGCTTGAAGCTCAGGCAAAATCATTAGAGGGGCATAAATTTGAGCTCGAAGGCCTTACGAAAGAATTAACCTCTCCAGATCGTATAGAATATGAGGCGCGTGCTCGTTTTGGGCAGAAGAAGCCCGGTGAGCGCGTGGTGATCCTTGAAGGCTATTCTGCGAGTGGTACCTGGACGGGTACGGCTGGGGACGTGGAGGAAGAGGCTGCCTCGCCGGTTGATGAGGTGGTATCAAATCCCGTACGCTGGTGGCGATATTTTTTCAGACATACCAATGATATATGACAACTCCTGAATCTGTTCCTGTGTCTTCCTCAAACTCGGCGTCTTCATCAAAACGTCTTGTTCGCGTTCTTGTTGTGAGCGTATCCGTTTTTCTTGTACTCGCCTGCGTTGGCGTGTTTTTCGCCTGGCAGATCTTCGTCAAGCGATCAGATGCGGGATATATCCGATCGGTGACGTCCGTGCTACCGATTCCTGCTGCGCGCGTGGGATCTCGGGTCGTACTCTATCGGGAGTTTCTTTCTTCCCGTGAAACGCTAAAAACGTTTTTAGCTTCTCCTGCGGCAAAAGAGCAGGGAATGAGTGTGCCCTTTGATGCGAATCTTGAACGGAACGCGCTGGAGAAACTGCTCGTGCAGCGTGTCCTTGAAGGGATTGCAGAAGAACGGCATGTCGCGGTGAATGAGGAAGAATTGCGTCAGTATTTTTCGGAAGTGCTTTCTGCGACGTCGAGTACGACGCCGGATGTTGGTTCGTATTTGCTTCAAAATTTTGGATGGAGCGAAGATGATTTTCGTCAAAATGTCTTAAAGCCGGCGCTGCTTGAACAAAAGATTTCTGCCGCACTTGCCGAAGAGGCGAACGACGACCCGGATGCGTTGAACCGCATGGTCGCGCAACGAATGGAGCGGGGTGACGTGGTTCGGTACGTTCGATTTTAAGTGGTGTTGTTTTCGAGCGAGGATTTCACTCGCATTGTCTAGAACTCAAAAGCCGAGGTCTCACGACCTCGGCTTTTGATGGAGCCAGCTCCGGGGATTGAACCCGGGACCTCTGCTTTACGAAAGCATTGCTCTACCGCTGAGCTAAGCTGGCGTGGAGCGGGTAAGGGGAATCGAACCCCTCTCTAATGCTTGGGAAGCATTCATAATAGCCACTATACGATACCCGCGCGGCTTTTTATCCCGCTTATTGATATAAAAACAGCGAGCAGAGTGTAACGTACTCCAAAAAATTGATCAAGAGGTGTGAACGAGGTACCATACGCGCATGGTGTGGAAGGAGGTACGAATGCTTGCCGTCGTCGCGATGTCTCTCGCGGCCTGTCTGGCATGGATGACGCCAACGAAGGCTGCGGAGGTCGTGGAGCAGCACCTGTTTTATCTTGATTGGGGCTTCGTGGGGCATCCGGTTTCATTGGAGATGAACCAGGGAAAAACAGTCGTGAGTTGGGATACGGGAGACTTGGTTGCACCCACGGTACTTCTCGTTGAGATCGAACATGATGCGGATACTCTCGCGCCAAGCGGCGTGACGTTTGGTCAGGAGGTTGTGCATGTGACCTGGGCGGATCCATACAACCTGTCCGCGCGAGGTGTGAAAATTACGACCGAGGATGGTTGTCATCCGGGGGATTGGACGACGTGTGAGCTCTATCGAAAGGACGGGGATGCGTGGGTGCGTGTTCCAGACAGCCGTGCGTATGGTCACGTCCGCGTGCGCATGGGGACGCGCCAGGGAGATTTTATGAGAAGTGGTGGCGCGTCTTGGTATAAGTACAAGAATTGTCACTGTGCCGCGTCGGTGGATTTCCCCAAAGGGACACGGCTTCGTGTTCGGAGCGTTGCTCGTCCGGAGGTGTACACCGTTGTTCGTGTGAATGATTACGGACCAGAGCGAGATAAATTTCCTGATCGCGCCATTGATCTGGATGTTGTGGCATTTAAAGACCTCGCTCCGCTTGGTGCGGGCGTCATTCGGGTGACAATTGAACCGATTACCGCGTCGGATCCGGATTACGCGATTGCGGATACTCCTCCGGCGACATCTTCAAAGGCTACCGCTGTGACAGCGGCGCCGACATCTGCAACGACATCGACATCGACAACCGTGTCATCAGCATGGACGTATTAACATGATTACCTTCCAGAACGTTTCAAAAGTATATCCGCCGGACGTCCACGCGCTCCGGAATCTTTCGCTACGTATCAACCCCGGGGAGTTCGTTTCGATCGTCGGACAGAGCGGCGCGGGGAAGACGACGCTCGCACGACTCATGATTGCGGAAGAGCGACCGACACGTGGGACGATTGAGATTGGCGGATGGGATATTACGCGTCTTCGTTCGCGTGACGTTCCGGATCTTCGTCGTCAGATCGGCGTCGTGTTTCAGGATTTTAAGCTTCTCAAAAAGAAAACGGTGCAAGAAAACGTTTCGTTCGCACTCGAAGTTGCCGGTGCGCCGTCGGCGCGGATCAATGAAATTGTTCCGCAAGTGTTAAAGATCGTTGGGCTGGAAGAGAAGGCACGGCGGTTTCCGTACCAGCTTTCCGGCGGCGAGCAGCAACGGGTCGTGATTGCGCGTGCGTTGGTGCATCGTCCGAAAATTTTGCTTGCGGACGAGCCGACAGGAAATTTGGATACGATCAATACGCGCGAAATTATTGATTTGCTTCTCAAGATCAACGAGTTTGGCACGACGATTGTTTTGGTGACGCATAACCGTGAGGTGGTAAACGCGCTGCGTCGACGCGTGATCACGATCGGGAACGGACAGGTTGTCGCGGATCATAAGGAAGGTAAGTATTTACTGCCGTCGTAGATCGTATGATTACGCTGTGGCGCGTCATTGGATACGCATGGAAGAATTTTACGAGAAACGCGTGGATTAACCTCGCGACGATTTTTGTGTTGGTATTGTCGCTTTTATCGGTGAACGTCGTCGTGGGTGTTGGCGCGATGTTGGATCAAGCCGTCGCAACACTCGAGAATAAAGTAGACATTACCGTGTTCTTCCGTGAAGGAACGCCGGATGCGGTCGTACAGCAGGCGAATTTTTTCTTGGCAGATCTGCCGCAGGTTCGCTCCGTCACGGCGCAGACGCCGGACGAGGCACTCGCCGCATTCAAGGAGCGACACCAACAAGATCCGAAAATTCTCGACGCGCTTGCCGTGCTCGATAAAAACCCGCTCGGCGCATCGCTCATCGTGAAGGCGCGAAGCACGGACGATTATCCTTTTTTACTGGAAGCGCTGAAGAATCCGCAATTTGGATTTGCGATTGAGTCGAAAACATACGACGATCATGCGCAGGCGATTGCGAAGGTTCGTGATATCGGTCGTTCGGTTCGGCTCTTCGGGTACGCGCTTATTTTGATCTTCGGACTCTTCTCTGTTCTTATCGTCTACAATGCGATTCGTGTGGCAATCTATACGCAGCGTGAGGAAATCGGCATCATGCGTCTTGTGGGTGCGACGAGTGTCTTCGTTCGGATGCCGTTCGTCATTGAGGGGGTCTTGCTCGCGATTGTTGCGCTGTGCATGGCGGGCGGTCTGGTTGCCGGCGCGATCGCTTTTTTTGAACCACGTCTCATGTTGGTGTTTGATGGCACGGATCCGGGGCTTCGCGTCTTTTTTACTAGCCACGCGGCGCGTATCATCTGTGCAGAAGGTGGCACGTTGCTTGGGCTCGTTGCTGTCTCCTCATGGGCTGCGGTAGGAAAATATCTCAAACGATAATGTCTTCTTTTGAAAAGCCTCCTTCTCCTGAAGAACGCCCCATGTCACGTCTGGTGAATGGGGAACGCATTGGTATTTCTGAAGAAGCGTTTCGTACGTTCACGGAGAAGCTTACGGCGTTATATCCCGCGTCCAAGCCGGTGAGCGTCGTGCTTGAAGAATGGAAGCCTGCGGAAGTGAAGCTTCCGCATCACACGTCTGTGTATGCGTCCGCGATCGAGCGAAACGGCAAGAAGGAACTTCGGATCACCTCCATGCATCCAAAGGAACTTACGGAAGAGGATCTTCGTTGGTTATTTGGCGAGGCGTTTTTTGAAACGAGTGGCATTCCTACATCGTCGGTCGGTCCTCCGAAGGTGTTTGAACGCATGGCGAAAACGCAAGCTGCGCTGCAATCGCTTCTTGAAACGCGTCGCTATGCGGTATGTGGGAAGATGTTGGAGGAGCATTGTCCTGATGAGGGATTGCGCGCCGTTTTGCGACGTGTGGTGGATGGGGGAGTTGGCGTGATCGTCATGCCCGCATCTGAAACGGAGCATGAGCCAGGATATAAAGAGGGGTATGCCGTGATTTCTTTTTTGCCCATGCTTCTTCGATCGTCTGCGGTAAAATTTGGCGAAGCAGCGATCGGGTTGCTACGTCTGCGATTGGAGCGACTTCGGGAGACCTGGGAGACGCTGTCCGAAGAAGAGCGTCGGCGTGTGCGTGTTGCGCTCGATCAGTGCATTGAAGATGTCGGTGATCGAGAAACGATTCCATAAGTATGCATCGTGTTTCATTGCTATTTACGACCGCGCGAAAATTTCTGGGAGAGATTGTTATTCGTGACGGTGGATGCGAGCACGTGCTGTTGAATGCGGATGGAGAATCGTCGATCGGCGCATACATTGAAGATTGGCGCGTGCGCGGTGTTCCGGTTGTGCGACACGTCGCGCGTCATCCGGCTGGTCAAGTGTTTTATCAAGAGCGCATTCCGCTTCGATCGCATGAATTTGAAACAGCACTCGAACAATGGGGGATGACACACGAGACGATCGCGCTAAGCATTTCTGACCGCGACATTCGAACGTGGGAGCAGATGCTGCGTCTTCCCGTTGAAGACGAAGAGCGTTTTTCGATGATTGTGATTATGCGCGTAGCTCCAGAACAAGATCGATCCGAATGGCATACGTCCGTTCATGCGGCGATACGGGCGATCGATGCGCATGACGCCTCTGCGCGAAAGAAGATTCTCGCGCTCCGTAAAAAAGTTGCTGCGGATCTTGTGAAGACATTTGAGCGTGCGAGTGGATCATCGGTTTCGACGTCTTCGTAGTTTTTAAACCCTCCCCATTCTCGCCCAAGATCCTCTCGCAGAACAAAAACACGCCGTCTCGTGACGGCATGTTTTATATGGCTCGGGGACTTGGGC
>CAYMTE010000002.1:0-87973 GCA_964393325.1 uncultured Gammaproteobacteria bacterium
TAATCCTAATATCAAGCATACTTGACAAAATGACCAAATAATGCTATAGTTATTTGTTAAAAAATCGAACATATTATCCATAAAAAAGGCTGCACCACCAAGCTTTTCTCTCGATCTCTCTCCGAGGTCCGCAGAAACGCTCGGTGGTGAAAATCACGGAGACATTGCTACACAAACCCTTTTTCGGAGGCAGACATGATCAAGGCGACGGATTCCAGCATGAGCACCACGACCTTTATCACGCACAACACGGCCTACACCGTATCACGCTCCGGCCTCTGTGTGGGAGCGCAGGATCGGAAAACACTGCGGCCTATCAACCACCTCGCAATCGGCATGGTGCTCGAGTGCGGGGGCAAGGTTCACGAAAACGGCGCGGTAGTGCCCGCAGAGAGCCCCACCATCGGGCACGTCCTCATCTTCGCGAGCACGCGCGCGGGGAACAAAAAGAGGATGATCGTCACGAGCAAGATCGAGCTCGTCCAGTAGCCCTTCTTACTTTCTTTGTTCGGGAGACCTACACATCTCCCGAACGCAGTACCGAACTCATAACGCCGTTGTGATTTCGGCCCTGTCCCCTTCCGTCCTCATCCGATAACAACGCGTCATACACATCACTAAACCGTCCAAAAGGACGGTTTTGTTGATGCGATCCGGACATTCTTGTATTCGAGAGTCTCCGAACGCAAAACACCCTGACGAGACGACGACTCGAGAGGATGCGGCGTCGGTGTCGGTGGGTGTTGAGATGTTGTAGCTATTCATCGTCCAGAGAACGTCGACGGGAACGATCCGCGATCTTCTCCGCGACGAATTTCTGAAACGGCTCGTACAGCACACGGACGCTCTCGAATTCAGTGGAAAGCGCGAGAAGCGGTTCGTGATGCCGTTCGAGAACATCCAAGAACTCCATTCTGCCGAGCTTGACCTGTGAATACGCATAAAAGACGTATCCCATGCGCTCGATCACATTGAAGAATCGCCCATCGAGCGATTCCCGCTCTCCTTCCACGGCATAGGCATCTAGGAACACGTCCTTGATAGTGTCGGGCAAAACCTTCAAGAGATCAAAGACGATTTCGTATTCGAGCTTTCGTAGGCCTTCCCATACCAATGGATGATTCTTCACCGCATAGGCAACGTCACCCATGTGGCCTTCGCCCAAGTCGTGCACGGATGCGGCAAGCAGAATCCTCGCGTCGTTCAGTTGATGTCGACCGCTTTTTCGCTCGATGGCCAGCATAGCTCCGGCGAGCCAGACGCTGACCAAGCTGTGCGTTTCTACGGTTTCCCGTTCCGCTTCCGGCAGACTGGGATAGTGCGTCCAGCGTCGGACTTTCCGGAGCATATCCGGAGCGCTGGAGAGAAAACGAGCAAATGCCTTTACAGAGTTCAATGTACACCTCCTTCGGTCGATAGGTTGTCAGGTTTTGTTCCAAATGACTAGTACCCCCTATCAGGAATAGTAATACCCTCATCGGAAATAACGTTTAACGTTTTGAGTTGCTCAAGAAGCTCTGCAAATCCGGTATATAAGATTGGTTCATAACCAATTTCCGAGGCCCTCGATAAACTCTTTTCCGCGTCATCAATATATGCAAGTTCCGTGATGTTTACATTCAGGCGACGAGCTAGTTCCAAGAACGCTTCCGGTTCTGGTTTCATTACTCCTATTTCAGCAGAGAAGATGACCGTATCAAAAAGACTGTCTAAATCAATTTTTCTCGCTTCATCCGCTCCCTTGATGGAATTATTACTCAGAAGTCCGACCTTGAATCCTTTCTCTTTAAGGAGACGGACAAGTTGAAGCATTCTTCGGTCGACCTGGGGAGAGGGCAAATTGTTTAAGAAGGCGCGGTACGCTTCAATCCGATCCTCCTTTCCTAATGCTTTGAGAATCTCAATCGACATTTCCTCATACGAATGCGTTCCCTTGTTGTGAAGATGATTATGAAGAAAATAGGCGCGATTGAATTCTTCCAGAGAGACGCCCGCTGTTTCAGCGGCCATTTCTGAAAAAGGTCTGCCTGGGGTCACAAAAATAACTCCTCCCCAATCAAAACCAATAGCGGCGATCTTTTTTGTCATAGGGTCTAGTACGCGTCACAAGGACAACCTGGCGGTGAAAGCGTTTTTGACGTATGTGGGTCGGAATCGAATTACGCCTTTTTTACAATTATCGTTAGTGGGTTACTAAAAGAGAATGTATTGCCTGATCTTCGCATTGAAGCTCCCTGCGAAAGAAGTTTTTTTATCTCCCAACTTGCCGGCGCGCAGCCAACGAGCACAACGACCATGACGACGATACAGGCTATTGCAACAAAGGGAGCATAGGTACCGAGCATGGAAGAAAAAAACTGGGAGCCAAGACCCAAGAATAATGCGTAGTAATAGAGCGCCCGATAAGTATAGACAAAACTTACTTCGTCTCCGGTCTCTTTTCTTTCATAGAAAGCCATATACGACGAGTATAAACTATATTTGGGATAATATAGAAGCGACCCACTCGGGTCATTTTTGCATGGCGGAGCCACGTCGCTTCGCTCTCACGAAAACCTTCGGGTTTTCGTGCGCTTTCCTCCGCAAGTGGAAACTCCCGTTTTCACCCTTTCCTCGTTCGAATCCCCTCCTCCTCATCCAACATACAAAAGCTCTTTTCGTGGCAGCGCCACGTGAAGCGAACGCAAAAGCCCCCGCTTTCGCGAGAGCTTTTTACGTGGCGGGTGCGAAGGGATTCGAACCCTCGGTCTTCTCCGTGACAGGGAGACGTGTTAACCGGGCTACACCACGCACCCATGCTCGCATTGACGAGCTCTATTCCGTTCGACCTCACAGGCCTCACGTCATCGCGCTCGTCAGCTCCGCTTTGCCTCGCGTGGCGAGGCAAGTCCGTCTGCTGACGGACAGTAGGAGCCTGTATGAACAGGTCCTCCTTGCGGAACGCACCCCCGTCAAGGACGGTGAGATGCCGCGAGAAAGTACCATGCGTTTTTGCATTTGGCAAGAGGACGCTTGACGCGCCTCCCCGTCCCCACGTACGCTCTTCCTATCGCATGAAAACGCTGTTCCGCATTCCCATGCGGGTCCACAATGGACTCCTCCTCATGAGCTATCTCGCCACGAATCACGTGTCGGGCGTTCCGATATCCCTCGATGAAATCGCGGAACGCGAACATACCTCCCAAGGCTTCCTCGAAGAAATCGCAACCAGCCTTAAAACCGCCGGGCTTATCGAAGGAAAACGTGGATCAAAAGGCGGATATCTTTTGAGTCGCGCGCCGGAAGCAATCACCGTGTCCGAAATCATCGATGCGCTCGAAGGACCGGTCGCGCTCGTTGATTGCCTCATGGAAGACGTCTCCTGCCCTTCCGAGCACGGGTGCTCAAACCGCAAAATCTGGAAGACGGTGCAAGATCGTATCACCGAAACACTCGACGGCATTCATCTCTCCGACCTCGTTGCGTCAACATACAAAACCGCACGCGTATGAACTATTGGCTCCTCAAAACCGAACCCGAGGTCTATTCCTGGGAACGCCTCGTGGAAGATCAACGCACACGCTGGGAAGGCGTGCGGAATTATCAGGCACGAAATAATCTCCGCGAGATGAAACCCGGCGATCTCGCCTTCATCTATCACAGTGGAGACGAAAAAATGATCATGGGCATCGCGCGCATCACGAGTGAACCGTATGACGATCCGACGGCAAGCGAAGGCAACTGGTCGGTCGTTGACATCGAACAGGTCAAAGCGCTTGTGCGACCGGTGAGTCTGGAAGAAATCAAAAACACCTACCTGCTCAACGTCATGCCCCTTGCGACGCAATCGCGATTATCGGTTCAACCCGTGACCGAAACGCAGTGGAATCTCATCCTGAAGATCGCGAAGACAGACGTCTCGCTCACGCCGTGAGCACTTCAACGCGCGCCACGCCCGAACGGCGCGTTCCTTGCGTTCCGATAACAAGCACGAATCGCTGCCCGCGTGTGAGCCGTTTGCGTCGACGAAGTTGCTCGATGCCAAGCGCCACGATCGCCTCCGGTTCGCGTTTGGACGGGAGAAGGATCGCTTCAACGCCCCACACGAGGCGAAGCACGCGCGCGAGATGCGCATCCGTGACACAGGCATAGATCGGAACTTCCGGTCGATACATGCTCGCATCCGTTGCCGCTCGTCCGTCATCCGTTACAACGACGATCGGCGGACGACCAAGCGCTTCAACCAACATACGCACCGTGGCTCCAACCGCTTCGTCCGTATTTTGCGGCAAGGTCACGTCCACGGCATTCACATCATCAAAACGGGACGCTTCGGTCGCGCGAATCGTGTCAGCCATGACGCGCACTGCCTCGACCGGAAACGCGCCTGCCGCGGTTTCACCCGAGAGCATCACCGCATCCGCGTGATCAATCACCGCGTTTGCGACGTCCGAAACTTCTGCACGCGTCGGTCGCGGATTCCGAATCATAGAATCAAGCATTTGCGTCGCGACAATCACCGGACGTCCGGCCGCGCGTGATGCGGCGATCAACTGCTTTTGCACCACGGGCACAGACGTCGCAGCCGTTTCAATACCGAGGTCGCCGCGCGCAATCATCACCGCATCGGCAAGCGCCACGATGTCATCGAAGCGGTCTACTGCTTCCTGCTTCTCGATCTTCACAATAATCTTGATGCGCTTTCCCGCCGCGCCTTTTCGATCCAATACGCGACGGAGATCCGACACGTCTTTTGGCGATCGCACGAAAGACAGCGCAACAAAATCCACGCCCAAAGACACGCCAAACACCGCATCCGCACGATCCTTATCTGACAACGCGGGAACAGAGAGTTTTGTGCCCGGAAGATTCAATCCCTTGTGAGACAATAAGACGCCGCCTTGGACAACCTGCGTGATAATGCGTCGACCATCAATGCGCTCAACAGTCACTTCAAGAGCACCGTCATCCAATAGCAATCGTCCGCCTTTTTTGACGTCACGATGCAACGTATCAAGCGTCACGGGGATATCGCCCGACGCGATCGACGAACCTGTTGCAAACACGGCGCGTTCACCGGCAACAAGCCGCACGCCTTCTTTTGGCAGATCTCCAACACGAATTTTTGGCCCCTGTAGATCCTGCAAAATGGCAAACGGTGATCCGAGTCGCTTTCCCACGAGCGAGAGATGCTTCATCATCGCTCGATGCTCCTCATAGGTGCCGTGAGAAAAATTCAACCGTGCAACATCCATCCCCGCTTGCCCCATTCTCAACAACGTCGACACGTCACGCGAAGACGGCCCAATGGTACACACGATCTTTGTTCGTTTCGAGGGAGATGCCAACATACGGGCGCATCATAGCGCGCCGGCGTACGCTCGTCATGACGATGAAGGAGGAACCTCCTTGAGTTCGTCAAGCTCTTTCTTAAAGGATTTCACGTCTTCAAACGATCGATACACAGAGGCGAATCGAATATATGCCACCTGATCAAACTCCTTCAGACGGTTCATGGCGATCTCACCGATCTGCGCGCTTTTGATTTCTCCCCCATCTGTCGTGCGTTGGATATCACGCTCAATGCCATGCACAAGTCCACGAAACTCCGCATCGGTATGTGAACGTTTTTCAAGCGCGCGACGAAGCCCGCGCTCAATTTTTTCGCGCTCGTACGCTTCTGCTTTTCCATTCCGCTTTATGACACGGACATCCAGCAGCTCTACGTCTTCATTCGTTGAAAATCGATAGCCGCACTTATCACACTCGCGTCGTCGACGGATGGACGTGCCATCTGAAGCAAGGCGCGTATCAATCACCTTCGTATCTTCATGCGAGCAGACCGGGCAATGCATAGATCAAAAAAGTCATCCCTTTTTTCTTCCCACCACGCCCTCAATGCCCCTCCTACATCATCTTCTTTCGGATAAATGCCGGGATTTCCAAATCGTCATCTCCAGAATCCTTTGGTGCCGGAGCTTGCGCCGGAGGTGGAACGGGCGGACGACTTGATTGAATCGGTGCGTACGACGGCGTCTGGACATGCGGCTGACGAGCCGCAGGTTGCATATCGACATGCGGAGCGCGAGACGGAACATCTTCCGCAACCGTGCGTGGCGGTTCGGGGGCCGTCATCGGAGCCGCATCTTGTCGCACAGGAACCGAACGAGGTTCGGCCGCCGGAACCGATCGCGATGCGAATGAAACACGCTCAAGCGATTCCACCGGACGAGACGGGGGCACGTACACACCGGAACCAATCACGGATTTCGCCTTTGGTCGCTCTGAGCGCTGATCAAATCCCGTTGCGATCACCGTCACCTTCACTTCATCCTTCATCGCTTCATCAATAATCGCACCGAAGATAACCTTCGCCTGCGGATCTGCGGACTGCGTGATCACCTTCGCAGCTTCTGACACCTCATACATCCCGAGATTGGACCCACCCGTAATGGTGAAGAGAATCCCCTTTGCGCCATCAATTGAAACTTCAAGCAACGGGGAGGCAATCGCGCCCTTTGCCGCATCCGCCGCGCGATTCTCTCCATGACCTCGACCGATCCCCATCAATGCGGACCCGCGATTCGCCATGATAGCCCGCACGTCCGCGAAGTCGACGTTGATAAGACCGGGAACCGTAATGAGTTCAGAAATGCCCTGTACGCCCTGACGAAGAACATCGTCGACGATTTCAAACGCGTCGAGCAACGACGTCTTCCGATCAATGATCTGTAAGATGCGATCATTCGGGATCGTGATCATCGTATCAACTGACTCCGTCAATTTTTCGTATCCCTGTTCTGCGATCACACGTCGCTGTGCGCCTTCAAACAAAAACGGACGCGTAACAACCGCAACCGTGAGCGCACCCATCTCTTGCGCGATCGCCGCGACCACCGGACCTGCGCCCGTCCCCGTTCCCCCGCCAAGTCCGCAGGTGACGAACACCATGTCTGCGCCCTTCAATGCTTCACGGATTTCATTTGCGCTTTCTTCTGCCGCACGTGCGCCGACATCCGGATCCATGCCGGCGCCAAGACCGCGCGTCGCCGCTTTTCCAATGTGAAGCTTTACCGATGCGAGAGAATGATGAAGCGCCTGAACATCCGTATTCATGGCGATAAACTCAACACCGCGAATCTTCGATGCAACCATGCGGTTCACCGCTGATCCTCCAGATCCACCCACGCCAACAACTTTGATCTTTGCAAATGTTTCGATGTCGGGTTTGATTTCAGCCATAGCAATGAATACGTGATGTGATCATTCATGGCTTCATTGAGCCATAAAAGTGATCTTGTGAGCTAACGATACAAACCAGCACACCGGACGTCAAGCGAACAAAAAAAGACCTCGATCAGCGATACGATACTTTTCGTCGAATCGAGAAAGAGATCATAAGTGAAGAATGGGTTTTATTTTTCTGGAAGACAGAGAAACATGCATCTCTGATCCCACTCATGAACCCATTTTTTTCATAGTATCCATCCATGGGATCTCTTGGAGATGCAGTCCATGCGTTTACACCTACAGGCCGCTCATACAACTCTCGTGCGTCAAGATGCAACACTCTTCTCTCATCGCGCTTAACGTGCACGAGAGCCAGATACATATCCACGTCGTGATGTCCGAGCGCGATAATCGGATATTTCAACTGTTCATTCGGGTATTTAGCGGAAAATGCAAGAAGCTCTTCATACCTAGCTGCACGCAATTTCTTTTCGTCCATTGCACATATAATATCCTCAGTGCTTCTGCAATACTTCCTCGATCCCGTAAGCTGAAAAACGACATCTCGTCCCAACTTTTTGTATCTAGGACTCGGCCGAAGTTCCCACGGGCTACCCTCTACGTCGCCACAAAATCGACCTCTCAGGCTATCAAGCGAAGAACCTACGTGCGTAACGCGAGCAAAGAATCGCTCGCGCACAACCAGAAAACGAACATCCGATTCCCAGCCCGCAACATCAACCTCGACGCCTATCACGGGCTCCTCTGAACGCGGAAGCACGAGCACGCGTGTATCGCTTTGAGACTCGGAATACCCAACAGAACCTAAGGCGACGATGGGATACTTTGATTGCTCTTTCGGATACTTCTTCGCAAAGCGGAGCAGCTCTTCATCGTCTGCGGGCCGTACTCCTTCCCTATCCATTTCACGCAACACTTCTTGCGTTGAAATGATGCGCTTAGGATGAAAATACTCAAAAACCTGATAGTCCCGATGGAAAAATAGATCCTGCAATGAAGCTCGTGGCCTGAAACGAAATGTTCCGATATCGGGTGGAGCGTACGTGAATCCTTTGTCTGAAAGCCGCTTCTTCGTCCAACACAAATCCATACGACTATACTCGGGGAAACTGGGAATACACGAACGAGAATACACTGTTTTGCAGGGGAATACTTCCATATTTATCTCCTCGGCCAGTACCGTTGTGAACGTTCTAGACTGTCTATTACATCAACAAATCAAAATTGTCAATATATCTTGACAATATGGAAATTTTTCTTTATTGTCAGCTCCATAACGGAGGGACGATGAACTCGACATCTCGCACTCAGTTTTCGCTCTATCTCATTCGTTTCGGAGAGAATATCGTCGAGGTCACGCTTCTGTCAGAAAAATGCGCGGAAAATCAACCGGATATTTCACCAATACTCGAAATGCCTTTGCGTGAAGATCCAGACGCACTCGTCGTCCGCATGATGGAATTCATGTTGCGTCACGGAATATTCCCTTGTGTGAAAACAAGAACAGAAGGAGGCCCAGGATATTATCGAGCATGGCACACAAATAGAAACGCTCAAAAAATTCAGGACTGGCTCCGCGACCAAGGTGTTTTCTCAGAAAGATGAACACAAACTCATACGCGTTAACTCGCGTATTTTTTTTACGGCATGAAGCTCTTCCCGACTTTTTTAATTGGCTTCAAAATCTTTCCAAAGAATCCTTCGCCCTTTCCGGCAAGCGGATTCCATGATGCATGTCCGCCCGACGCTTCAGACCCGCGCTCTGCTTCAAACCCCCACAGAACAAGTCCGACGGCGGAGCTGAACCGCGGATCAAGCGCGAGTTCCGGCATAGATGTTTGAACGGTTGGGAATCCAATTGCACACGGCAGGTGCAACACCCGCTTCGCGACATCAACCATCCCTGGAAGTTTCGAACCGCCGCCCGTCAACATCACGCCAGCCGGTAGCAACCCGGATCGATCGATCTTTCGCAATTCCGCCTCTACTTTTTCGTACAACTCCTCGACACGCGCTTCAATGATTTCACTCACGTAGTGCAAAGAGACGATCTCCGTCTGATCCGCGCCAAAGGCGCGCAGATCAATATCTTCGCGCTTATTCACCGTTTCAGGCGTCGCAGACCCATGCGCGCGCTTGACGTTCTCTGCCGTCTCAAGCGAAACCTTGAGTCCGATCGCCACATCCGACGTAATGTGATCCGCACCAATCGGGAGCGTGACGGCATGCAGCAACTCCCCTTCTTCATAGACCGCCATACCCGTCGTGGCAGCGCCAACAGTTAACACGCAAACACCGAGTTCACGTTGCCGCGGCTGAGTCACAGCCATCGCCGCCGCAAGCGGAACGTACACAAGTTCGGCAATATCGATCCCCGTCCGAAATACCGCCTTCGTGACATTACGAATCTGACTCGAAATACCTTGAATGATGTGCGCCTCAACCTCAAGCCGGATACCCTGCATGCCGATCGGATCCTTTATGCCGCGCTGGCCGTCAACAGAAAATCCGCGTGGCAACACGTGCATGATTTCCTGATTCGCCGGATTCACGAGCGCACGCGCCGACTCCAAAACGCGCGACACGTCTTCAGAACGAATATCCCCATCCGGACGGGACACACCGATCACGCCTTTCGCCTCCTGCGCAACGATATGCGTTCCTCCGATACCGACATACGCTTCTTGGAGAGGAACGCCGATCTGACGTTCCGCCTGTTCAAGCGCAGCCGAAATCGAGCTCACGGCATCTTCAAGCGATGTCACACATCCCTTGGAAATTCCCTGAGCCGGAGATTCTGTCGCACCGATGATCGCGAGCGATAGTCGATCTTGGACTACCGCAATCTGCCCCACAGCGATGCGGATATGCGAACTTCCCAGATCAATTCCGACCAGGATGCGTTCCTTCATAGACGGGCAAACATGGTGGCGACGTGGGGCCAAAGAATCAAGAGGCCTAAAAGAGCAGAACAAGCTGATGCGATCAATACTGCCCCAGCCAAAAGGTCTTTCATATCCGCGACATACTCATGCAACCTTGGCTTCAGCAGATCAGCCAAGCGCTCAACTGAACTGTTGAGTAATTCTAACACGAGAACCGACCCCATCGCCAGAACAAGGACGACCCGCTCCCACGCAGCCAACGGAAGGAGAACCATGAGGAGGATAACGCACGCGGCAACGAATGACTGAACACGAAAAGACCGCTCCGTCCGATATGCCAGAAGAATACCGCGCACCGCATGCCGAAGGCTCCGAATAAACGGTCGAAAAAAGCCACTCATAGATGCGACGCGACGCGCTGAACAACGTCTTCCTGAAGCCCAAACATCCGATGTTCATCTGCTTCAGTTGCGTGATCGTACCCGAAGAGATGCAGCATTCCATGCGAGATCAACCGAACCAGCTCTTCCTGAAACGAAATACCTCGTCGAGCAGCTTCTCGACGCGCATATGATGAACAAATAAAGATATCTCCCCACTCAACGTCTGACGACGATACAACAGGAAACGCAGACTCTTGCGCGGAAAACGACAGGACGTCCGTTGGCTTTCGCTTCTTTCGATACCGGTCATTCAACGACTGTATCTCCGACTCACTGACAAAACGAATGCCAACCGCACCGCGCGGGCTACGTTTCGCCTTTCGAAAGGTCGCCTCAACAGCCTTGGATGCGAGCGGGACCGGAAACGACTGCGGCACTCGGCCGGAAACAGTTACGTGAATCATGGCTTGGTCGAAGATGTTGACGAAACAGCCTCTTCAACCGGAACAGGCTGCGTCACGATGCCACTCGTTGTCGCGGATGGCTCAAACGGAAGCCGCTCACCGGGCGTCGGAACCGGCGTGAGCGGCAATCCAGACAACATGAGAGAATTCAACATCATGGAATACGTTGTCCGATAGTTGATAAACGGCTGCCCATTCAGTTGATACGTGAGCACGAAGATCTTATCTCCCCATGGGATGTACGTTGAAAGCAGATCCGCGCCAATGATCCCCGTGTATCCACCCTTTGACCGATACTGAAGTACATTTCCCGCATCTACACCCGGATGAGACGCGATATACCATTCAAGAACAGGCGATCGATCTGGATTTTCCTCTACTGACACGACAAACGACTCGCCATGCTTTGAGTCAATCGTGGCATACGATCCATTTTGAGAATCAAACTTTAACGTCCACGATGCTGGGATCCCCATCGTCCAACCGATGGGAGCTTCGACCGTACGGATGAGTGCGAGTTCTAACAATTTTCCTGGCGCTTTTCCGGAAGGGTTATACAAATGAAACACCTCGTTTCCATCAAGAAATCCGTCGAGATCCGTATCTGGATTTCGGACGTTTGACCCGTAGAGCGATTCTTCGAGATCTGTCAGTCCATCTGAATCTGTATCTAAACCGGCTGGCGGAAGCTTCGGAGCCTCTGGAGGCGGCGGTGGAAGATCTGGCGTCGTGACGGACGCGGGCGCACTTGGATCGGATTCACCTGACACGTTCACCGCACGAACGCGATACACGTACGTCGTCTTCGGCTGAACAGACGCGTCCAAGAACGACGTGCTGTTTGGCGGAAGATTTGAGAGCGCGATAAACGTTCCGCTGCCATCGTTTCGTTCAATACGAAACCCCGATTCATTGGCCGATGCATCCGTCCAGCTCAGCAAGACGCTTTGCGGGTTCGTCGACGTTACCGAAATCCCCGATGGAGAAACGGGAACCGGCGGGGGCGTCTGCGCCGTCGGCGTTGTGACCGGTGGCGTCACGGCTGGCTTCGGAAACAACAACGAGCGATTAAAATAGACAAAACCACCTCCAATACCCAGCACGAGAATGATGACAAGTCCGACGACAAGCCATCGATGTCCGGATGCCGACGGCGCCTGTTCAGGCATCGGCTTTTTCTCTTCAACCACATGCGCCTTCAATGCCGCGCCGTAATACGATTCTGGAATCGTATGAATCTCAAGCTCGTCCGGAGACACCGGAGCAACAGGAGACGAGCCGGATGGAGTGGCAGTCATACATCAAAGCGCATGGAGGTATTGAACAACGTAATCGTATAGGGCGCGATACTCATATTGCGTCGCCGTTGCCGGTCGATACGTAATCGACACAATCGCACCTGGAATTTGAACGTAGCTGTGAAGTCGATCAAACGACATGTATGCCGCGTATCCGGATTTTGTCGTAAAGGCACGAAGCGTCGCCGGATCCGTCGTCGGCTCATTCAGAGAAAGCCAATCGAAGAAATCCGTTGTTGCCGTCAGCTCGGAGACATGTACGCCAAACGTCGTCGGCGTTCCCGTTTGAATCGCATAATCGCCCGGCGCAGCCGTATCCGCACCTACTGTCCAGTTCGCCGGAATGTAGGCGTTCAAGAGTGAACCGATCGGCGCGAGTCGGAATCGAGAAGATCCCGCGATAGAAAGCTTCGCCGCCGTTGGATCGTACCCGTTCTGCAGCTCCGCGCCATCAGAAAATCCGTCGCCGTCCGTATCCGGCATCGTCGGCTCCGTTCCAATCGCCACTTCTTCCGCATCGCTCAATCCATCTCCATCACGATCAGGAGCCTCTGCTGGTACAAACGTCGTTGTCGCAAGCGGTGATGGCGCAGGCTCGGTCGTCGTTGCGATTGATGGCGGAGGTGAAAATGCCGGCGCCGCAGAGGGTTCTTCGGGAAGTGCGGGAGGGGCTTCAACAACAGGCTCTGCATCGGAGGTCACAACCGGTGGGTTGGACGATGTCTTCTGAACAATACCCGCCGATGGAGCCGCCGGTTCTCGGATGAAGAAATACCACACGCCAAATCCCGCGCCACCCACAACACACAATACAAGCAGGCTCAACAGAATCACTTTGACCTTCGATGTGGCTGGCGGAGCTTCACCGAGATCAAGTTCTCCCGCGTCAGCAGAGACATCCGTCGCTGTATCCAAACCAGAAAAAATATCTTCGGGCTCTTTTTTCATCGGCGCGGTCGACACCGGCTGCGATGGCACAGACGGGGCAGGCTGCGAGAGTGGTTGCGCCGGACGGGAAGAAGGCGGAACAACCGGAACAAGCGTCGACGACGCGTCAGGAGCGGGCGTTGCGGCACCCGTCGCAGGCGTAGGCGCGGCGTTGGGCTCAACGGGGAGATTGGATGGGGCGGAATCAAACATACATGAGAATCATTGTATCAGGTTACGGTTCTCTCGGCGCGCCGCCGATTTCTTCAGACGGAATCGTGATCACGGGCGTGTCGTTTGAAGAATACGGCTGAGCCGGAATATACGCATCAAGCGGTTTGGATTCAGGCGGCTTCTGCGTTCGTTGCACCGTCGATCCACCCACTGGAACATACACCGGAGGCGTAGCACGTTTTCGCAGCGCGAGAACACCGACGACGGCGATCGCCGCAATCAGTCCGAGAAAGATGATCCAATAGGCAAGAGTTCGTCGTTCCATAACGCATTAGTAGTTAGCCTGCGACCATGCCGGATATTCGGCGGAGTCATATGGCACGCAGCTTGCACCTGGGATGGCAGAACAATCCGCGTTCGTTGAGCACGATCGATACCATGTCCCATTCGCGATGCAATACGAGCCCATATTCGTTCCCTGGAAGGAGTACTCATACGTCGCAATGCCGTCTGGACGACCGCTTGCGAGCGCATTCTTCACAACAATTCCTCCCGTCGTCGGATTCACTTCACCGATACTCCAGAACTTGCAATCCTTCGCATTCGAGCAGGAACTCGCGTTCGCCGCATTCACATCCACGAGCTGAGCATCCGTCGAAATCACCGCGCGATATCCATTCGTTGTCAGATGCGACGAGAGATTCCCGGAATTTCCGTTCAGAACAGAATGGATGGACTTCTGCCAATATCCCCAGTACAGCTGGACCGGCGAATTCCCCGTGTATGCCGAGTATCGGAAGTACGTCGTGAGCGGACCCTCCTTGTAGAACTTACACGTATCCCACCATTCGCGATCGCACGGTACTGTGCAGGATCCACCGCCGGGACAATCGCTATTATTCCCCGGTTGCGCACACGCATTCCCGTTATTTGTTCCTCCCTGACAAATTCCACCGGTTTGAATACCCTTCGTACACATGCCATTCGGGTTCTGTCCGCCATGCGCCTGGATACACTTGTTTCGTCCCTCAACCGGACATCCATTCCAATACGGATCATTGAATCCACCAACCTTGTCCCCTGCCGCATGCAAACAAATTAGATTCGCATTTGGAAGTTTTGTGAGATCCGCAAATCCGGGAAGCGTCCACGTCACGTCACGCACGCACTGGTTATTTGCTGCCGGTCGATTCGTGTAATCACAGGTCGTCGGTGAAAAATCTTGCGGATAGTTCGGGCTGTTCTTCTGCGTGCTGTTTGGAGCCGTGTACGCGTATGAGCTTGGCACGACGACGTGGTTGTTATATCCACCCCAAATAGAATCATTTGATGACCAATCGCGATTCCAAAGCACCGTGACATACGCCTCTCCAACGCCTGGTCGCGGGAAGAGATAGATGCGCGAGCTTCCTTGGCTTCCAATACGCTCCAAGAAATTCTCAACCGAGAACGTCGCTGTTGTGAGCGGCCAGTACCCACCGCGCGCATCTTCATCAACGTTATAGGAATACGTCCAATCCGGAGCAGACGGGAGTCCGCAGTTCGGTCGATTCCCTGCATTTCCCGTACACGGATTGTCCGTGTACTTGTCGATCACGAGCTTGTACTGTCCACACTCTGTTCGCTCGTTCAATCCCGTGAGCGTAAACAATCCGTTTTCATCCGTAGATGTTTGTGTCACAAGCGTGCCCTTGTAGTAGAGAGACACCTTCGCGGTTGGCACAACCTGGTTGTACACCGCGTCAACAATCGTCGCAGAAATAACACCTGTTCCCACTTCGTCGCTACACATACCACAACCGGTAAACCCACACGACGTTCCACACTGCACGAGCTCCGGTTGTCCGTCGGTTTCGATCCCAACACCAAGCGCCGGACCCTTTTGCTTCACGCACGCCCAGAACTGATTTGTGCTCGGAAGCGGGTTTGCGAACGACAGGATTCCGTTTTGCGGCTGCGATCCCGGCGTGGAGCTATCAATCGCCGCGAGCTGATACTTCAGCGTCCCCGGCTTGAGCGACTGCTTCCCATCCGTCACGGCGCGAGACAATTGCTCATAGGATTGCGTCGACGGGTTAAAACACGTTGCGCCAAGACACTCCTTGTACATGAGCCACTCGTAATACTTCATTCCCGTAAGCCCCGGACAAACCGGATTCACGAACGTATCATCCAAATTCGTTGTTGCTGGATCCAACAAGAGCTTCAATTTCGGGCGAACGCCGTTCGTCGCAAAATCATATCCAAGCGACGCACACGTCACGCCGGTCTCTTTCGTCTTTCGACAAGGGCTCTGAATACAGTCCGCGTTGATAAACGGACACACCTGCGACGGTCGACCCGGGCCCGGACACGTCGCATACTGATCGGCGATATTCGTGACATCCGTCATTCCATCGCACTGCTCGCCGCCATTACGCACCTGATCACCACAATATCCACCTGACGTAATGAGGAACTTGCACTGCGTACTGCACGAGGCACAGTTTGAGCCATAATCTGCATTACAGGTGATGCTCCCATTTTGCGTGCCATTGTCACATTCCTCAACGTTCAAATACGGTTTTCCATCGCCACAGACATTCTTCTTACACGTGGATGTACATGCCTTCGTATCGCCATTCTTTGAACCGTCATCACACTGTTCCGCTGGCGCGTTGATAATACCGTCGCCACAGAAGTTCAACGCCTTGCAGGAAGACCAGGATGAGTTCGTTCCTTGATTCACCGGATACGTACACGCATCAGCGCCGGAGGAGCTGCACGCGCGAATGTGCGCCGTTGGATATGACTCACAGGTTCCCGAAATACCGGCGACAGAACACTGCGCGTTATCCGTACAATCCACAACCGCGTCCTGAACCGACCGACATACCGTTCCTCCGCTGCAATCCGTATCCTCTTGGCAAATCGTGTGACCACCGGGCGTAAAGGCCGCTCCCGCATACGTGACGTTCGCGTTCAAGCATAACTTGAGTGTTGTCGCGCACTTCCGCTGTGTGACACCCTGACAAGACGCGAGAGCACCCACCGTCGCACACACACCGCCCGTTCCACATGCCGCATCGTTCGCACATGGCTGGTCGATTGCCGTTCCCGCGGTACAAATCCCGAGTTGCGTTGTCATCGTTTGTCCATCGCACTGTTCTTGTGGTGCATCCACGATACCGTCTCCGCAATACGGAGCCTTGCTCTTGCAATCCACGCCACAAGAGGTTGCGCACGAACCTGAACAATACGCACCGTTCTGTGCGCCGTTATCACACGTCTCGCCCGGCGAGAGCAATCCGTCTCCGCAATACGACGCATATCCCGTGCAGGTCAAATTGCAATGTCCGTACGTGCCGTTCTGCGCGCCATCATCGCACACTTCTGTCGTTGGTCCGCACACCCCCGGCACGCCTCCTGGGCTCGCCGGACAATCCGTGGCCGCGAGACATGCGAGACCGTTTCGCGTACCGCCGACACAACGACGATCAACACGACCATTCCCGCAACGGACTCCAGCATCACATTTCGTAATATTCACGTCATCAACGAACTCCTTACACTCATTACACGTTTGAACTTTCAATCCATCCGGCTGGGAAAGGTTCGGATCCGTCTTACAATCCGCGATACGTGTCTGACCAATTTCGCACACTTCCGTGCCACTGCACGATCCACCTGGACAATCCGCGGCCGATGAACAGCCGTTCCCATCATGCGCTCCGCCGACACACACGGATCCAATCGCTCCATCTCCACACGTTCCGCCCTGTCCATACGGAACACCCGGACAACTCTCACTGTACACAAAGCGTCCGTTTGCTGGTCGACAAGCGCCATTCGGAATCGGGAACTGCGCAATCGGACACGATACCGGGTCCTGCGGGTTCGGACAGCTGCGACAATCCGCATCCATTGTACAGAGGAATCCATACGCTTCGGTATTCTGACAGCGCTTCACCTCCGTTGCGAGTTCAGGCGACCACCATTTCGCACCAGACACGATCGGCTTCGGAATTTCAAACTCACTCGCGAGCTCATACCGCGTTCCACCGTTCAAGGCGCGATACTGATACACGCGCGACGGAGACACGCCGATCTTTGGACACAGATACTGTCGTTTCGAAACATCCCAACACGTTGACGGATCGTATGTCGCGCCATTCGACGACTGTGCCTGACATGTCTGACCCGATGGACATTCTGCATCCGACGTACAGACAGCCTGCGACTGTGAACAGCGGCCGCACGTCAAGAACGTATTCACCGGATCTTTTGGAAGCGCCGTACCGATTGCCTTTGAGAGTTCTTCGCTCCACGAATTCCACCGTGTTGTGCTAAATCCCTGAAGATACGTTCCAGAATCAAGTTTCGGATACGTCCCGTTCTTCGCACGGTATCCTTCAATGTCGCGAGACATCTTCTGATAATCCGATAAGCGCACGGTGTCACGCGAAAGTTTGAGCTTGAAGCTCGCACAGTGCGTGTCATTCGAGTACTTCAAACAATCCGCATCGCTCGAACACGCATGCGTTGCCCCATCAACACGGAGCGGTCCCGTTCCATAACCCGTCGGATCATTTCCTTCAACGCAGATATTGGAAACTTCCGTCGTCAGGTTGATATTGAACGCGAGTGACGAAACCATCTGCTCATAAATCTGCACGGTCACCGGTGCCGCGTCCGGATTGTGAGAGATGATATAGATGTTGGAGTATATCGACTGCCCCACATTCTGCGTATTCGCCGCAGCAACATAGGTCGTCGTCCCATCCTTCAACGCGCGATATCCATCTACCATAATCGGCTTCGGGCTTCCTCCAAATCCGCGCCAGGCATACCAATCTTCCGGCGACAAGTGCAATGGGTTCGCCGCAACACGAATACCGATACCGTCTTTTTGCAATTCCGGATGGTCTGATCCGTACGTAAAGAGATACTGCCGCAAAATCCCTTCCGCCGAATCAATCGATGTTGGTGGTACAGCATTAATTTGCAAATTTGGCACATCGTCGTCCGTCCCCGTGGCACCCGCATCCCGGCAATACGTCGTTGAGAAGTTGAAATACGGCCCGTTCTCAAAGATCGTTCCAACAAGACTCGAATCGTCGCCGCTTCCCGTTGGCTGCTTATCTCGGAACGGTGCAATGGGACCCGGACCGCTCAAACTTGGCCATGGATTTTCGCACAGCTGAACTGTCACCGGCGCCGTCCCCTGGAGCGTCGTTCCCACCGTGCTTACCGGGCTGATGCTGTCTGCGGTGATATGGAGCCACGCAACGATAAATGTGTTGCCATTTTTATTCTGCGCAACACCACTCACGGTCGATGCGCCGTCATTCGGCGATGCGAGACGAAGAACCGATTCGTCAGATGACGTCCACGGATCCCACGCCCAATCGTATTCCGCAACAGAAGACACCGGAACAAGCACACCGTTCTGCAGCGACTGCGCTGTCGCGACAAATCCATGTGTCTCATTCTGCTTCACGAACAAGAGCGGATGCGTTTCGTCCGTATCCGTAATCTGAACGACGTTCACGGAACAAATATCTCCTCCTGTTGTAAATGTCCACGTAAGCGGACCCGCTTCGCTCGAACCATCATACGGAGCAACTACACCTTTTGCCGTCTTAATCCCTTTCTTGTTCGCCACCGTTTGATTATCCGACAATGGATTCGGCGTTGTTGAATCATCGCCCAAGAATTTCACACGATATGTCGTCTTTTGTGCGAGCGCCGTATTGAGATCAAACGTAAACGTTGTCGGCGTGCCCGGAACCGGTACGAGACGACCGGCAACCGAACCCGTGCACCAGATCGCCGCGTACGTAGGATTCCCCGTCACAAACGCGACCGTTCGCTTCCAGAGTCGGCTCAACCATGCAACAACGCCTTTTTTCACCGGCTGAAAATCATCCGTCACCTGCATCGTTCCTTGCGGACATGCTTGTCCCGTTTCCTGTGCAGCGATCTGAACGTTCTGCGCCACAGACGCCTGATTCATCGGTGCGTTAAACGTCACGGAAATTTGAACGTTTCTACACACATTTGTGGAACCGGAAGCCGGATAACTCTGTGTGATTTCTGGACGCGCACTGCAACACCCTTGATCCGTTAAACCGTATCCCGCGTCGCAAGATGCTTCCGAGGTTAATCCACATCGCAAACCATACGTTGCATCACCCGTCTTGCCGAGAACCGTCGCCTGTAACGTCGATGACATTAATCCCTTCTGATCCGGCGTTCCGTTTCCGACGATATACGCAAGCTGGGCAGAATCAACCAAACCGTCACCAGACGCGGTCCCGATGGCTGGAGGATACGATGGCGCCGCGTTCTTCGAACCCGAAAGAAGTGACGCGTGATTCGACGGGAGACCAACTTCACACTGTTCACCGGCTTCGAGAATGCCATCACTGCAGAAACTTGGATCCGCATACGACGCGGAAGACCCTTCGAGCGCACATGTCAGTCCACATCCGTCGCCCGCATCCGCGTTCCCATCATCACAATCTTCACCTGCGTCGATCGTTCCGTTGGAACAGCAGTTGATGTTCGGCGTATTCGGATCGTTATCACACAAGCTCGTTCCCGTGTGCAAACATCGTTGTGCGTCACAACCAACCGGGAACGTCGGATCTGATGCGGCGTTCTTTTCACACGTTTCTCCTGGCTCAAGAACGGCGTTACCACATACCGACACGACACCTGCCTTTGAACCGGTATGCAGACACGCACTCGAACACCCATCCGCACTGCTCGTATTCCCGTCATCACAGTCTTCACCATCCGCGATATCCGCATTTCCACACGTCGAATTTCCGGCAGACGAACCCGCATGTTTACAGAACGCTGTACACCCTCGGTATGCACGCGGTGCACACGTTCCGCCACCCGAAACGCACGTCGCACGATCTGCCGCGCTCGTGCAAGACGTCATATCCGACATTGCCGTTGATCCACTGCAGAAACTTCCGAAGTCGCACATCTCGCCAAGCTCAATCGTTCCATTACCACACGCGCCCTGACCCTGGCCCACCTGCGCCGACGGCTTCCAGAGACATGTCGCCGCATCGCAAAGCCCCACATTGCTCGGCACGCCCGGATCACATTGCTCTGCATTTCTCGCGCCAGCAGGAAGCACCGTGCACGTCGTTCCGCCGTATGTCGCGTTGTACGTCTGGCAATACGCCGCATCCGTCGTTTCGATGACGCCATTTCCACACGATGCAACCTTTCCTGCAACGCCCTGCGACCCCATCGCAAGACACATCGCGCTGCACTGTGCGGGGAGCTGACCGCCCGTATCAATCATTCCTCCTGCGACGAAATCTGCGACGTTCGCATCTGACGTCGACCACGACGCGTCTTCCGTTAACACCAACATCTGCCCCTGCGCACTACATTCATCCGGTCGGCCAAACGGCACCGCGGTAAATAGCTGACGTGCACCTTCGCGGGTTTCATATTTTTCTCCCGGCGTCACATGCACCGCCTGCGCCGTACAGAACGCCTGATCACCAACTTTCGTTCGGAACGTCCACACGTATCCATCCGGATGGTTCAGCCCCGTCATCGGAACACCATTCACCCCTCGGATACCCGTCTCCGTTCCACCTCGCAATAACACGCGATAATACGTTCCGGGGACAAGTAACAGCGTTCCGTTGCCATCAACCGGCTGAATGGCCAAAAAGCGCTTCGCCGTTTCGCTCGTATTCGGGACGATCCCTAGCTGCTGCCCCTGATCAGCAATAGAAAGCGGATTTCCGAGTTCGGACTCGATACAGTTTTCATTCGCACACGGACGAATTTCGATATTTCCGGCAAGCGATTGCGGATCGATCTCAACGTTAAACGTCGCGGATACGAGCGCATTGATACACGCCAAATCACACGACGGCGCATGATCAACAACACGTGGCGGAATAAACTTTACATACAGATCAGCGGTGCCTTTCACCCCATCCGGCTTCACCGTCGCATTCATGTGAACCGGAACATTGCCCGTCTCACTAACCGCGACACCCGTCTGCCGACACGAAAGAGAGTTGGGAAGGACTCCCGGTTGAAGAGGCTGAGCAAAAATTGCTCTCCCGTCAGGCATGCCCGCATCTCCGTTCTGCCACTCCCAATCATACGCATCACACTGGAGAACGACACACTGGTCATCCGATGAAAGCGGGGAAGCGAGATACGAAACTTCTGCGCCCGCATTGTTCAATTCATACGGATGCGGCGCAACGCTCACTGCTCCGACCGCACACGGCGCTGTCGATGAACGCGTCTTGAATCGGAAACAATATCCGACACCGCTCCCGCAACTTCGCATTTCGTCCATGTTGGTACCGCCCGGACCAAACCCACGAACACCCGTGAGCACCTCAACGAGATACGTTGAATCCGGATCGAATGCCGTTGCCGGCTCAAGGAAAATCGCATCCTGCACCTGCGACGCGGGCTGCAAAAGTGGGAACCCTGCCTTCACCGGTACATCCTGCGTTGTTGAACATGGTTCCGTTGATGCGCTCGTACATTTCTTGAGTCGGAAATTCGCCGCCGTGATGGTCGTCGGTTCAAGCTTTCCCGTAAATCGCATTGTCACCGTTGCCGTCACACACGCTTGCGTGCCACCAGAACGCTTGTCCCACGGAGCAGGCGAGGGGATAGGAGGCTGCGCATCTTGCGGACGACACTCTTCGACGACACGCGGCGCAACAGGAATCAATCCCGTTGACGTCTTCCAGGCAAACATCGCTCGCTGTGTCACCGCTGCGCACACCTGAGACTTCGCGATACACGTTCCGTTACCGCAGCACTGTTCATTTTGTCCACAGATCCCCGCTTCCTCGTTACAATTCCGAACTTGGAAGTTCATGGCGTTCGACGAAATCGCTCCCGCCGTCAAACGCACCGCTCCCGTAATCGCACCTGTCGGAACTTTCGTCTTCACTTCTGTGTTCGTCCAGGAATCCGCCACACCCGAAATATTCGACTGGAATGTAATCGCGCCTGTCGTTCCGGTAAATCGTTCTCCAACGAGACTCACCGGCGTTCCGATTGGTCCGGCGGATGGAGAAATCGCACAAATCCCCGGCTTCGCCTGCCCACTCGTGACCGAAAAATTCACCTCATTCGAAACCGCTCCATCCGAACGGATAAGTCGCACCGCGTAGTCACCTGGTGTTACCGCGCCCGCCGCCAAAAATTGCAGTGGCACTTTGACGATCACGCTGGTCTCCTTCCAGTATCCGTCTGCACACGCAGCAGGAAACGCCGTATCCGCGAGAGCTTCATCCCCTGTTACCGCATTCTTAAATCTCACCGTTCCGACACTGAAGCCGAAGTTCGACCCCGTCAACGTAACGTATTCCTCACGCGGACCCGACCCTGGATCAATCACGTTGATCGTTGGTGAGCCAGAACTCGACTTGCTCTTCACGGTGTATGCCACGGGATTACTTGTCTCCGTCCCAATCTTCACCCGGACAAGATGCTTCCCTGTTCCAACAACCGGAACATTCGCCAAAATTTGACCATCGGACCAACCCGCAAACGAAGACAGGACAGACGATCCAAACAAGATATTCGCCGGACTACTCCCAAACCCCTGCCCTACTGCCGTAAACTGATCGCCTACCATTCCTTCATTCGGATTCACGCCACACAATCCCGGATGCGGCGTAGTATTCACCAAAAAATCCGGAAGTTGTGGACCACGCGCATCACTCGTCGCATCTTTTAACCCGCTCTGACCATTCGTGATCTCAATCGGTCCGCTCACCGCTCCGGCAGGAACCGCAACAATCACCTGCGTTGGCGACCACGCCGTACCAAGCGCAGAGCATGCGCTCGGAGCCACAGCAATCACATCATCCGCCGGTCCTGGCGCGCCAAGAAAACGCACAACGCCGCTCGTGCCAAAATTCAATCCCTGAATCGTAACAAAGGTATCCGGCTGACCATCCTGCGGAGAAACATTCGTCATCGTCGGTTGAACGACGCAGCTTCCATTCTGACAGGCGCTTGACGAACATTGCGCATTCGACGAACACGAACCGCCCGCACATGCGCCACAGTATCCCGGCGTATTCGGCGTACCTCCACAATCAACATCCGTCTCATCGCCATCTTTCACACCGTTAAAACACGACGGCGCGCGTACGATAACGCTAATCGGCGAACTTTGCGCATCATGCGCATCAAGATCAAAGGCACGAGCCGTCAACTGACGAATGGATTGGAGTGGGATTCCGGCCGTATCCCAAAGCACATCTCCCGTAAAAGACGTCTGGGACACGTTCCCCGACGGTGCGGACTGATCGATCGTCGTTCCGTTGTCCGCAAACTCAATATACGAAATTCCGCTGTCATCCGATGCTGTCGCACGAATCGTCACAAGACTATCTGCCGGAACAGCCTGTCCGTCGAGTGGCTCGATAACCGACGCCGTTGGATTCTGCGTATCAATGAGACTTCCCGTATGAAAGGTCGCGGAACACGCCGGAGCAAACCCTCCACAGACGATGGATTGTCCCTGAATCGAACGGAGAGACGGACCAACCTGAATCGTATAGTCGCTATCCGCATCAAAGCAGAATAGGGATCCGTTTGGCGCCGGACATGGATCACTTGGGATAAATACAACGATATTCTTTGAAACGGAAAGCGAACCCGCGACAGCTGTACCCCCGTTTTTCGTGACAAGAATCGCCGAAGCCGTATTTTCATCAATCGGTCGGGAAAAAATAACCTTCACCTGAACGTTCCGAAGCGAAACGTTCCCCTGTGGCGTGATCGATTTCACCTGAAAAACGTTCGACGCGCCGCCGCTCCCAAAGCCACCTCCCAATCCCCCGCCGCCGGCTTGTGTTGTTCCGCCTCCCGTTCCGTTTTGAGTCGCTTGAAGTAACCGTTCGATTACAAATCTCGCAATCGCCCATGAAGACAGAACGATGATCAACCCGATGATCGCGGATGTAATGATGCGTTTTGCTCGAGAAACCTTTTCTTCGTCTCCCCCGGCCGTCATCCACACAAACCCCGCGTACACGAGCAAAGACACGAGAATAATACCGACAAGACCGAGCGCGATATTGATAATGTTCGTCGCAATCACGCGCGGATCTGCGGAGCTTAATTTCACCGTCTGCCCTACCGCACCCAACCCCGTATCAACCTGTGCGTGGACGGACGGGGAAAACAGGGAAAAACCTCCCGCAACAAGCGTGAGGCCTACAAGAAGCGAAGCGAGAAAGCGGCGCATGTGTTAAGGCGTAAACGAACAAGCTTGAGATGACGGCGATCCATTGCAACAGTTCGGGATACCGACACAAGATTGAGCAGGATTAATCGTATTCACGGATGACGCGGGATTAAAACAGTTCTGATACACGTCCTGGAGATCCGACAAAAGGAATGGATTGTAATAATTCAAACTGTCTGGATCGATGCCCGACGGGAGATACGGCCGATGTGAAATGACGAGACGAGACGCCGCGGCTTGTTCCCCCGGCTGGATAACAACTCCGTTGCCATTCAAGAGTTCCATCCCGACAGACCACCAGAACGTATCCGGATCCGTTTCACCAGGACCAAGCGGCTGGATATATGCCGCGTCGCTCGTGAGCGTCGAGGCCTGCAACAAATCATCAAATGTCGCCGTCACCGCTTCATCAAGCGGACGGTTGGATTGACCAACACCCGGAACGGATTCCGGAACAGTCTCGGTAATGCGCGGCGGAGCCAATTTCACCTGGTTCGTCGTACCAAAACTCCACACGTAATTATCCTGCGGCGGACCATCCGCCGTTCCATTCCCATCTCCATCGAGAGAATTTCCCACAACATCCGTAATGCCATCAAACCCTTGGTTCGTGAAAAGCGCCTGCGGCGGCTGTGTCGATAATGTCGCCGCGTTCACAAGAACCTGCAATGTCGCATCCGGCGGGAGACAATACACATCTTTACCGCACGAATTTACGCCACAGGTATTCAGTGTCGTGAACTCTACCGTCCGGTATCGATTACTAATTCGGAATTCTCCCTCAATCGGCGTTCCCGAACCTCCATCAGGTCGTACTTGGATATTCTGGAACCCGCTCCCGTTGCGGAAGATACCGCTCGCACCCGTTGGATCAACCGCTTCGCTAAACGTCACCTGAATCACAACATTGCGCGGATACGACCCGCCCGGATACGGAATAGCTGCGAGAATCTTTGGCGGGGTGGTATCCAAAAACGTTGATACTTCAAACCCCCATTCATATCCACTTGAAAACGCTCCGCCGAATGCGGGAGATCCAGATTCAAAGAGGATACCGGAATTCCCACCTTTCAACTCAACAATGTATTTTACATTTGAAACCGTGTTCCCCAGTGGCTGAACAGGACGAATAACGAATGTACGATGATCTGCCGTCACACTTACCCGCGCTTCCGCAGATGTCAGCGCTGTTGATGCATCGCCCGCCTGATAGATCTTGATGTTATCCGCATTCAACCCTGTCACCGTTCCGCTCGCCGTCTCAGTCCACCCCTGAATAAACGAGGCTGGCTGGATTGGTTGCTTAAACGTAATGATGACCGGCGTATTCCGAGGAACATTTGTCGCATTCCGTTCAGGCAAATGATACTCGATACTTCCGCTTCCAAGAGATCCGGAAGATCCGACGAGTCCGCCGCCAAATCCTCCAGAACCGGTTCCAAGAATTCCTCCTCCAATACCAGCCCCTGTAAGCGCGTTAAAAATGAATGTCGTAATCGCCCACGCCGATGCGATGAGAACGAGACCGATAATTGCATTTCGGATGGTCTTTTTCGCCGTCTCAACTTTCGACACGTCCCCGCCAGCCGTCATCCACGTGTACCCGGCGTATAACAACAGCCCCAAAAAGACAACGCCGAGGAATCCAAGAAAAATGTTGATGATTCTCCCAAGAATCTGGAACAAATCCGCTCCTCCTGCAATACCGGCGGACTGCGCAACGGATTGAACATTCGCACCGCTTTGCGCAAGTTGCGCATGAACTGGAAGCGCGATGGATCCGATGAGCAGAAGCAACGCCGATGTACAGAAAAATCGGCGCATTCGCGTAACACGGGAAGCCAGGGTTGAAACAAAAGAATCGCTCCGCATGATGGATGACACGTCTCGACACAGAGTATAGCGGAAAATCAAAGACGCAACCATGGGGATAGCTCGGGAAAAACAAGAAATGAAAAGAATCCGCATCTGCGGATTCTTTTCGACTCGTTCTTCTGGGTTTACTGAAGGCGTTTCTGGACAATCGCGCGAACCGTATTCCCGTCAGCGCGTCCATTTACCTCTTTCATGATCAATCCCATGATCTTCCCCATATCCTTGAGTGTCGCGTTCTGCTCCGCAATGATGCGTTCGCAGATTGCCGCGAGCTCCGCCTCCGGCATCGCCGCAGGAAGATACTTTTCGAGAAGAACGATTTCTTGGGTCTGTTTCTCGACCAAATCCTGACGTCCTGCCGAAGAAAAATCCGCAAGCGCGTCACGATATTGTTTTACCATGGTTCGAATGACCCCCACGATCTCGTCTTCCGACAACTCGTGCATGACTTCGATCTGCTTATTTTTAAGCGAAGAGCGAACCATGCGAAGCGTCGAAAGAACAATCTCGTTCTTTGCCTTCATGGCCTCTTTGAGGTCGGCATCGATGCGTTCAATGGTAGACATGAATGTTAGAAACGCCCCTTCTTTTTGACATCCGGCTTGAGTTTACCGGTCTTGAGTTCGTATTCGTACTTCGATCGCATTTCTTCGCGACGGAGCGCGCTCTCACGGCGCTTGTTCGGGTTTTCTTCCTTTTCCAAAAATCGGATTTTCTTGGCCTGAAGAACTTTTCCGCTTGATTGAATACGGCGCTGGAACCGTCGGAACAGCGCGTCAAACGTTTCGCCCTTCTTTCGCTTCACTTCTGCCATATCGCCACACTCCTTTCTGAATTCGTAGATAATGATGTCTCCGGGTATGCCGGAGTTCGACAAAATGGAAGATAGCCCACTATTTCCAAAAGGTCAAGACAGCGACCTAGCTCACGCCATTCAGTCCCAACTTCTTCTTCACCTCGTGAACGATCTTTCGCGCATCAACAATTTCCTGAGTTCCCGCATCCATATCTCGGATAATCGCCGTTCCATCCAATACTTCCTTTTGACCAACGATGATCGCCCACTTTGCGCCTCGGCGGTTCGCGATTTCCATTTGTGCTTTAATCGCCTCTTTTGCAAAGGCCTCGCCCGCACGGATACCCGATTTCCGAAGTTCCTCAAACATCGCCAGTGCGCGCTTTTTCCCCTGATCGCCCAATTGCGCCACGAAGACGTCAATCGAGGAAGACGGAACCGTAACGTTGAGATCCTTCATGCGAGACACGACGCGATCAAGACCGAGTGCAAATCCCGCCGCAGGCGTCTGGCGACCACCCAATAACTCCGACAACCCGTCATACCGTCCGCCTCCGCCAAGCGCTGTCTGCGCAAGTTCTTGATCATCGCTTGCTGCGTACACTTCAAACACGGTCTTCGTGTAATAGTCGAGGCCGCGAACAAGATACGGATCGAGCTGATATGGCACACCTGCCTCGTCAAGATACTCGAGCACGCGCATAAAGTGCGTCTTCGACTCTTCATCAAGCCAATCCACGATCTGCGGAGCCTCTGCTTTCAGTTCCGCAACAGCAGGATCTTTTGAATCAAGAATGCGCAACGGATTCTTCAGCAATCGTTTCTTGTCTTCTTCCGAAAGTTTCGCGCGCTTTGTTCGGAAATACGAAACGAGCGCGTTCTTGTAGTTCGTACGCGACTCCGGCGTTCCGATCGAGTTGATTCTAATAACTGCGTCAACGCCAAGATCTCGGAGCACGATATGACACATGAGGGCGAGCTGTGCGTCAACGATCGCATCGTCTTCGCCGATCACTTCACATCCGAATTGCGAAAATTGACGATACCGACCGTGCTGCGGACGATCGTGACGGAACATCGGCCCCTCGTACCACAACTTCACCGGCTGCGGCAGATTCAACATGCCATTATGGATGTATGCACGCATGATCGCCGCCGTTCCTTCTGGGCGGAGCGCTAATCGTTCGCCGCCGGATGTCTCAAACGCGTACATCTCTTTTTCGACGATATCTGTCGCTTTCCCAACGCCGCGAATAAAAAGGCTCGTCTCTTCGACAACCGGCGTCTCAATCCGATCAAACCCATACGCTTCCGCGACGGATTCGCACGTTGAACGAACCATCTTCCAGTACGCCTGATCCGCCGGAAGGATATCTCGCATTCCACGCGGTGGTGCGAGCGGCTGTGGCGCCTTCTTTACCGGAGCATCTTCTTTTTTCGGCACGGTCTTTCGCATCTTTGTCATACCAGGGCATCAAATATTATTGAGCAATCTGTTCAGGCGTCGCGTAGGTCGGATTTTCAAAAACCTTCCACCGATCAAGCGGCCATCCACGAAGCCACACGCGGCCGATGATCGCACTCTGCTTAATTGGTCCAAAGTATCGAGAGTCGAGACTCGCGATCCGATTATCCCCCATCACAAAATATTCATCCGCCTTCAGCGTCACCGTACGCGTCGGCGATGTAAAATCTTGCTCGAGATATTCCTGTTCCGGAAGCACCATGCCATTCGGATGGTCATTATTAAAAATCTTCACTTGACCGCCAGCGATCTCAACCGTCTCACCCGGAACACCGATCACGCGCTTGATAAAAAACTGTCGTGGATCATTCGGATATCGAAACACGACGATATCGCCGCGCACCGGTATTTTAAACCGGTACGACAGCTCGTCGATAATCAAATACTCGTGATCAAAAAAGTTCGGCTCCATTGAAGCTCCTTTTACGTAAAAGGGCTGAATAAGAAAGTACCGAACCGGGATAATGATCGCGAGCGAGACCGCGGCGACCTGAATAAGCTCAAAGAGAAACCCCAATGCCATTTTGGGCGTTTCTTCAGAAATCGTCTCTGTCTTTCGTCGAAAAAATGACATAGAATCGTTGTGTAGCGAGTTTATCGCAGGTTATGCCCCGTGTCGAGGGCTCCAGGAGATCGAACGCGACCGAGAATCGCCCGCGCGATCCTCCGCCGGAACCTCCATCGATTCAACCGCCCCGCTGCCAACACCGTGCAGCTCGCAACAACAGACTCCGTTGATCCGAGCAATGCAAGAACCCATCCGTTTTTCGTCAGTTCCGGCGCCGAGGAAAAAAGCAATGCCGCGGCGAGAGGCGAGGCAACAGCGCCAATAAACAAACCAAGTCGAGCCGGATTCGTAAAATCCTGTCGAAGCGCGTACCACAATAATCCCTTCCCCGGTTCACGTCGCATCTTCCCTTCTCGCTCCAGTGCGACATACGACGAGCGGTACAGCAAGATCGACTGAATTGCCGTCGTCAGCGAAAGTGCAACCGCCGAAAGACCGAACAGCACCCCAGCGACCGCATATTGCCCATGCGCGATGTAATGCTCAACACGAAACGCGCCATACGTCGCAACGATAAATACCGGAAGGAGAATACGAGAACGTTTCGCTAATTGCCGCCACGTAAATCCCGAACCTCGAAGAGCGAACAATTCCGCCGTCTCGGACAAGAGATCATCCGCCGTCGCCGCAAACACCTTCCCGATACCCGAGAGCACATGCTCAAGGACATGCGCAACCGGCCCCACCACTAAAAGAGCCTTGATGATAGACTGCGCAACTTCCGTTCGCGTGTGCGCATTATCGAACGTCACCCGATTCATGATGACGTCAATCGCAAGCGGGTACAGATCCTCATTCACGTCCTGCATGAACTGCCGTTCCGATTCCGTCACCGACTGATTCTCAAGCGGAACAAGAAGAACTTTTTTGAACTCATACCGCTTAGAAAGGATGATGCGCGCCTCTTCGTATAGGTTGATTCCTTTTGCCTCCGCATTCCGCAACTCTTCTTCGGCGAATACAGGGAGATCTCCATTCCGCAGCAACCGCTCGAGCCACGGATGAATCACGTTATGCTGTGTTTCTTGCGAAATGCGATCAACGGCTTGCAATACACGCTCCGGCGTTGCATCAACCGTACGCACGCCGATGCCATACCCCTTTTCCAAAAGTTTTCGAAACGCGTCATGTCGCGATGGACGTATCGCCATCACGTATCGAAGTTCAACAGGAAGATATTCTGGCAATTCCAATTCGAGGGAATTCGTCACCACAGATACGTGGTATCGATCAATACGCGGTAATCGCTTAAACGGCATCACGCGCGACCACCAGGAAATCAAGCTTGGCATGGGCAAATTGTACCACGCGCATTGACAGTCGTTCCGTGAATTGAAAAACTACCTTGTATGCCGCACAACGCTCTACAGCCAGCCCCCATTCTCACGTTTGACGAGATCGATGCACGTCGCCACGAGCTCGGACGGATCGTGTGTACCTCCGGAGGGTTCGACCCGGTTCATCCCGGTCATTTAAGCTGCATTCTGGAATCAAAACAATTCGGCGACACGGTCGTCGTCATCGTCAACGGAGACGGCTTTTTGACGCGAAAAAAAGGAAAACCCTTTCAGGATCTGGAAACGCGACTCGGCATCATGAGCTATGCGCTCGGCGCAGATATCATCGTGCCCTTTGAAATTGAAAACGATCAAACCGTGCGCGAGGCACTCCGAAGACTCAAGCCACACGTGTTCACAAAAGGCGGTGACCGCTGTTCCCCCGAAACCATCCCTGAATGGGACATCTGCCAAGAACTAGGCATTCGTGTCGAAACTGGGGTTGGGAAACCAAAAAACTGGTCGAGTTCGGAATTCTTGGCGAAGTGGAAGGAGACATAACGTTTAATATCATGGAAGGAAAAAGCATCATTGCATTCGCCACACTCGGCATGATGAGCATTCTTGGAAGTGCGATTGGAATTTTCATCCTGCTTCGACCACATCTCAAGGAGATCGCCACGATGATGTATGTATATCGAGGGAGCCTCTGTCCTCATGAGCGTCCAAAAACAACAGAAGACGGAACACGGGCAATGAGGGCAAACGTTCACTCAATCGCAGCGACATCCCCACATGCAATCGTAGTCGGACAGGTGTTCTTAACGCGAGGCATTGATATTTCTGAATTCATTAAATTAACGCAGCACTATCAATTTGACGCGAACTACCCAGAACATGGGGTCGGACCATCTGTACAATTCCAAATTCCTAACGCGAGTGTCATGGCGGAAGCAGCGGTGCCAGAATTCTTTGCAAGCTCAACCTTTGAAACGTGGTTAATAAAGAAAAATGAAATAATGCCAAAAAATCCTGAATATGAAACAATTCAAACCCTAAATCGTGAAAATACAAAAGTCATCAGTTTTGTCCTTCAAGGGCCGGCAACGAGTTTTGAACGTCTCTGGCAAGAACAACCAGATACCGTTCGTGCAATCGGCATGTCATGCACAAGCATCTTCGGTATCCGTCGCCCAAGCGAAGAATTATGGCCCTAGCCGAATTCTTGACGAAGTCACGATACGAGGCAGTTGAAAGTACACCTGGGAAGTTCCCACTGATCCCCACCTGTTTTGAGAACTCCATACTCCGATAAGACTACCAGATCAGGGCTCGGAAGACATCGGAAGCTCTCCAACCCCACCCTCACGGGCGGGTTGTTCGGCGGTGTTATACATAAAATCCCCCGTTGTGCGGGGGATCTTATGTGGTGGACGTTGAAGGATTCGAACCTTCGACCTTTCGAATGTGAATCGAACGCTCTAACCAACTGAGCTAAACGTCCTCTCGTCGATCGCGCGACGATGGTACACAATATCAGCATGTCTGACAAGTCTCTTCGCCCGACCATCCGGCTACTCCTTGACCGCGCGTCTCACGATCTCCAACCACGCCGCATCACGTGCGATGCGGATCGCGATCTTGGCATACTAGAAGCGGAGCTTCTCCTTGCGCACGTCGTGCAACGCGACCGGACATGGATTCGCGTCCACGATACAGAACGTCTCACGTCACCGCAGGAACGGACGTTCCAACAACTTGTCACTCGACGACTGCGCCACGAACCTATTGCCTATCTGCTTGGCGCGAAAGACTTTTACGGTCTTTCATTCATCGTCAATCAACATGTGCTTATTCCCCGCCCGGAATCCGAACTCATTGTCGATCGCGTGCGAGACATCTTGAAACACGAACCCTCTTCCACGGATGTCGTTCTCGATATCGGAACCGGCAGCGGCGCCATTGCGCTCGCCATCGCGACATATATTCGACCAAGAACCGTTCTCGCAACGGACGTCTCCACGCAGGCGCTCCGCGTCGCAAAACGGAACGCCGCGCGGCTCAAGGTCACAAACATTCATTTCAAACACGCAGATCTTCTTGATGCATCCGTCCGCCGTCTCATCGAACGACAACGCGCATCTCGCCTCGTCATCACAGCGAATCTCCCCTATCTCCCCCATTCAGACAAGAAACGTCTCGAAAAAGATGTCGTGAACTTTGAACCGGCTTCTGCGCTCTTTGCACGCAACGACGGATTGGCATTGATCGAAAAACTCCTTCGCCAACTCGCCGCATATGATATCCCGTTCCATTCCCTCTTCATCGAATACGATCCGCCGCAAACAAAAACGCTCCGCGCGTTCGCACAAAGCGTTTTCCCGATGCACCGCGTGACGATCCATGACGATCTCGCGGGGCGACATCGCGTCCTCGAACTTACGCGATCCCTTTGATCACGCGGATATCCGCGCCGATCGCATTCAGACGTTCGGCAATCTCCTCATAGCCGCGCGCAATGGAGTACACATTGCGCAAAATGGACGTTCCCTCTGCGGCAAGCATCGCGATCAAAATAATCATCGCAGGGCGAAGCGCCGGCGGACATACGACTTGCGCGCCTTTCAGCGGCGTTGGACCGTGGACGTATACACGATGTGGATCCGCGAGATTGACGTTCGCACCGAGACGATTCAACTCGGTAAAATAAATCGCACGATTCTCCCACATCCAGTCGTGGATTAACGTTGCGCCCTTCGCTTGTGTTGCGATCGGAACAAAAAACGGAAGGTTGTCGCTATTGATCCCCGGATACGGCTGCGCGTGGATCTTGTCGTGCAACGCATGGAGTTTTGAGGGATACACGGTGAGATCGATGAGCTCCGTCCGTCCGTTCTCTGCAAGATACGGCTTCGTTCGCTTCATACACAACCCCATACGCTCAAGCTTGAGAAGCTCGAGCTCCATAAATCGAATCGGGCAACGCTTCACCGTTAGCTCGGAACCCGTGGTTACGGCCGCGCTCACGAACATCATGGATTCAATCGGGTCTTCGCTATTCCACCATTCAATCGGTTGATCGATATCCTGCACGCCATGAACCTTCAGCACCGTCGTCCCGATTCCCTCGATCTTCACCCCAAGCGCTTCAAGAAAAAAGCAAACGTCTTGCACCTGATAGTTTGGCGGCGCATATCGAATCGTCGTAACTCCCGGAATGCGCGATGCCGCGATAAGCAAATTCTCTGCAGCCGTATCGCTCGATTCGTACATCACGATATCTGCGGGCTTCAGCTTTCCAACATGAATCGTATAGGCGTTCTGCCCCGAAACAATCTTCACCCCAAGCGCTTCAAGCCCGTATCGATGCGCCGCGATCGTGCGCATGCCCATCCGACATCCGCCGGCAGAAGGAAGTTCAAACGTCTTGAACCGATGGATCATGGAACCCAGCAACATGATGACGGATCGCGTCCGCCCGCCCGCCTTCCGGTCGAGCGCATTGAGATCAAACGTTTTTGGTGGACGAATCTCGAGCGTATTCGCCGCCTTCCACGTCGCCTGGATACCGATGCTCTGAAAAACTTCCAAAATACGGAACACCTCCTCGATCCGAGGAATGTTATGCAGCGTCGTCACGCCGCGATTCACGAGCGAGGCGAACAAAAGCCCGAGCGCGCCATTTTTTGACCCACCGGTCGCCACGGTTCCATGCAGTGGTCTTCCTCCATGAATTTCAAAGTCCACGGAATCGCTCACCGAAATAATCTTATGCCCCAACACATCTCCTAATTTTCGGAGCAGATCGATCCCCATGTTCTGATCCCCCTTTTCCATCCGAACTAACGCGCTCTGCGATGTGCCAAGCGCTTTGGCGACCTCCGCCTGCGTGAGACCGCGCTGCTCGCGAATCCGACGAACGAACGCGCCCATGGCCTGCCGTTCTTCGGCGAGGCGAAAAGAAGATGAGGACATAACTCAATATATCATTAATGATATATTAATTTTACACCTACGTCAATGCGTTTACAACTCAAATGGCGTTGAGCTGGCCTGTTCTGGCCGCTCGGGAAACTCTTCCGGCGATGTCACGAACGATATCCATGTCGACCCTGGTTGAAACAATATCTCGCCCCCATCGATTGATTCAAACGAAAACCACTGCCCCGCGGCGCGTCTCCACGTCAGATCAAAACGCTTTCCGTCGCGGAACAGAACACCTTTCCCGGACCCGGTCGTCCGCAGCTGCAAGCGTCCGTAGTCGTCCAACACCTGCGCCTCCGTGCGCAAGACAAGAACATTCGTCGAACTCACCACCGTTCCATCCGCATCCTTCTGCCGAGCTCCCGCCTGAAAACGAACATACCGATTCACACTCGCGTCATACGACCACGACGCCGTAAATGAACCGCCGTACGGAATGCGAATATCAGACACATCCCCCCGATCCGTTCCGGTTGTCGAGAGATATCGCCACGGTGTAAACGCTACCGGCTCCCAGGAAAGACGTGCCGCCGCCGCAGCGAGTCGTTCAGAGTTCGTATATGCATTATGCGGTGCAAACCGATTCGACGCGCGCCAAAATGAGGACCCGTTCGAAAACTCGTCCAGATTACGGAATCCAGAAAGTGACGCGATCCGCGCGAGCGCATCCGGACTTCCGCCAACATGCGCGTACACCGCATGAAGCGCATCTGCCAGCTCAACGTAATACGGTCGCGCGCTTCGAACAGGACCAACCTGATCCATCGTCGTTGTGGCGTCATACACCGCCATAAATCGAGTGATCCCGCCCTCGACCGGCGCCTCAACCACAAGATTCGCTTGAGAGATTCCCGACAGCGGTCGCGCGTCCGGCGAATTCTCCACCATGACGGCAAACGGCAAGAGCGCCTCCTGTCCACGAGGCACGCGAACGCCATCAAGACGTCGCGCGACACCGTCCAGAAGGACATCCGTCGTGGTCGGAGATACATCAACAACCGACGTCCCGTTCCCAGACGAGGTCCGAATATGCCCAGCGATCACAAGACTGTACACGATCCCGAGTCCGCCTAAAACGAAAACGGCCCCAGCCGCTAATAGCGGCCAGGACCGTCTCAAAAAATCTTCAAGTTGAAAGGGAGTGCGGGAGGACATGGGAATTCCCAAACAGTGTACCTCCCTTGTCCGCTTATTTGGAAGACTCCTTCGCCGCCGCATCCGCCGCGGCCTCCTCCGCCTTCTTTGCCTCCTCCTCTTCCTTCTTCTCCTCCGCTTCCGTCTTCACCGCTGTCACGTCGCCAGCACCTTCCTCTTCCATCTTCTTCAACTGCTCTTCGGTCAACGGCGCAGACACGGAGACGAGCGACACAGTCGGATCAAGCATTACAGTGACACCCGATGGGATCACGAGATCCGCAACCGTGATCACGTCATCAAAGGTCTTCAACGAGGAGAGATCAACCACGATTTCATGTGGAAGATCTGCCGGGAGACATTTCACCAACACCGCGTCATACGCGCGCACGAGCGTACCGGCGAGCTCCTTCACGGCAGGCGCGTCACCCGCAAACGCGAGCGGCACTTCAACTTCGAATTCTTCCTTCATGTTGATCTGACGGAAGTCCACATGCTGTGGCTTCATGGTCAACGGATGAAGTTGAACTTCTTGCACAAGCACTTTCACCGGAGCTGCGTTATCCACGGTCAGGTCGATAAGCGACGACGAACCAGCGGCGCGGTACAGCTTTTGAAATTCAGAAGTCCCCAACGTGAGTGACGTGGGCTGAATTCCGTGTCCGTACACAACTGCCGGGATCTTTCCGGCATCTCGGACGGCGTTCACGCGCTTTCCGATCTCGGTGCGCAACGCGGCAGTAAGGGTAAACGTCATAAAACAGGCAAAATCAAGTGCGGGAAAGATACGATATCTTAGGAAATCTGTCAACTCATCCCGTCAATCGCCTCAAGCCGGTTCGTCGTGCCCGTACCGTCACCGGCGGGCAAACCGTCATCACGTCCTGCAAATTCTGAACATACAGATCCGCGAGTGCACGGCTCTTTTTGTCGTTGATCCGATCGTACTCGTTCAGCAAATCGAGCGCGAGAAACAGGTTAAAAATAACAACCGTCGTTACAAAACGCGGGATGAGCTCATGCGGCGTTGCCGCCGTCATGATCCAAGCAAAGGTCACGGTAATCACCAAAATAACGCCCCACTGAAAATGTCCGATATAATCGTCCTTTTTTGATTTGATTAATTGCCGCGCCTCTGTCGCCGCAGACGTCGTCTCGAGTAAAAATTGATACAACTCCGAATTATACGAGCCGTGTCGCTTTGCAAACGAGGGAAGCTCATAAATCGCATACGTCATCCGACGAAACAACGCATCCCCTTTTTCATACTCTCGAAATGAGCGCGTACAAAACATTCCCAAATACGACTTCATCGCGTCCACAAACGTCATCTGCCACGCCTTCAACTCCGGATTCGCCATCGCGATATGGAACGAGAGATGATACATGCGCCGGATCTTGTTTAACTCAATGCCGATCTTCTCCTCAACGAGCTGTTTTCGCGTAAGTGACAACGACATTAAAAACCCGACGATAATCGCGTACAAAATACCGATGTTAACGGATTGATTCCAAAAGAAAAGCTGCGTATCCGCATTTTCAATGTACGGCGACAGATACGAAAACTGAATACTGATCGCGAACAACAAGAATATCTTCAAATACGTTCCTGCGGATCGCGTTGTCGTGTGAGGGGACTTCATACCGTTCAAACCAAGGTGCAGAGTGTACAAATATCTGTCTCAGGCGTCAGGAATGACGCCGCTGGAGCGCAGCGCAAAATGAGCGTGCATCATCTTCGAGGACGCGATGAATCGAAATACAGTCGTCCGCCGAAATAACCGGCGCCTCTCGAAACCGCATCGCGTCTTGAATTTCCAAATCCGTCATTAATCCTACCGAGCTCACCGCGCCCTGGCTTTCCAAGACAATCGCCAGCATCGCATGCCCGCAGGTGCGACACGTACAATGAAACAACCGTGTCGTCCCCTTCTCGCCTACCAGACGGACGTCTGATGACGGATATGCGGCATGACACAGCGGACACTGCGCAAGTAAATGCGACGAGTGAGCATGATCCATACCGAAACGATATCGGGAGAAACACGAGCGGTCAACGCTCATCCGCGTTCGATGGACGACGAACCGCAATAGACTCTGCGAGCGCGATCATGAGAAACGCCACCACGAGTGATGACGCTGCGGCAGACACAAACGGAAGCGGAATACCCGTCACTGGCATCACGCCGAGATTCATGCCCGCATTCACCAGAACATGAAACCCCGTAAGCGCAACAATACACAGAAGGAGTAGCTGTGCGAACGGATCTTCGGACAGTCGAGCAATCAAAAGCAGCCGTTGCGATAACACGCCGAACAGCACAAGAACAATCGTAATACCGACAAGCCCTAAATCTTCTCCGATCACAGAAAAAATAAAGTCCGTCGACGCCTCCGGCAAAAACCGCAATCGCGACTGCGATCCTTCGCCGAGCCCCTTTCCGAACACGCCTCCCGAGCCGATGGCGATGCGCGCCTGCGTGACGTTATACCCAGCTCCCCGCGGATCTGCCGCGGGATTCACAAACGACACAAGACGTGCGCGTTGATATGGCTTCAACCCCACCGTCCAGAGCAACGTACCCGCGATCGCCATCCCCCCGAACAACAACATCCACGCGCGTCGGGGAAGACCTGCGACAAGAATTGCGATCACCCACATGACGACAATCACAACAGCGGAACCAAAATCCGGTTGCAGGAGCACAAGGCCGACATACAGACCTGTAGCCAAACCCGATCCGACAAGCGCCGTCCACCCCACACGCTTATGCACATGACGCGATAAATAGGCTGCCAAAAAAATCGCAAGCAGCACCTTTGCAATCTCCACAGGTTGAAAGGATACATTTCCAATCACAAACCATCCGCGCGTTCCACGAATCGTCTGACCGAATATCAACACACCCGTTAAAAGAACGGCGCCAATCCCGTACAACGGAAATGCAAAAGACCGAATATGTCGATAATCAACAAACATCGTCACAAACACCAAGGCCCAACCAAGAATTGCCGCAACGAGCTGTTTCTCGAATTGAAAAAAACTCGATCCATCTCGTGAAACGCCGATACCGTAAATAGCGAGCAGACCGATGACCGTTAATGCCGTGGACGCGAGCAATAACGTCCAGTCAAAACGATACAATAGCTCCATTCCTCGTCGCATGCGATCAACGTGCCATAAAAGCCGCCTCGAGAAAAGCGCAAACACGTCATCACACAAAACACGAAGCGAAAAAATCGTTACTCCGGTCGAAACCGTTCGGTCGGGAGGTAACTATCTGAATCAAGAACGTTCAAAATCGGAATAATCTCTGTTCGCGTGACACTCGGAATGGACTCTAGCCAATCGAGATCGATGTGACGTGCGGATCCGGGTACAAGATTCGTCAACGTAATCTTATTCACGCCAACAATGGACGCGCCCCGATACAACCGCACTACGAGATCAAGTGACCAATACCCATACGACCCTCTATTCACGAGATCGAATGATGTGCGACCGATCTGCTGTGAGCCAACGGTCACATCGCGTGTGAACACCACGTTTTCAAATGCGATATTCAGATGATCCTGTGCGTATTCTTCATATCGCGTTCCGACAACGGACGGATCAACGCGATGCCATCGGATATTCTCCACCACGAGCTGCGCGGTAGCACCTCCACGATTTTTTGGACGAAACCCAAGCTCCGTGAGCACATTTTTCGATGAAGGCATGACAAAACCGCTCCGCAGCGGCGTCTGCTCACCAGACACGGTAAACCGATAATTAAATTCCACCCACCATTGTGTGTTTGGATTTTCAATATCGACCGCCATATCCAAGCGACTATCTGTCGTCGGGAGAACAACAACCGCTGCCGCTTGCACCTTTTGCGGTTGATCCGCTTCAAGCGCAGAAAGCGTATGCTGATTCTCTGCAATCTCCTGTGTAAAACGAGACTCTCGCGGATAGGAAATTAAAAACGCATCCGCAGCACCCCAGAGTACATATCCCCACAATCCGACAGCAAGCACTCCTAAAATGCCGTACGCCGCCTGCGTGAGCGCGATGCGATGTCGAACCCAAAAGGAAGCAAATCGAAGTTCACCTTCACTAAATCCCCCTCCAATCTGAATGGGCGCCGTTGCCATAGAGGCATTGTACCACGTAGCCCTTGCCGCATAGCCCGCGGACAGCTACCATTTTGCTACTCGTATGGCGAAAGACGAAAAAAAGAAATCTGGCGGATATAGCGCGGAACAAATTTCCGTACTGGAGGGCCTGGATCCCGTACGCAAACGTCCGGGCATGTATATCGGTTCAACCGGACCGGATGGTCTTCACCATCTTATTTGGGAAGTCGTCGACAACTCGTTCGACGAAGCCATGGCAGGACACGCGAACCTGATCACCGTCACCATGAATGCTGACGGAAGCGTCTCCGTTCACGATAACGGACGCGGGATTCCCGTCGACATTCATAAGCAATTCAAAGTTTCCGCGCTTGAACTCGTTCTCACGAAACTCCATGCGGGAGGAAAATTCGGCGGCGAAGCGAGTGGCTATAAAGTATCCGGCGGGCTTCACGGCGTCGGTGTTTCGGTCGTTAACGCGCTTTCCGATTGGCTCGAAGTCGTCGTCGAACGCGACGGAGGGATATACAAACAAGAATACGAACGCGGCAAGCCGATGTATAAGGTTAAGCAAATCGGCAAAAGCAAAAACCACGGAACCAAAGTAACCTTCAAAGCGGATGCGACGATTTTTACAACCGTTGAATTCGAACTCAAACGCATTTTGGAGCATCTCCGACAGCAATGCTATCTCACAAAAGGGATTCGCTTGCTCGTCGTCGATGCCCGCACCGCGCCGCACGCAAGTTATGGATTCTATTTTGAAGGTGGCGTGGCATCATATGTTCGCCACTTAAACCACACAAAGCAGGTCAAACACGATTCCGTCTTTTACGTCGAAAAACAAGTTGAAAAAGCCGCGGTAGAAATCGCCGTACAGTATACAGAAGACTACGCGGAAAGCTTGTACGCCTTCACGAACAACATCTTCAATCCAGAAGGCGGCTCCCATGTCATGGGATTCCGCTCTGCGCTGACACGCGTGTTAAACGCGTATGCTCGCACAAAAGGATACCTCAAAGAAAAAGACGACAACCTCACCGGTGAAGACGTCCGCGAAGGACTCACGACCGTCATTTCGATAAAAATTCCCGAACCGCAATTCGAAGGTCAAACAAAAGCGAAGCTTGGAAACCCGGAAGTTCGAGGCGCCGTTGAAACCGTCATGAGCGAGGCCTTCGCGACCTATCTCGAAGAGCATCCACGTGACGCAGAGGCGATCATCGGGAAGTGTGTACTCGCCCAACGCGCCCGCGCTGCCGCCCGCGCAGCCCGCGACACCGTCCTGCGCAAAGGCGTACTCGATGGGTTTACCTTGCCGGGAAAACTCGCCGACTGTTCATCAAAAGATCCGTCCGAGTGCGAACTGTACATCGTTGAGGGAGACTCTGCCGGAGGTTCTGCAAAACAAGGTCGCGATCGCGAAACGCAGGCGATCTTGCCACTCAAAGGAAAAATCCTGAACGTCGAACGCGCGCGTCTCGACAAGATGCTTGGCAACAACGAGATCAAGAGTCTCGTGATCGCACTCGGCACAAACATCGGAGAAATGTTTGATCTCTCGAAGTTGCGGTACAACCGCATCGTGATCATGACCGATGCCGACGTGGACGGCGCGCATATTCGCACACTCCTCCTCACGTTGTTCTACCGCTACTTCCCGAGCATCATCACGGACGGTCACTTGTTCATCGCCAAACCGCCGCTCTTCCGCGTCGCGAAAGGAAAACTCGTTCAATACGCGTTCTCCGAGGAGGAGCGTGACAAGATCGTCGCGGAACTTCTCAAACAAAAAGAAGAGAAGGCTGCAGCGAAAGGAAAGAAAGAACCTGTCGAAGAAGAACCGACAACGGAAGTACAGGAAGGTGAAGAAGAAGGCACGCAAAAAATTGGCGGCATCTCCATTCAGCGCTACAAGGGTCTTGGTGAAATGAACCCAGAACAGCTGTGGGAAACGACGATGAACCCAGAGAACCGCGTGATGAAGCTCGTCACGATTGATGATGCGGCAAGCGCCGATGAAACGTTTGACGTCTTAATGGGATCAGAGGTCGCGCCGCGCAAAAAATTCATTCAGACGCACGCGAAAAACGCGAACCTCGACGTCTAAAACCGCATAAAAAAAGACCCCGTGAACACGGAGTCAACTCAGGCAGCGTCATGAGATAGCTGACGAGCGAGTGGCGCACACTGTCGCTCGATGTACGCGATGAAGCTCATCGCTTTTCCAAGGCGTTCTAGCTCATGACGGAGCTGAAACCGATGAGACTCCGACGTGCGCGCCGAACCGTGTCGATTTCGCATTTGTCTCACAATGCGATGCAGCTCTTCCAGAGCCACCGCGCATGCGCGCTCGACACGCTCGAGACTCCACGTCGATGCGTTCGAAGGGAGGAATACGCGTCCGATCGGCCAGCGTGCGCAGAACCAATTTCGCGCATAGACCAACGACTCGAACGCTCGAATCGCAGCAACGAGCTCCTTCATCGTATCCGGCTCCAGAGGAAGCCGGTGACGCCGGTCTGTATACTGCGTGAGAGTGATGAGTGACCTGATTGCTACCTCGCGTTCGAACGGGTCGTTATCGACCCCTCGAAACGCCCTCACCTTTACGAGAATCTGTGACATGACCCTCGCCGCCAATCTTTGTGGATATAGAAAGAAACCGCATCGTCTGTATACACTCCTTCATCTCCCTTGTCAAGGAGACATGGCTATGCTATAGTGCGCCATAACAGCCCGGGAAGGGGCTTTTTAGAACCACAAACTTGCCAACTGTATGTTTCAGAAAATCATGGACTATCTCCGTTCCTCAAAAACCGAACTTGAGAAAGTCTCGTGGCCGTCACGCAAAGATACTATTCGATACAGCTCGCTCGTACTTGGCGTGAGCGTCCTCGTCGCCATCTTTTTCGCTGGTCTCGACTTTGGCTTGAACAACCTGGTCACGGCATTGCTCCGCGGTCGCACAACGGCACAAACGCAGCAGCCGGCGGCATCCGAACCGGTGAATCCTGTCCCCGGCCTCGACATCTCGTCTACCAGCGGCACATTCTTCCCGTCTGACGTAAAAACGAATCAACAGTAATCTCGCTCTTTCATTGTTCTATGGCAAAGCAAACACTTGAACTCGGACGCCGATGGTACGCCATCCATACGTACTCCGGCTACGAAGAAAACGTCGCAGACAACCTCAAGCGACGTATCGATACGCTCGGCATGGGCGATAAAATCTTCGCGGTCATCGTCCCAACCGAAAAGAAAATCAAGATCAAAAATGGCAAACGGAAAGTCGTGGAAGAAAAAATCTTTCCGGGCTACGTGCTCGTCGAGATGGTTGTGACGGATGACTCCTGGTACGTTGTGCGTAATACGCCAAACGTTACGGGATTCATCGGTACCGGCACCACGCCCTCCCCTCTTTCAGAACAGGAAGTTCAGCACCTCGTCAAACGCATGGGCACCACGGATGAACCACAGTTCTCTATTGACATTCAGCCTGGAATGCCGGTAAAAATTGGCGACGGTCCGTTTAAGGGTTTTGAAGGAAAAGTAAACGAAATTGACGGCGCACGCGGCAAGGTCAAGGTCCTTGTCTCAATGTTCGGCCGTGAAACCCCCTTGGAACTCGATTTCACGCAAGTGAAGAAGATCTAGCATCGCGAGGTCTTCAGGAATGATGCGCTTCTCGTCGCTCCTGATTACTCACCACGATTCAACCGCCCCGTCATTCCGACCGAGGAGTCTACGACGAGCGGAGGAATCCCTTCGAAGGGGGTCCCTCGGCTCCGTATGACGTCGCTCGGGACGACGGAACACGAATATGGCAAAGAAAGTAAAGACACTCATCAAACTCCAGATCGTTGGTGGTCAGGCGAACCCTGCCCCTCCGGTCGGTACCGCTCTCGGTCCGCAAGGATTGAACATCGCGGAATTCTGCAAGCGTTTCAATGACGCGACAGCAGATCGCCGCGGCGAAGTCGTCCCGTGTATCATCACGGTGTACGAAGATCGCACCTACGATTTCATCCTCAAAATCGCTCCTGTCGCCGAAATGCTTAAGAAGGCCGCGGGAATCCAAAAGGGTTCCGGCAAGCCGCTCCAGGACAAAGTCGGTAAGGTGACAAAGGCTCAGATCCGCGAGATCGCCGAAAAGAAACTCCCAGACTTGAACTGTCACACTATCGAAGCTGCCATGAAGCAGGTCGAAGGGACAGCAAAGAACATGGGTCTCAACGTTGTCTAACGACACACGATCCAAACCCCGCCGGAAACGGCGGGGTTTGTGTATGCTATGCTGTACGTCATATGACCCCTTCCAAACCAAGCATTATCAAGAACATTTATTTTTACGCCGTTTCCCTCATCGCACTCATGATGATGGTGTTTTCGGTCGCTGATCTCGTAAACCTTGGTCTCAAGACATGGGTCTTCACGAAGGCGGATGATGCCAACTATTACATCCAACCCTGCGTTGTTCCGGCGCTCCCGCCAGGCACTGATGCGCCAAACGTGGACTACATGAAAAACTGCGAGGACAATAACCGTCAGCAGAAAGAAAACTACGAAGCACAGAAACAGCGAGATGCCGTCCGCGACCTCGCCTTCCTCGTCGTCGGCCTTCCCCTCTTTGCCTATCATTGGAAAACGATTCGAAGCGAATCCCGAGACGAAAAATAACGGAAAATACCCACCGCCCCGGACTTGACCCCGGGGCGGGTTTATAGTAGAGTCACGCCATTACAAATCTAACCGTGGAAGAGCCGATAACACCGGTTCATACCCCGGCCTTTCAGAACACGATGAGATGCGATGACCTAGAGCCGAACGGACGCGAGACGTAGCAGCGCTACGATGAGCGGACGGACGTGCGAAGGTCGAGCAGATCGCGTTTTCTGGAAGGCTGCCCACCACAGCTATGCCGCGTTCCAAACGCTACACCGAGCTCAAGAAGCTCGTTGATTCAAAGAAGCTCTATGCGCCGTCCGAGGCGATCGAGCTCGTAAAAAAGACGTCGACAACCAAATTCGACGCGACCGTCGAGATTCACATGAACCTCGGCATCGATCCGAAAAAGGGTGAACAACAGGTTCGCTCAACGCTCGTCATGCCGAACTCCATCGGGAAGACGAAGAAAGTCGCCGCGTTCGTTCCGGGCGACAAGGAAAAGGATGCAAAAGAAGCTGGTGCTGAAATCGTTGGCGGTGACGAGCTCATCGAAGAGATCGTGAAGTCAGGAAAAATCGATTTTGACGTCGCCGTTGCCACGCCCGACATGATGCCGAAGATGGCGAAGGTCGCAAAAATCCTCGGTCCAAAGGGTCTCATGCCGAACCCGAAGACGGATACCGTTGGCACGAACGTCAAGAAAATGGTGGAAGAACTCAAAAAGGGTAAGGTCACAATCAAGAACGATGCGACCGGAAACATCCACCAGGCCATCGGAAAAACATCCTTGAACGAAGCAAAGCTGCTCGAAAACTTCACATCCGTTCTCGAGGCAATCCGCAAATCAAAGCCGGCAAGCGCAAAAGGCACATACATCAAGACGCTTGTCCTCACGTCCACCATGGGTCCTTCCGTCCGGATCGATCCAAGCAAGGTCTAAGACGTTGTCGATAGATATCCACACCCCCTCGTTCACGAGGGGGTTTGTGATATGCAAGAACCTCGCAAAGCCCGGTTGCGCAGGAAGAACTTTCTCGATAAGGTTTTCGCCGATATGGTGAATCGTCCGGGTGCCATCCCTTACCAGCTCATCAACGAAATGATGGCTTCTGGCTACATCAAAAACGCGAGTCCAAACGCCATCCAGCCGTCCTCGTTGGACCTCACGCTGACAAACGAGGTCTATCGCCTCCGTGGCTCGTATCTCCCCCGCCCCGGAGAGCGCGTCGAAGACATCGCGTCACACGCGGCGCTCTACAAAACGACGCTTGATCTTCCGCTCGAAATCGGTGGCATCTATCTCGTCCGTCTCACGGAGGCGCTCCACCTCCCTCCAAGCATTCGAGCAACATCCTCAAATAAATCTTCAAGTGGTCGGATCGATCTTCGATCACGACTTCTCGCGGACGGCGTGCCTCGCTACGACTCCATTCCTGCCGGATACATCGGCTCGCTCTGGCTCGAAATCGTCCCAAAAAGTTTTCCGGTCAAACTCCATCCTGGCGACCGCGTGAATCAAATTCGATTCTTCCACGGCGAAGCGCGCCTCTCATCCCTCGAACACCGCATGGTGTATGACCGCTACCATCTGTTGCGCGACCATGCCAGCGAATACATCAAACCAACGGACGAGGTCGTACGCGACGGCGTCACGATGACAATCGATCTTTCGTCAGATGGCATCATCGGGTGGTCCGCAAAACGCGGCGCGACGAATATCCTGGACACGCATCGCTACGATCATGATCCGCACGATTTCTTTGAGCCGATCGAACGACCGAAGAACGGAGAACTCACACTGCGACCAGGAACGTTTTACATTCTCGTCACAAAAGAACGGATCCTCGTTCCACCAACACTTGCGGCCGAGATGGCGAATTATGATCCCTCCAAAGGAGAATTCCGTTCGCACTTCGCCGGCTTTTTTGATCCGGGCTGGGGTTGGACGGATCGCGAAGAAGAAAAAGGAACCGCCGCCGTTCTCGAAGTTGAGGCGTATGGGCATGAAATCATCCTGCGCGATGGACAGCCGATCTGCCTCATGGTCTATGAGCGATTATTGAGCTCCCCCGAAAAAACATACGGCCAAGAACTCAACTCGCACTACGCAGGACAGCGTGGACCACGACTTGCGAAATGGTTCAAGGCCGCGGACACACAGACGCGTCGGACGCAGCCACGCCTGCTCATTGTGGAAGAAACGCGCACATGGGAAAATTCGGACCGCTATGACATCGGATAATCGCATCGTCATCGGCCTTGTCGGCCGCAAAGGATCCGGAAAAGGCACCGTCGCGCGACTCCTCAAAGAGCGCTACGGCGCGTCCGTGTATCGGTACAGTGACATCTTACGTGACATCCTCGACCAGCTCTCCATCGACAAAACGCGAGAACATCTGATTGCGCTCTCCGAAATCCTTCGCAAGCACTATGGTGAAGATGTGCTCAAACACGCGATGATGGAACACGTTCGTCATGATGCCACACGACTCATCGTCATTGACGGCATTCGTCGCATGGATGATCTCACGCGTCTTGATGAGCTTGGAACATTTTATCTCGTGAGCATCACGGCTCCGGTCGAGCTTCGCTATCAACGTGCGACAGCACGCGGAGAAAATGCCGGAGAAACCACCCGAACGTTTGCCTCTTTTCAAAACATGGAATCGGCTCCCACGGAAAAAACCATCGCCGACGTCGAGCCGCACGCCTGGAAAATCATTGACAACACCGGGAGTTACGACGAACTCGCGAGCAAGGTTGACGAGCTCATGAACGTCATCAAACACACATGATCACTGTCCGCATCACCAAAATCGACCCACGCGCAACGATGCCGGAATACAAAACCCCGGGCGCGGCCGCATTCGATCTCTGCGTGATCGAACCCGCGACAATCCCCGCACGAAGCGCCGTACGGCTCCGGACGGGACTTGTGTTTAGCCTCCCGCAAGAGCACGTTCTATTGGTTTTTGCACGATCATCGCTCTTCGGAAAACACGGGCTCATGCTCGCGAACAGCGTTGGCGTCATTGATCCAGACTATTGTGGCACAGAAGATGAACTCCTCCTCTCCGTCTGGAACCCTGGCGATGCAGACGTGCACATCGATGAAGGAACACGCCTATGCCAAGGCATCATCTTGCCACGTCCGCAGATCCGTTTTGAAGAAGGTCCGATACAGGCATCTTCACGCGGTGGCTTTGGCTCGACGGGCTAACGCGCGTCCTCTACTCTTTCCCGTATGAAGTCCTACCTCGACATTGTTCGCCACGTTCTCGAACACGGCGAACGCAAACAAAACCGCACGGGCGTTGACGCGCTGACTGTCGCAGGCGTGATGTTTGAACACGATATGGCGCACGGATACCCACTTCTCACGACCAAAAAAGTGCCGTTCAAAACCATGCGGGTGGAGCTTGAATTTTTCATCAAAGGTTTAACGGACAAGCAATGGCTACAGGATCGCCGCTGTATGATCTGGAATGAATGGGCAAATCCCAAAAAGGCGCCCTACGGACACGACGAGGAGTCTAAAAAACGAATGATGGAAGAACGCGACCTCGGGCCGGTGTACGGGTTCCAGTGGCGTCATTTTGACGCGCCGTATCACGATCATGACTCGGACTATACGAACCAAGGCATCGACCAACTCAAAAACGTCGTTGACCAGCTCAAGACGAATCCGAATGATCGACGCATGATCGTGATGGCGTGGAATCCAAAAGCACTCCCCGAGCAAGCACTACCGCCGTGCCACTACGGATTCCAAGTTACTGTCATTAACGGCAAGCTCAACCTTCTCTGGAATCAACGCTCGGTCGACACGATGCTCGGCCTTCCGTTCAATATCGCGAGCTACGCGCTTCTGTTGCATCTCCTCGCGAAAGAGGCGGGACTGCAAGAAGGAAAACTCATCGGCTTTTTGGCGGACACACATATCTACGTCAACCATATCGATGGCGCAAAGGAACAACTCGCCCGTGAACCGCGTCCACTTCCCCGCATCAAGACCGATCCGTTCACATCGATATTTGACTGGATCGGCGACCACACCACACTGGAGGGATACGAACCGCACGAAAAAATTGACTTCCCTATCGCCGTATAACCATGATCACGCTCATCGCCGCGCTCTCTCGGAACGCTTGCATCGGTGCCAACGGATCGCTTCCTTGGCGCATCCCCGAAGACATGGCGCATTTTAAGGAGCTCACCATGGGACATGTTGTGATCATGGGACGAAAAACATGGGAATCGATCCCTGAAACATTTCGACCGCTGCCCGGAAGGCAAAACGTCGTCGTAACGCGACAGCAGACATATCCCCTTCCCGAAGGCGTTGAACGCGCGTCATCCGTCGAAGACGCGCTTCTCATGCACGCAACCGACGATGTGTTCGTCATCGGCGGCGCAGAAGTCTATCGTGCATCCATGGATCAAGCGGATCGTCTTGAAATCACCCACGTGAATAAAACCGTAGAAGGTGACGCCTTCTTTCCAGACATAGACGAGAAGACCTGGATCGAAACCGCCCGTGAGGATCATGATGGTTTTTCTTTTGTCACCTATGAGCGCCGTGCATAAACACTCCGGTTTTTTCATCCAGATCGACGGAATCGACGGCTCTGGAAAATCCACACTGCTCGCTGCGGCGACATCATGGGTCGAAGCACGCGGACTCAAGCTCTTTGACGTCGTCGCGTGGAGCAAGGAACACGGGCGCATCCCCGCACCGGAAGACGTAGGAAATGCGGACGTGCTTCTTACCGCCGAGCCGACGCATGCGGGCATTGGTGCCGTGATCCGCGAAGAAATCATCAAAAAAGATGCGCCCTACAATGCACGCTTCGCCGCAGAAGCCTTCGCGCTCGACCGCGGTGTGCAATACACGCGACTCATTCTTCCGTTTTTGCACGCACAACCGCATCGATGGGTCATTCAAGACCGCGGTGTGCTTTCATCCATCGCCTATCAACCGCTGCAGTCAGCATGGGAACATGCGGATGATGCAAGAGCCGTCACAATCGACTGGATTCGTGAGCTCGAAGGAAATCGCATTGCCCTCGAGAACCCTCCGGATGTATTTATCTTACTCGACATCGATCCTGCTATTGCGGAACAACGCCTTGCGGCGCGAGACGATAAACAAGATGACGCACGATATGAAGAAAAAGATTTTCAAATCGCGCTCGCCGAGCGATATCGAATGACAGCAACCACAAGCCCGCTCACCTCACAAGGAACGCGCATCATTCTCTTGAACGGAGCTGACACGAAAGAGCATATCGGCCTTAAAATGCATCAGCTGCTCACCGAACTTGCCGCGTCAAAAACCTAGCGCCGTTCTTTGTCAAAAAAGGCGTATTTTGCTACCCTTCTTGTATATGGAAAACATGCCCAAACCACTGCCAGGCGCTGGAACGCTCATCTCTGATTCGTGGAGCCTCTTTACCTCCACCTGGAATACAAGCGTCAAAACATCCAGCCTACTCATGTACGTTGGTTTGTCGTATTTCGTCGGTGGCCTTCTCATCAAAGTCGATGGACGCCTCTCCCTGCTCGCACTCCTTATCTCCCTGGGAAGCGCCGTGGCATCCGTATGGATCAGCATTCGCGTCTACCTCACAATGCTGAACCTCGAAGAAGGAAAAGCTCCGATGGCAAGCACAGAAGAATCCAAAAAAGCCTGGTCACTCTTTCTCCCACTCCTGCTGATCGGCCTTCTTACGTTTCTCGTCGTACTCGGATCGTCGCTTCTCTTGATTCTTCCAGGTATCTATTTCGGCATTGCATTGTATTTCAGCCAGCTTATTCTTATTGACCAAGGCACTCGCGGCACGCAAGCGCTTGGTGCATCACGCGCGTTGGTTCGCGGACGCTGGTGGGGAACTTTCTGGCGCCTGCTTGCCGGAGGTATCGTCTTCGGCCTTTTAACCGGCCTCGCCACCGCGATTGCCGTCTGGATCGTAGCTTCCATTGCAAACACCCAGGCATTCACCGGCGGTCAAGCATCCACAGATCCACTCGTACAAGGAATCCTCCAACTCGTCCAAATGGTGGTCGTTGCGGCATTCATGCCTCTCATGACCGGGTTTCAAGTTAAGCTCTACCGAGCCCTTCAGAAGACGCGATAGCGTGTTCGTCACAATCAATGCGGCCCCCTCTTACGTCTCACGAGGGTTTGATTTACTATGTCATCTAGTATGAGAATGATCCCGATTATCGGCTTAGAAACCCACGTCCAGCTCAAAACGGCGAGCAAGATGTTTTGCAGCTGTCCAAACCTTGGAGAAGAAACCGCGCCTAACACCACCATCTGCCCGGTGTGCACGGGGCAACCCGGCGCACTCCCCGCCTTAAATGAACACGCAATCTCTCTCGGCGTTCGCGCGGGTCTTGCGTTGAATTGCCGCATTCCGGATCAATCGGCATTTGATCGAAAAAATTATTTTTACCCGGATCTTCCAAAGGGGTATCAAATTTCACAGTTCACGCTTCCGGTTGCCGTAAACGGATACATCGATATCGACGTCCCTGGTGGAACACCTCCACGAGATCGTATTCGCATCGGCATTACGCGCGCCCACCTCGAAGAAGACGCGGCAAAAAACATTCACACATCGAATGGAACGTTCGTCGATTTCAATCGCGCCTCCGCTCCGCTGCTCGAAATCGTCACGGAGCCGGATTTTCGTTCGCCACAAGAAGCCAAGGCGTATCTTCAAGAGCTCCGAGCCATCTTGCGTGCGACCGGCGTGTCAGATGCGGACATGGAAAAGGGACAGATGCGTTGTGACGCAAACGTATCTCTCCTCGAGATCGATGACAACAACATGCCAACGCAGTCGTTCTTGAATGCGAAAATTGAAATCAAGAACCTTAACTCGTTCCGCGCCGTCGAGCGCGCGCTCGCATACGAAATTGAACGACAGCAAGAATTGTACGCTTCGAATACACCGCCTATCGCTTCAACGCGAGGCTGGGACGAAAACAAGGGCACAACGTTTGAACAACGAACAAAGGAAACGAGCGCGGATTATCGATATTTCCCCGAACCGGATCTGCCGCCGCAAAACCTCGTCGCCATTCGCGAACAGGAACAAGGACGAAGTGTTGAACTTCCGTCAGAACTGCGATCACGACTCGTCGACGAATGGTGGTTTAGTCCAGCCGACGCCGCGTTCCTCACGGCAAATGAAGGATGGGCGGACTATGCGGAGCAGGTAATGGGAGAACTTGGCGCATGGATGGAGGCAACCGATGAATCCAATGCGAGCGGCGGCGAGCTGTTAAACGACCGAAAAAAGAAACTCGCAAAACTCGCGGGCGGATGGCTGACCTCAAAACTCGCCGGTCTCATGGCCGAACGCAATCTCTCGATCAAAGATCTCCCGATCACTGCAGAAAACTTCGCCGAGTTTCTTCATCTCATCGACACCGGCGAACTGGGAAGTTCGAACGCGCAAAAGCTGCTCGCCATGATGCTCGACACCGGAGCCGATCCCTCGCATCTCATGGAAGAACACGACCTCGGACAAAACATGGACGCGGGCGCGCTCGAAGGCATCGTCAAACGCCTCGTGACGGAGAACCCGGATAAAGTTGAACAGATCAAAGCCGGAAAAGTCGCTGTTCTGAAGTGGTTCGTCGGCGGCATCATGAAGGCAACCGAAGGAAAAGCGAATCCCACGCAGGCAGAAGAGATGGTGAAAAAAGAAATCGGCGTTTAATCCGATTCTCCTGCACGAAGCCACTCCTCAACCATTTCCACCGCCTCGTCTTCGTCGTGCGCCCAATGAATGCGCGGATCGTGTCGAAACCACGTTTCTTGTCGTTTCGCATACCGATGCACGGCTGTCTTGCATGCAGCCACGGCTGACTCAAGCGTTTTTTCGCCGCGAATGTACGCGAGCAATTCGCGATACCCAATTGATGTCATCGCTGGCGCATCCGGCGAAACACCCGATGCAACGATCTCCCGAATTTCGTCGATCCATCCGCGATCAATCATGTTTTCGATCTGGGCATCGATCCGCGCGTTCAATTCTTCACGCGGCCAGTGAATACCGACTTGAAACGCCTCAACCAGCGGTTTCCCGAGTTTCTTTTGTGCCGTGAACGGTTTCCCGGTAAACGTAATGACCTCGAGCGCACGGATAACGCGGCGTGGATTTTTGAGATCTACCGCTTGCGCTGCATCTGGATCAAGTTTTACAAGGAGCGCCGCGAGTTCCTCGAGTGTTTTCTTTTCAAACGCCGCGCGAAGATGCGGCTTCGGCTCAACCTTTGGAAAGGAATAATTATCGATCAGTGCCTGCAGATATAACCCCGTCCCCCCGACAACGATCGGTAGCCGATTCCGCTGATGAATACCCTTAATCGCCGTTAACGCAGACTCTCGCCACTCTGCGGCAGTCAATTGGACGGATGGGTCCAAAAAATCCATCAGATAATGCGGAACGCCGTCAACAAGATACGCGCGACGACCTTCAAACGTTCCGCGCATCCCAACCGGCTTTCCGGTGCCAACAGAAAACTGCGCGTAGCATTGCCGCGCATCTGCGTTCACGATTTCACCCTGAAACTGTTGCGAGAGACGGATCGCAAGGTCCGTCTTTCCGGACGACGTTGGGCCGACGACACACGCGATCCGGGGCAACCGGCTCTCTGGTGTTGGTCGATGGCTTCTTACGGTCGGCATGAACGCTGGCCTTTACGCAGAGGATACCATGACGCCGTTCAATTGCCACTCAAGCGCCTGGGTTACCTTCACGGGGACAATACGACCAAGAATCCCCTCGTCTGTTGCCGGAAACCGACACAATTTCATTTCATTCGTGTTTCCCGATGCGAGACCATTCTCGATGCGTTCGACAAGCACGTGCACAACGGTATTCACGAATGCCTGATTCTTCCGCTTCGCCGTTTCCTCCATCAACACCTGGAGCTCATTCCAACGACGACGCTTTTCTTCACGTGGTACATCATCCGTATACAACTTCACGCCAAGCGTTCCGGATCGCGGACTATATTGAGCCGTATAGGAGATATCAAAATCACATTCGCGATACATTGAGACCGTTTCATCAAATTGCTCGGGCGTCTCTCCGGGAAATCCGACGATTATATCCGTCCCAAGCGCAATCCCCGGCCGTTTTTCCTTTACCTTTCGAATAACATCCAACACCTTTTCACGGGTATACTTTCGATTCATCCGAAACAATACCGCATTCGAACCTGCCTGCACCGGCAGATGAAGATAGTTCACCTGTTTCGGGAGCGTGAGCGCGTCGATGACCTCATCCGTCATGGAATTCGGATGTGGTGCCGTCCAGTGGAGTTTCTGCACCCCGGGAATCTCATTCACCTCCCAGAGCAACGCGGCAAAATGATCGCGATACGGATTCCGTGCGGAAAACGTTTCTGGATCCGAGGCTCGAAATGAGTTCACCGTTTGGCCAAGCAGCGTGATCTCGATAACGCCATGCGCAACAAGATCATGAATTTCGGCCAGGATATCTTTCACTGGCCGATTCTTTTCAAGCCCACGCGCAAACGGGACCACACAATACGTGCAAAACTTGTTACACCCCGTCTGTATCGTCACAAATGCCTGCGTGCTCTCTGCGCGAACAGGACGAATTTTCAAATAATCTTCTTCTAGCGATGCAGAATTCACAAGCTCCGGTCGAAGCTCGGCGATCCATCGCGGTAACTTCACCATCTCTGGCGTTGGAAAATAGAGATCAACCGGCGCCATTCGCTCCTTAAACTCCCCGCGCTTATCGCGGCCGGCCATGCACCCTGTCACAGCGATGATCACATTCGGATTCCGCTCCTTTAACGCCGCGTAATCCCGCATCTTTCCAAAGATGCGATCTTCCGCCGTCTGTCGCACGGAACACGTATTCAATAAGATCAAGTCCGCCTCTTCCTCCGATTCGGTCGAAGCGAACCCGAGACCCGAAAGCAACCCCGCGATCCGTTCGGAGTCGTTTTTATTCATCTGGCACCCATAGGTCACTAGATGAAACAGAGGCTTCGATGCGGCCATGTGTTTCGCCAAACGCTATCATAGATAAGTCTCCCGTTCAAGGTGTATACTCTTGAGCAATATGCCTCCGTCGCCGCAAGATCTGAAGCACATGGAACAGGTGCTCATCGCGTATAAAGCCACGCTCCACGACATCGTCGCAACGCATAAACAACGCGTCCGCAACGCCATGGAAGCCGTTGACGTCCGTAAAGCAAAAGAACTTCGTTCTCGCGTCCGTGGTGGCGACAATGTAGACGTCTAACCAAGCTCGCGCTCAATAGCGAGCAAGCGATTGTACTTTTCGACGCGCTCCGATCGCGAGAGCGATCCTGTTTTGATATATTCTGCACCACTCGCCACGGCAAGATCCGCAATCGTTGTATCACTCGTTTCACCGGAACGATGCGAGATGATAACGGCGAATCGTGCCTCCTGCGCCATCTGAATCGCGTCAACGGTTTCACTCAGTGTACCGATCTGATTCGGCTTAATCAAAATTGCCGTAGCGGCCTTTTCCTCAATTCCACGTTTCAAGCGTTCAACATTCGTCACAAAGAAATCATCGCCAACAATCAAACTTCGCTTCTTCAACACAGGAACCGCTTTTTTCCACGCCGTCCAATCATCTTCTGCAAACGGATCTTCAATGGACACGAGCGGATACGCCTCCTGCCAGCGCTCGTACCGAGATAACAGTTCACTCGCCGAATAGGGCGTTCCTCCTTCTGCGCGAAAGACGTAGGTCTTCGTTTTCTTCTCGTAAAACTCGCTCGAGGCCACGTCGGTTGCAAGCGCGATATCCTTTCCGGGCGCATAGCCCGCCTTCTTGATCGCGCGGACAAGAAGATCAAACGCTGCCTCAACATTCTTCAGCTTCGGGGCAAATCCTCCCTCATCACCCACGGTTGTCGTTAACCCCTGCTCCTTGAGGAGCTTTGCAAGCACGTGAAACGTTTCCGATCCCGCGCGAAGCCGCTCGGCAAACGTTCGCTGCTTGGGAAGCAACATGCACTCTTGAACGTCGAGCGACCAATCCGCATGCGCGCCGCCGTTCAGCACGTTCATCATTGGAATCGGAAGTGCCGGTTTTTTGGAAAAACGATACACACGACGAAGAGATTTCCAGAGCGGTACGCGCGTATGCACGGCGTATGCCTGTGCAACCGCGAGCGACGCCGCGAGGATTGCGTTCGCGCCAAGTGATGATTTATGTTCCGTATCATCAAGATCAATCATGAGACGATCAATCTCCCGCTGACGAGACGCGTCAACGCGACGAAGCATGGGCGCAATCTTCTCATTCACGTTTCGAACCGCCTTCAAGACACCCTTTCCTCCATACCGCTTGCCGCCATCACGGAGTTCGAGCGCTTCGTGAGATCCGGTTGATGCGCCCGATGGAACCTTTGCTTCCGCAGACGCGCCGGACGCGAGCGTCACACGACACGCAACCGTTGGGTTTCCGCGAGAATCCAAAATTTCTCGCGCGACGATCGAAGCAATCTTCGAGGAAGAGAAGATCATATCGTCACGATTGTATCATGAACGGATCTTTTCTCTCTCCTCAGAGAACAATACAACAACACGCCTCACAAGGAGGCGTGTTGTATTGCCGTTATCGATTCGATGAACGAACGCTATCGTACCTCGAACGTGACAGACACATTCATCTTTACATCTAAGCTGCCAGCTTCGATCTGCGGAGCAACGTTTTTCACCGCTGAAGCAAGGTCCCCTGCCGCATATTGCATCGGATAGGGCGGCTCAAATCCACCCGCTTCCGAGAACGACACGACTTTCACAATATGAAGACCGACAGCATCCGCGAGCGCATCCGCTTTTTTCTGCGCTTCTTTGATCGCCTTTACGCGCGCTTCGTCTTGAATCGACGTTGGATCATCAATCGTAAATTGAACGCCGTAGATTTGATTCGCTCCATGCGACGTTGCGGATTCGAGCACGTCCCCAACCTTCGCGAGATCACGAACTTTCACATTGACGGTTTGTGTAAGCGTATAGCCGATCACACGCTGTTTATCGTCTGACCAATCGATCTTTGGCTGCAAATTATAATTCGATGTTTGGATATCCGCATCCGTAATCCCAAGCGTCTTCAACGCATCAATCATGGCGTTCATTTTCGACGTACTATCGCCTTGGACCGCAGACACGGATTGCCCTTCACTAAACACGCCGACATCCACTTTTGCGAGATCCGGCTTTGCGGTAACACTCCCCATTCCACTCACCGTGATCAAATCGCGATCGCGAACCGCTTTCCCGATGTAGTCCCGCTCCGCAAAGGTATTCACCGTTTTCGCAACCAAGAAAAGACCGAGAACCGCAAGAACAACGACACCAACCCAACGAAGAACCGTGTCCGTCTGAAGAGAAGAGGAGTTTGGCATATAAAATGGTTATTTCTTAGGATAACGATGCTCAAGCGCTTTCATGACACGAGAGAGCCGAATCCCCGCCCACACAACAACTCCCGTCACGAGAATCGCATACAAAAACTTCGCAGCAAGCCCGTTCGCCGGGCCAAAGAGTCGCACAAACAGCGTCTGGATCGCGTCATTCCAGGCTAACGCCGCCACAAGCGAAAACGCCGCAGTCATGAGTTCGAGAATCTTCTGGATAATCGACAGTCGCAGACTTCGTTCCGTTGCTGTTTCATTCGGCTTCATCTCTTCCATACACGTTAGCGTTTCTTCTGTTTTCCCGCTCCGTATAACGGCGCCAACCCCGGGAGTTTTCCATCGTGAGCAAGAAATTCGAGCATCGAACCACCACCTGTCGATAAATGATCAATCCATTCCGCCATACCACTCCGAAGCACGACGGGAAGGGTATCACCGCCGCCAACAACGCCATAGCTCGACCCCTTGCTTCGTGCGGCGAGCGCATGTGCGATCACGAGCGACCCATGTGAAAACGCGGGATATTCCGTAACGCCAAGCGGTCCGTTCCATACGATCGTCTTTGCCCTTGCGATTTCCGCTGACCAGGCGCGCATTGTTTCTATTCCAATATCACCGATACAGTCCGTTTTTTTGACTTGTCCAATGTCTACAACGCGCGGATGGCTCTTCGCATCAATTTTTGTCGCGACAACCGCATCCGTCGGAAGCAGCATCTTCGGATGTTTCAACAGCTTCTTTGCCGCCGCGATCCCCTCCTTCTCGATGTACGACTTTCCGATCTGCATCTTCTTCGCAACAAAAAACGCATGTGCCATCGCACCACCAATTAGCACGCGATCCGCTTTCTTGAGAAGTGCCTGAACCACATCGATCTTCGTCGACAACTTCGAGCCTCCAACGATCGCGAGAAACGGCTTCTTCGGTTTCGTGATCAGCTTCTCAAGCCCGGACACTTCCATCACGAGAGATGGGCCAGCGTACGCCGGAAGCTGCTTTGAGATGCCGACAACCGAAGCATGCGACCGATGGCACGAGGCAAACGCATCATTGACAAAAAGATCTCCAAGCGACGCATATGCCTTCGCGAGCTTCACATCATTCGACTCCTCCCCCTTCAAAAAACGCACGTTCTCAAGCAAGAAAATGGTGCCCGGCTTCGCATCCTCGACATGCTTCTTCATCCGATCAAGATCTCCGGCGCGATCAACCGCCCCATCAAGAAACGAGATAGGAAGACTCGAATACACCGTCGCATGATGCGCCAGTTTCTTCGTCGAATATGCCGCATCGCGCTTCTTGGGCCGACCGAGATGCGTGAGAAGCAGGACAACGGCACCGCGCTTCGAAAGATCACGAATCGTCGCAAATGATCGCTCAAGCTTGAGCGAATCTTCCGCCGCCGCCTGCCCCTTGAGCGGAATATTCCAATCGACGCGCACGAGCACTCGTTTTCCTTTTAACGACAATGACGTCGGCAAAACCCGAAGTTTCATACAAGAAGAATAGCACATCCTCCTCACACACCCTTCCTCATGCCCATACGGGCACATGTTCTTTTTTGGCGAGGACCCTAGAGCGATCTCGCACAACGTTGATCGAATTCCGCGGCGATAACAAACATGCGCCTGGATCTACACCCCCACCTCCACCACGACGATTTCCGGACGAGCGCCGATACGAGGTCGAAAGCGCTCCTGACCAAGACCGCGTCCCATGATGAACGGCACACCATTCAATATCTTCCGACCGCCATCCGCGAATCCCCCAAGCGTTGCAGGCACCCATGGCGCCCCAAGCAGCGGCACATGCACCTGACCGCCGTGCGTATGGCCAACGATCACGAGATCCGTCTTCCCTTCTTCCATATCAAGCATGACATCCGGCTCATGCGCAAGAAGCACGTGCGGAATATGACGCGAACGGCGCACGAATGATTTCGGCGCTCCATACCAATGATCATCAATTCCTTGCAACTCCAACTCTTTCCCCTCGCGCTTCAGGATGATCGTGCGATTTGTGAGATCGGCGAATCCGTGATCAAGAAAAAACGATCGAATATCTTGCGGACGATCCAAAAAATCATGATTCCCCAACACGAAATACACCCCAAGCGGAGCATGAAGCGCTTTTAACCGTGCGAGCTCACGAATCGGTGCCGCACGGTCGACGACATAATCTCCCCCAAGGAGCACCACATCCGGTGCAAGCGCGTTCACCTCATTCACGATGCGTTCCCACCAATCGCGCGGAATCGCACCTCCCGCATGAAAGTCGGATAAGAAAACCATCCGAATCCATGTTGTTGGATTTGGAACAAGCGGTTCTCGATATCGACGCACGCGGAGCCACCGCGGCTCAATCCAAAACCCGTAGACAAGAACTGCGATGCCGAAAAGGAGAAGATAGATCATTCGACACAGCTACGCACGCAGCGCGACAGCTTTCCCAACCTGCACCGCAAGTTCTGCAAGACGATTGGAATATCCCCACTCGTTGTCATACCACGCAAGTACTTTCACCATATCGCCATCAACGACCTGTGTTGAGGGAAGATCAACGATGCATGATGCCGGATTGCCGATAAAATCGCTCGACACAAGCTCCTCCTCTGTAACTTCCAACACACCTTTGTAGAGCGCGCTTTTTGACGCCTTCACGAGCGCCGCATTCACCTCTTCGATCGTCGTTTTCTTTTTCAAAAGAAACGTGAAATCCGACAGCGAAACGCACGGCGTCGGCACGCGAATCGATACGCCATCGAACAATCCCTTCAGTTCTGGGATCACTTCTGTCGTTGCGATTGCCGCACCCGTTGTCGTCGGGACAATATTTTGTGCCGCGGATCGTGCGCGACGCAAATCTTTATGTGGACCATCCTGCAACACCTGGTCTGCCGTATACGAATGGATCGTCGTCATCATCGCCTTCTTCACGCCAAACACCTCATGCATGACCGCCGCAACGGGCGCAATACAGTTTGTCGTGCAACTCGCATTATTAATCACCTTTGCCGTCTTCCCTGCGCCTTTCTCATTCACCCCGATGACATGCGTCGGCACACCGCCGCCCTTTGCCGGAGCCGAGATGATCACACGCTTTGCGCCAGCCGTGAGATGCTGTGACGCGCCTTCGAGATCCGTAAACCGCCCCGTGCACTCAAGCACCACATCAACATTCATCTTTTCCCACGGCAACGCTTTCGGATCTTTCTCGGCAAGGACAGGAATCTTTTTTCCATCAACAATCAGATGCATATCGTCATATCCAACCTTGTGATTCCACGCGTGATAGGTTGAGTCATGACGCAAAAGATGTGCAAGCGTCTTTGCATCCGTCAGATCATTAATAGCTACGACATCAAACCCAGGCATCGTGACACCAACCTTGAGGACATTTCGACCAATACGACCAAACCCATTGATGGCAATAGTTGACATAGAAGGCGTAAAAGGATTGCGCGACATCAGAACGAAAATTTTACCGTCCGCGTTTCTCGTGTCGTCGATGTTGTCGCCGTTGGAGAACTGTCATACACATCGTACGAAACATCCGTATCGGTCAGGACAATGTGCGGCACCGGTTGCGCCGTGAGCGAGAAAAGCGTTTCCCCCGTGCGCAATCGAGCGACGGTTTTCCGCTTTCCCGTAGCCGGGTCGAGTACCACGAGCGTCGCCTCACTGCTTGGATAGGCGATGTAGGACAAGCTCGGACTCGCGACGGCCGTCAACGGAACAGTTGCAGAGACATCCTGAACCTGACGGGAAACCGTATTGAACAGAACAATCTGTTCACGCGCCGTCCCATCCTCGTTCATCAATCGAAGCGCAAGGCGACGACCATCCTCCGACCGCGCGATCGGATATGCAAGCGTGTCATATCCCAAACTGTTCATTAGCGAGCGAACACTCTTCAGGATGACAAAATACTGATCACCCTGTCGCGTCGCAATAATGAGATCATTACACTCACCAAGCTCTCCCGGCGGACACATCGTTCGAGCAACAAACACCCCTGGAACACTCGATACTTCAAACACGTGCGAGGTGACGGCGGGACCAATGCCAGCGACCTGCTGCTCTTCAACGGAAAGAACTTTTCCCGCGACGAGATCAACCGCCGCGCGAAGCTGCTCCTGCGTTTCGTAAAACCGGAGTAGACACAAGGCGAATCCAAACATGATGAGCGGCGTCGCAACCGCGAGGATGAACAAGGTCGAACGCGTATCATCACGTTGAACACGACGAGAAGAGCGGACAGGCATAGATATGTCTATAGAATATCACGAAAACAAAAAACTCCGCGTATGCGGAGAAAAGGAAGAATATTGAATGCGGCTACTTCTTGAGCACTTCCTCGAGGTGACCACGTAGTCGACCGACAGCCGCGACCGTGAACATGTCACCGAGTCGCACCGCCAGGACATACGACACGAAGCGCGATCCAAGGATCTGCTCCGCGAGCTTCGCGGACTTGGAAGCTTCGTTCGAGGAGAGAACACTGGGACGAAAACGATAGACGCTCTCGACCTGTTCGAGTTCCTGCGCTCGTACGGGCAGGGCGAATACCCTGACCCCCTCACCCTTCCACGGAGTCTCGAAGAAGGCGCTGTTGGGATTCATGGGAATGCCCTCGAGTTCGAACGGCGCCATGCCGGGCGCATAGCCCATCTCCTCTTCGGTCTCGCGGATAGCGGCGCTGAAGCGCGACTCCCCGGGGTCCTGGTGGTTTTTTGGGTAAAAAAAACGCGTCCCGAGATAACAGGACGCGAGATGCGAGTTGGCGGAGTTGCCAGTCAACCCTTCTGCGGGGTGAGCTCAGGCACAGTGATCGTTCGGCCAACGATGCACAGGTCGGTGGCAGCTTCGGGTAGCTTGTTCGCATTCTCCACCATGGCAACGCCGCTCATCTCGACCGGCTTGTTCGGCGCCTCAATACGTAGACTGCCGTCGGCCAGGACGTTGACTTCACCGTCACGGAGCTCCTCGCCGAAACGATTCGTCTGCATCCAGCGGTGGATGAGCGTGTTGGCAGCCTTGGAGAGATAGTTCTCCAGGGCGACGGCCAGTGGCTCCCAGTGAGCCCTGTCCGGGGTTGTGAGGTAGTTCGCAAGCGCACTCAGGTACGGCTTGCGCTCGGCGTGACTGCGCAGCTCAGCCATGTCCTCGGCGGTCATAGCGGCAAGCGTTTCCTCCCTGAGCATCCAGTGAACCTGGGCGTCAGTGATGGTCGCCGAGTAGACAAGCTGCGATGCCACATTCTTTGGACTGATGATGTCAACGCCAGCCAAGTTGCGTTTCGGTCCACGCATGGCGGCCAGCACCTTGTGACCCTCGTAGTTGTTCGGGCCGGCGATGCTGGAGCCAAGGTTGACCGGGATGTTGAGACTGTACGGCGCACGAGCTGCGTCCATCACGAGCTGCGACTGCACGGGATCGGCAATAGCCGGGCAGATCACGTCCTTGACGTGCGAGTTCGTGTCGCCGATGCCGATACGCTGCACCGTAGCCACGGTCTCTGCAGTCGCGCCCAGCGCGAGCAGCACATCGGCCGAGAGTACTTGCTTGCTCATCGCCGTGTAGGCCGAGCTGATCTGACCGAGATTGAATGACACGACCCTGTTCTTCGTCATCGCGTCGAGCTTCGACATGAAGGCTGGATCGTCGATCAGGGCGTGCAACCGCTTCTCGCGAGCCGTCTCGAAGAAGTCGGTGTAGCTCTTGGCTGTATCGCGCAGCAGTGGCACGAGGCCGCCGCAGGCGAACAACTGTTCAGCATCAGGCTGCTGAAGCATCGCGCGCAAGCCTCTGCACGTCATGAGCCAGGAGTCGGAGACGATCACGCCCTCGTACAGCACCGCGTACAGGAACAGCAGTGCCTTGGTCTGCCGGGGCGTCTGCAGGCCATCCTGTTCAAGCAGGTTGTCCAGGAAGACCCCAAACGCGTATCGAGAGTCGAACGGTTTCGTTGAAACCTCACTCATGGGAACACCCTCCAAACACCGCGAAACTGCGGCGATTTTGATGATGGCACGAACATATAAAAAGATCAATAACCTTCTCCTCAAATTCCGGCTGAGCTGAATGAACGATACCTCTTCTGCATAGACCGTCACCCGGGGTTTCCTGGAATAGAAAACCGAGCCGGTTCTACCGGCTCGGTTTTTTTCTTATTCCGTCTTGGCCGGCGGAGACATCTGGTAGCGCGTGAATCGCGCGACGATGATCTTCTCCCCGATCTTCGCAATTTTCTCACCGAGATATTGCTCGACCGTCTTGTCTTCATCCTTGAAGAACGCTTGCTTCAAGAGACACACCTCCGAATACCACTTGTTCATCTTGCCTTCGAGGATTTTCGCTTTGATCTCTTCCGGCTTCTTCTCTTCCGCCAATTCTGCCTTGAAGATTTCCTGCTGCTTCTCGAGCTCGTTCATCGGAACGGTCTCCGGAGAAATGTACAGCGGGTCGATCGCCGCGACATGCATCGCGATCTCGTTTGCGAGCTGAACGAATTCCTCGTTGCGCGCAACGAAATCCGTTTCACACTGCAGCTCAACGAGCGCGCCGAGTTTCTTGTTGTGATGGATATACGATGTGATGATCCCTTCTGCCGTCGTGCGTTCGGCGGTCTTCTTCGCCGCTTTTGCCGCACCCTTCTTTTTGAGGATCTCCACCGCCTGCTCCATGTTGCCGCCTGCTTCGTCGAGCGCGTTCTTCACGTCCACGATGCCGGCGCCCGTCATGTTGCGAAGTTCCATGACCTGCTTAGCGTCTGCCATATACGAAAGATCAGAATGATAAAAATTAAAGAGGACCGAGTGCCGAGTCGCGAGTGCCGAGGATGAAATCTCGAAAACTCGCGACTCGGCCCTTCTTCTTACACGTTTGTCGGTTGCTTTGATCCCGGTGTTGAGAGCGCGGCGCCAAGACGAGCGCGTGCCGCTTCCCACTCTTCACGACCCTCTTTGCACGCCTGCGCGAGCAAATTCGCCATCAGCGCGATCGTCTTCACCGCATCGTCGTTGGACGGAATGCAATAATCGACTTCTGTCGGGTTCACGTTCGTGTCGCAAAGCGCGATCACTTTCACACCACGACGCTTCGCTTCTTCGAGCGCGGTCTTATCTTTGCGAATGTCGAGAATGAAAATAGCTTCCGGAATGCGATTCAATTCCTTGATACCGCCAACCTTTTCTTCAAGCTGCTCGAGTTGTTCACCGAATTTCAATTGCTCGAACTTCGTGTACTTCGCGAGTTCACCCTTTTCCTGCTTGCGCTTCAAATCCTTGAACTTGCGGAGCACCTGCGTGATCACGGCGAAGTTCGTAAGCGTGCCGCCGAGCCAGCGTTTGTCTACGAACGGCATACCTGCGTCCGTCGCAACGCTGCGAACGATGTCCGCCGCCTGCTTTTTGGTACCAACGAAGAGAACGACACCGCCGCGAGACGTGATCTGCTTCGCGAACGTCATGGCACGTTCAAGTGCCTTCTGCGTTTCTTCGAGGTTAATAATATGAATCCCCTGGCGGTCTCCGAAGATGAACTTTTTCATTTTCGGGTGCCACTTAGAGGTTTGATGGCCGAAGTGCGCTCCGGCTTGGAGCATGTCGACCAAACTAGGAAGTTTTGGCATGAATGATTTTCCGATCGTTCTTCACGATCGTGACCTTTTAGACGATGCCCTCTGTCGACGCGCCCTGGGAAAAGCCCGGGGAGGTTGCGACGACGTGTTCTACGAGGACATTCGAGATGGATAAAGAGGCGTTTTACGCCTGTCCAAACGAATATCTGGACCGCGGGACGGTACCATGAACCGATAAATCCGGCAAGGGCGATCGCGGGATATAAAAGACCCCGATGCGCGTGCATCGGGGGCATTCCACGAAGAACCGCGTGGCCGGAAATTCAGGGGATCGTTGCCGTGAGTTCGAGAAACCCGCCGACGTCGACATATCCCCACGGTGCCGGAGGCGGCGTCGTCGAGTTGTTGTCATCCTGAAAGGACGAAACAACCTGCTGACCGTCGCACTCGATCGTCACCGTTCCCGGGCAATCCGATGTCGGAAAGCCGGGCTGGTCACACCGAGAAGCGAACGGAGACGTGCCCGCGGCATCGTTGTAGTTGTAGAGGTTGAGCTGCATCGGACCCGACGCGAGCTCGCCAACGACGCACGAGACCGACTCATCAGCCGCCGTCGGTGCCATGCACCCCGGGAGCGGCTTTACATAGGGACCTCCGACGATCCCTCCAATACCGAGATACTTCCCGGCGGAATGATCCGGGACGCTCCAGGTGATGATACAGACGACGGGGTTCGTACCGCCGCCCTGACCACCGGCACCTCCGTTGCCGCCGACGTTGATCACACCGCCCGCACCTGCCATGCCGCCGACAGAAGACCCTCCCGTCGAAGCAGCTCCGCCGCCGCCTGCTGACGATCCGCCAACCGGCGGACTGCCGCCCGTAGACGAGGCGCCTCCAAGCGGACACGGTTCGCCGTCGCAGAGCGGTCCGGCGTTGTCGAAGTCGTAGGTACACCCGATCGCCATGAGAGCGATCATCGAAACCGATCTCGATACCATGACGATCTCGCCCTTTCGTTTTTTGAGAGAGACAATGAGCCGAACACACCCTAACAGTTTTTGAATGAATTGTCAATCATTCTTGTCATCTCCGAATACAAAAAACTCTGACCGAAGTCAGAGTAAGCGTTCTCACAGCGTCAGCTCCAATTGGAGCGGCTCTGCGAGGTTCGTGTCGTAGTACGAGAAGGCACCCGTTGGCGGATGCGTGAAGGTACCGATGAGCGTCCCGTCCTTGTACAACTTCATACTGCCGCGGCATTTGCCGTTGGCAGCATCCTGGTTGTCGCACATGAACGAGAAGAACGGGAGCGGCGGATTGCCGCTGTTCGTGTCGTACGCCTTGAGCGCGAGGTAGACCGTGTTACCGGCCACCGCACCCGCAAGCGGACATAGTACATCGGGGTTCGTGCTGTCGTTCGCAGTCGCAGCCTGCTGCGACACGCAGCCGGCGGTGATCGGATCACTCGGACCCGTGAGCGCAGGCTGGTTGATCGACACGGTGATCGTGCCGTACCTCCCAGCCGAGAGCGACGTGCTGTCGAGATCCCAACACACGGCATAGCCCGTCGCCGGAACCGGCAACGAGCCGCACATCTCGGTGACGCACGCGCTCATCGCACACGAACCGGACACGCAGGAATGCATGCACATCCCGCAGTTCGCCGGGTCATCGACGAGATACGCCTCGCATCCCGTTGACGCCATCGCGTCGCAGTTGTCGTAGTTCGCGTCGCACGCACCCATTGCGCATGCACCCGCGGAGCAGATCGCCGAGGCGTGATCGTACGGCGCACACGGCGTGCACGACGGACTATCACACCCGTTCCACGGAGCAGGATCAACGCACTCCCCGCTCCCCGACGGACACTCCTTCTGATTGCCCGTACAGGGTGCCGAGCCGCCGGAGCCGCCCATCCCGCCACCACCTGTGGTCAAGATGCCGCCCGTACCTCCAACGCCACCCGAGCCACCGAACATCTCTCCACCACCGCCCGTGGAAATTCCCCCAGAGCCGCCCGCCGGAGCTCCGCCGGAGCCGCCCGCAGGCTGCGGCCGGTACTTCTCGAAGTCCTGCACGCAGGCGGACAGCAAAACGAGCACGAGCCACAAAACCATCTTCTTCATGAACCCTCCCGTAGAAAGAAAAAGACCTGCCCGATTCTTAGCACGAAATGCGTAAATTGTCAATTAAAATTGACAAGAAAAAAAAGACCCCCGAAGAGGGTCTCTAGATACCCGTGCACTCCATCGTGCTACGGGATGATGCAGCTCGGGTTAGGGCGACCGGGCGCGAAGAAGAAGCACCCCGACGACACGCCATCCTCGTACCGGCCGATCTCCTGATCCGCGTTGCAGAACAGGATATCGACCCAGCAGGTCGGCACCCCTTGCTGCAGCTCGCAGAAGTAGTCGCCGTTCAGGATGCCGTCGGTGTTCGGCGTTCCATCGCTCGGCTCGGTCGCTGGCACGCCCTCGTACGTCGACCCGAAGATCGACTCAAGATATGCACCCTCGACCGCCTGACCCCAGTCGCCGAGGACGACGTCGCGCTCCCCGTACGGGCCGGTCTTGAGACCCGGCCACGGGATGTCGGAGAATGTGCCCGGCGGGTAGTCCAGCGCGAACGCCATCCGAAGCGCGCGATCGACCGCCATACCCGGCGCGCGGACCTTCACGAGGAACACGTCCTCGTGCGCACCGGCGCAGGAGAAGAACTCCGTAGGCATCGCGCCCCCGGAACCACCTCCGCCGGTCGAGTCACCGCCGGACGCACTTGTACCTCCGACACCGCCGGAGCCGCCGAGCACCTCTCCGCCGCCCTCGGAGGCGCCGCCGGAGCTGCTCCCGCCGGTCGAGTCACCGCCGGAGCCGCCATCACCGAGATTCGCCGTGCAGGCCACTGAGAACACAACCGCAACCATGAACCATTGACGCATGGGACCTCCTGAAATCAAAGGACACGCCGACCCTACAGAATATCGGCCAAAATGTCAAGTCTAGATTACTCGTCCCCCTCGTCTGTCCCCTGCTTGCCGGATTTGACCGTCGCAATAACCTCCGCGAGTTGGCCGTCCAAAATCTGCGCAATATTGTGCCACGAATGCTTGATGCGATGATCCGTGATGCGATCTTGCGGATAGTTGTACGTTCGAATCTTCTCGGATCGTTCGCCGCGACCGATCTGTGCGCGTCGTTCTGCATCTAACTGGCTACGTTTCTTTTCTTCTTCCATCTCCCAAATACGCGCGCGAAGAATCTGCATGGCGCGTTCTTTATTTTGGAGCTGTGAACGCTCGTCCTGACAAGACACGACGAGACCACTCGGAAGGTGCGTAATGCGCACCGCGGATTTCGTCGTGTTCACCGACTGCCCGCCTTTTCCACCCGCGCAAAACGTATCAATGCGCAAATCATTGGAGTTGATCGTCACTTCCGTTTCTTCGATCTCCGGAAGCACGGCGACCGTGGCTGTCGAGGTATGAATACGCCCCTGCTTTTCCGTCGCAGGAATACGCTGCACGCGATGGACGCCCTGTTCAATCTTCAAATCTCCATACGCGCCTTCACCATCAATTGAAAACACGACTTCCTTGTACCCTCCTTGCTCCGCGTGAGATTCAGAAAGCAGTGACGTTTTCCACCCTTTTCGTTCTGCAAACCGCGCATACATGCGAAACAAATCCTGTGCAAAAAGTGCTGCCTCTTCACCACCCGTCCCGGCACGAATTTCCACGATCACGTCGCTTGCATCGTGCGGATCCGGCGGAATAAGAATCGATTCAAACGCCGTCGTCGCCTCCTGCAATTCCGCCGTAACACCCGTAAGTTCCGAAGCCGCGAGCGCACGCATATCCGCATCCTCTGACGCGGCCGCTTCCTTCATATCCTCCATCGCCTTCCATGCCGTGACATACCGATCCCCTGCTTCAACCACCGATTTCTGATGCGTATAGGAACGCGAAACGTCGCGCAGGAGACGGGAATCTGCCAGCGTTTCGGGACTCGCAATCTTCGATTCAAGCTCCGTGAGCTTGGCGCGTGCATCCGCCGCGACTTTGAGAAGATCAGACATGGTACTGTTTATGATAATACAAAACCGGCCCTCATGACCGGTTTTGAAATACTCGCTAGGCTTCGTGAAGCTGCGTCGGCTGCTTTTGTGCCTTCTTTGCCGCCTTCTGTGCGGTGCGCTTGACGGCCTTCGCCTTCTTGCCGAGGACGCCGGCCTTCGTCGCCTTGGCCGCGGTCTTTTCTTGGAACTTCTCAACGCGGCGAGCAGTGTCGATAAGCTTCTGCTTGCCCGTGTAGAATGGGTGGCAGTTCGAACACAATTCAACGTGGATCTCTTCCACGGTCGAACCGGCTGTGACGACGTTGCCGCAGGCACAGACGATCTTGGCGTTCGGGAAATAGGTAGGATGGATATCCGCCTTCATAGTGCCGGAACGATAGCAAAGACTAGCTTTCTTGGCAAGACCCTCCATGAAACAAAAAACCCGAGAAAACTCGGGGAGGAAAACCGGCGGAACATCAGGTGAAGAGCGGTGACGCCGGCTCATCGACCGGGGTCGGAGCCCTTGTTGCGAGATAGCACATCATCACAATGATGCTATCGACAGCCTCCTGATCCCAGGCGTCGCACTCCTCGTCGACCGTTTCGGTGTCGGAGTATGCATGCAGGGACCATGTGTTGCGTTCGATAGCGTACGTGAGCCGCATGAGCCCACGGACGTCATCCACGTGTCCGGAGTACTGGATACTCACGGACGCAGGGCTCCTCGAGACGAAGAAGTCGCAGGCGTCGCCGTCGTCCTCCAGGGCAAAAAAGAACGTCGTCGTGTCATCGCGCTCGTCCTTGAGCCGCGGCACCACCTCGTTGGCTTCGCAGACCCTCACGATGTGATAGAACACCTCAGCCACGCGTTGATCGATACCCATGACCCACCTCCTTCGCGCGTCTCGAGCGTAGCCAAAAATCTAGATTCCGTCAACGGTTCATGCTACGTTCCTCTCCATGAAAACGTCCGACTTTGACTACGTCCTACCCCCGGAACGGATCGCTCAAACGCCTGTCCGCCCGCGGGATCATTCACGGCTCATGGTACTGGATCGTCACACCGGTCACATCACCCACCGGCGATTCTTTGATATCGGAACAGAGCTTCGTCCCGGAGACCTGCTCGTCACGAACAACAGCAAAGTATTCAATGCGCGACTGCAGACCACGGATGGCATCGAGATTTTTCTCCTCCGTCCCGAAGCGCGCGGCTGGAAATGTCTCGCGAAACCCGGACGAAAACTACGCGTTGGATCATCTGTCGTCTTTGCAGATAAAACAACGGCAACCGTTCTGGAGAAACAAGACGATGGAACGGTTCTTCTGGATTTTGGACGATCACCCGAAGAGATCTTCGCCTGGACGGATCGTGTCGGAAGCGTCCCCACGCCTCCATACGTCGAACAGTCCGTGACAAACAGCGCAGATTATCAAACCGTGTATGCCGCGCATGTTGGATCTGTCGCCGCGCCGACGGCTGGATTTCATTTCACGCCCGAGCTCATCGAGAGTCTCACGTCGCACGGCGTGCAATTCGCCTCTGTCACGCTTCACGTCGGACTCGGTACGTTCCGTCCGATGAAAACGGAAACACTCGAAGAACACGTGATGCATGAAGAGTGGATCGACGTGCCGGATGAGGCCATACGACTGATCGAAGAAACAAAACGGAATGGCGGTCGCGTGATCGCCGTTGGCACGACCACGGTGCGTGCGCTCGAGTCGAACGTGCAACACGGATTCACGAATATCTTCATCACGCCGGGGTACGTCTTCAAACGCATCGACGGCCTCATCACGAATTTTCATCTTCCAAAATCCACGTTACTCGTCCTCGTCTCCGCCTTCGCCGGCCGAGAACATATTCGTCAGGCATACGAGGAAGCAATCAAGAATGAATACCGGTTCTATTCATTTGGAGATGCAATGATCATTTTGTAGACAAGAGCACCTCGGATAAAAACGAAAGACCGCGTGCATCGCCTCCGAGATGGGAGACAACACACGCGGTCGAGTCTTTACAGCAGATGCAATAAGGATGAAGACGGAAAAGATAAGAAGGAACGAGGAGCTGAGGAGTGAGGGGATCACTCCGCGCGGGAAGCAGAACCGTAGCTCGAATATGCACCGCCGCCCCAGCGCCAGCAGAGCTCCGGCCCGCCGCGGAAGTGGCCGAAGTAGGCGACGCTGCCGCGAGCCCCGCGAGGCACGGAACCGGGGAGGTCCATGATGTGGTCATCGATCACGGCCGGGTTCTGGACGTAGACGCTCACGCCCTCGACCTCGCTCATGCCGACCTCGAAGGGCTGAAAGCCCTCCCGACAGTCGTTCGGCTTGCGGTTGCGATTCCGATAGCCATCCTGGAACAGCATCCAGTAGATGTCCTGCTCCTTGATCTGCTTCGGGTCGAACGGCTCGAAGGTGTTGTCCTCGCCGTCGTACGCGAGCCCGGCGAGCCTGCAGTACTCCTTGAGACCGACCTGCTTCACGACCCTGCGGTCGACGAGGCAGACGCTCTCGCAACCGAACAGGCGGACGTGGTTCGCGGGCCAGACCGGGAGCTGCGGCACGGGCTCGAAGGAGTCTTTGCCGTCGGCGTCGAGGTACTGATCGAACGTGGTGCAGCCGAGCACACCGCCGAACTTGTCGTACAGGACGCGGGCCTGCGCCTCGCGGACAGAGTCACCGGAGGGCGTCTCCAGACGGTTCTCGATGATGCTCTGGGCGCGATCGCCGTCGATCCTGCCGCTGCCGAGCTGCGCCACAATCTCCACGATCTGCCCTGCACTTGCCTTCTTCATGACTCAATCTCCCTCACCTTTTGGTACGCCGTTCTACGCCCACCCGAACCATTCGGGCGTTCACAGACGGTCCACCTAAGGCAAAGTTTTTGTTCTAAGAAAAGGAAGGATCAACCTCTAACGAACCGCGTGAACATACACCGTCTTTACCAAAATGTCAAGCGTGATTGACGTCCTCGGTTACTCTTCCAAAATGTTCTCGATGTACGTGTACTCCGGCGATGCGCCGGGCATTGCGAGAATCGCGAGCGCATCCACTTGAAACGCACGGAGCGAAACGCGAGACTGCGCGAGATACGTTTCCACGGTGCGACGCAAATGCAATCGCTTTTGCCGCGTGATCGCTTCTTCCGGATTTCCGTACGCGTTCGATCGCCGCGTTTTGACCTCCACAAAATGCACGACACCGTTCTTCTCGGCGATCACGTCAATTTCACCAAGACGGCACGACCAATTCCGCGCAAGGATTTTGAATCCGCGCGACATCAAAAAAACCGCAGCGAGATCTTCGCCACGGTTCCCGAACCGACGGCGCGGATCGAGGGAATTTACGTTTTTGCTTTCGGCAACCATTTGTTCAAAGCGTCGCGTTGATCACGGCGTTCCTGCATCTCTGGAATCTCCACGCGAATCTTGCGGTACAGTCTCCAGGCATACCACGCGAAGAGCGCGACCCAGAGCAAATACCCGGCGCGCATACCGAGCGCATAAATCCGCTCAAAGCTGAACACGAACAAGACGAGACCAAACACGCCAAGCGTCAGAAGCGCCGATGAGGCGTAGTGATACGCGCGTCGGTACAGCTTATCTTTCGCTTTGTTCAGGGCGAAGAAACGGAGTGCAATCCCCGCAAAAAAGAAAATCGCGAAGAACCCAAGAAGACTGTACTCAACCCACGGCAAGAATGGCGCGGGCGTCAGACCAAACCAATAGGACAATCGCAAAAGTGGAGGAAGCGTCATACGGTGGATAGCCTGCCGAAAAAAGAGAAAATGCGCAACTCCCCCGGTTACAGGCCGGGCGCGCGGTTAAATCCAAAGAGAGATCCGAGCGTTGCCGCGAGAAACGCATTCCAGAGATTCGTCGCGACCATAAACCCAACGAAACAGAACAAAATGCCGATTAGTTTATAGAGCAAATTTGATCCACCCGGCCCAAAATTCGAGTCCGCCCAATCAATCCCACCAAAAAAATCAAGAAGTCGTCGCGTTTTGATTACCATGATCGCGCCAGCGGCAACGATCAAGAGACCGATCACGATACGCAAAAAAATTCCCATAGATGCACGAATCATATCATGAGAATGACAAATTCATCCAAATATGGCAGGATGACGGACGCAACAAGTACCGCACGACTCGTTCATGGCGGTGCACGCGTAGCTCAGTTGGTTAGAGCACCTCGTTTACACCGAGGGGGTCCAAGGTTCGAATCCTTGCGCGTGCACCACTCTGAATGAGGCAAGAAAACGAAAAACAGCTCGGAGAGAGCTGTTTTTTGTTGGTGCTCAGGAGAGGACTCGAACCTCCACGGGATTGCTCCCGCCAGCACCTCAAGCTGGTGCGTATACCAGTTCCGCCACCTGAGCGCGCGGACGGAAGGTATCATCTCTTTTTGCGTTTGACAAGAGGATCTAGCGATCCCGACCCCTTCGGCCTGTAATCAGGGTCAATTTGCCCGGCACGACACGAACGCGAAACCGAAATCCGCTTACCGCGTGATTATCGACATGCGCTTCGATCGGCGTCTTCGAAGTAATCTCCCCTTGCGTAAATGGAATGCGCGTCTCCTGCGGCTCTACCGCGCGCTTCCAAAATGTACGAGGCGAGGAAACCGGGCGCGGCATAACAACCGCATCTAAAAGACCGTCTCGCGGATTTGACGCAACAAGATCCGAACCCACTCGACCGCCGAGATTGCGAATCGCAAGCGACCCGCCATCTGAAGGAGAGACACTGTACATTCCTTCGATCGACAACGCCGCCGTTGTTGCCGGAAGAGACACCTCCGTCAAAAAATACCGATCATCAAGCATCCCCATGTCCAGATGTTCGATGCGACGCGCCGCAAGAACATCACACGCAGCGATCCCAACGGGAATTCCCAATAACTTCGCAACGGCAGACGGACCAACCAGTGGAATATACCCAACCGTTACATTCATATCCGGCAAAAACCACATCGTCTTGTCGAGCGACCCGTCATTCCCAACAACCACGATGGTCGAAGCGCCTTTCGCAACCATCCCCTCAACCAAATCCTTTGCGCTCCGAAATAACGACATCCGGCCAATATGGCCGGAGAGATCAAACGTACTTAATTTTGTTTCCAAAGACGCAACGTCGCGCTCGAACCGCTTGTCCGAGAGAAAGTCGTCGTAGACGTAGGCGTAGCTCTGGTTCATCCCGCTTTCGACTCTTTTGCCTCTGCCTTGCCGGCTTTGGCATTCCCCTTGGGCCCGATCATCACCTTTCCGTTCAGCGTGGCTCCGGATTCTACCGCGATTGTTTCACACACGATGTCTCCGTTCACCCGCGCCGTTGATGTGAGTTCGAGGTGTGTGACGACGGACACATTCCCTTCGACGGTTCCCGCAATTTTTGCGCGCTCGGCCGAGACATCCGCCTTGAGCATCGCTTGCGGACCAGCGGACAACCGCCCCGTAATCTTCACCGCCCCGTGCACCTCTCCTTCGATTTGGACATCCCCTTGGCTCGAAAAGTCTCCCTCGACACGCACGCCGTGTGCGATAAGCGTTCCAGCAGCTTGCGTCTGCGGACTTACTGGTCGTGATTCAGACATATCAGAAAACGTATCTTGGTGTTTCGTACCAAAGAGTGACATACAAGTGTAAAAAATCGGTTACAGCGTACCGCCGGAACCCCCCGTGGTCAATCGCGCCGGAAGCTCAATACAAAACGTCGATCCCTTTCCCGGACCCGGACTTGATGCCGTAATCGATCCACCCAGCTCTTCGACGAGTTTGCGTGCAACATACAACCCAAGCCCTGTTCCGTCGGTGACACGCCGCCGTGCCTCCTCGCCGCGTGAAAACTTCTGAAACAGCGTTCGTTTATCCTCGTCCGAAAGACCGGTCCCGGTATCCGTGATCCGAATGCGCAACAGTTGATGCTGATACGTCGCCTCGATCGTGATCACACCAACATCTGTGTATTTCACAGCATTATCCAACACGTTGTACACCGCATTCACGAGCGCATCACGATCTAACGGGAGTCGCGGCGGGAGATCGCGGACAGAAACATCCATCCGAATCCCTTTTGCGCGCGCAGAAACCGCCAGATCCGCCACGAGCATACGAAGTTCCGTCGCGACATCTACCTCCGTGACAACGGGTTGAAAAATTCCCGCCTCAATCCGCGCAGCATTCAACGACGTCTCTGCGAGAACGAGCAGACGATCCGTGCTTGCACGAATATGATCCATGACTTTTGTTCCCTCCTCAGACAATGGACCAAAGTCTCCTCGAGAAAACATATCTGCCGCAAAACGAATCCCTCCGAGCGGCCCCCGGAGCTGGTGCGCAACAGCCGCAACGACATCACGACGCGCCCGATCAAGACGTTCAAGTTCGGCGTTCACCTGCTCTAGCTCCGCGCGCCGTCGTGATTCGTGACGTGCAAGACGAATGGCGCGCCATCCAAATATACCCACGAGTACCGTCACACCGGATGCCACCGCAGCCGCATCGATCGACGATATGCGCAACAACGTAATGACGCATCCTGCCACAAGAAGTATGAATACGATTTCAAGCAATGAAATATCGACATCCAAAAATCGAACGCGTCGCAATGCCGCCGAACTGATCGCAAAAAAGAACACGGCGAATACCGTCATGACCACGCGCGATGAAAGAGGAAGCGTAAACGAATGCAACAGAATGACCATGAGGTACGGCACAAGGATCAATACGCCATACGACGCCCATCGCCGTTCTCGTTGCGAAAGCGACGTGTCTCGAAACACCGGATACATCATCATCGCAATACTCACGATCGTGAATGCCGTGAGCGATACGACGCAAAACATACTGATGCGCAGCACCTCGGCATTCATCGTGATGAATGCCGTATTCAACGCCGCAGCACAGGCGGATCCAAACGCGTATACCATTCCGCCCGTCCAATGGATCGACCGACGGATACTGACACTTGCCAGATGAAATGCGAACGCCGGCGCAAACGAAATGCTCACATAAAACAATACACGCCACAACACAAGCTGCGACGGCGTAGCTGTTGTTTCAAGAAACCGAATCCAGTCTGCCGTTGCCCACAGCGCGACAGAGAATGCGATGATCGCAAACAGCGCGTGTTCTGCGCGCCGTTTCCCAAACACCCATACGGTGATTCCGAGGCCAAATGCCGCAAGCGCCAACCAAAGCGGCACAATATCTTCAATCGGAAGAATATGCATCAACGCTAGTATACCTCTCGCGCCGCATTACATCTCCTCCGGCACAGGAATCCCCAGAAGCTCCAACCCGCGTACGAGGACCGTTCGAGCCGACGCGACGAGACGAAGTCTCCCTTGTTGTACCTCCGGCGCGGAATCCAGCACGTTCACGTCATGATAAAACTCGTTAATCCGTGTTGCCGCATCCAAACACCACTGCGCGATCACAGCCGGCTTCAACTCTTCTGCAGCACGCGCAACGGCCGCCGGAAACGCCGCCACGATCATCGCAAGACGCTTTTCAGACGGTTCCGTAAGTTGCAACAACTCGGCGCCATCCGCATCCGCTCGAGGCTTCCAATTCGCTTTGCGTAATATCGACGCAAGCCTCGTTGCTGCGTACTGCACATATGGACCGGTCGCACCGTCAAACGCAAGCGCTTGCGCCACGTCGAACACGTACACCTTGTCGCTATCTTGTCGCAGCATGCCGAATTTGATCCCGCCCATAAGCAGACACCATGCCGTATGTTGGATGCGCCCATCCGTCCAATCCGCATGCCGTTTTTTTGTTTCTTCCAGCGCATACGCAAATACCTCATCGCGAAAATCCTGCAACGTCACGATATTTCCCTCGCGACTCGACATCGCGCCTGTCTTGAGCGTCACAAACTCGTACCCAACGAATTCTGTCGGAACGGTCATCCCCATTAATCGCAACGTCGCGAAGAGCTGCTTGAAATACAACGATTGTCGATTATCCACCAAAATCAAACTCCGATCGAGATGCGGAAACTCTTTGAACTTTAATCCTGCCAACGCAAGATCTTTCGTCGCATACAATGACGTTCCGTCCGATTTGCGGATCAAAAACACGCCAAGCTTTTGTTCTTCCAAATCCACGATGATCGCGCCCTGACTCTCGCGCGCCACGCCCTTCGCGAGAAGCTCGTCGACAATCTTCTGCCCCGCATCAACAACCTCGCTCTCGAGATACTGTCGCTCGATCTTCATGCCAAGATCCTGAAACAAGCGATCCATCTCCGTGAGCGACCATCGACGCGTCTCCTGCCACAAGACACTCCACGCCTTCTCCCCCGCCTCGAGTGCGCGCTGTACCGCAGAAACTTCCGTTTTCCACTCTGGATTTTCTTCGAGCACTTTCGTGGATTCCGCGTACAAACTTCCAAGAAATTTTCCCGTGCGTTGATCCTTTGGAACAGCCTTCAGCATCGCCGAAACCGCATCCTCGGTCAGATGCTCTAACACATACGCCGCCCATGCCTCATCAGAGAGCGGGACGAACGGCGGATCTGTCTTTTTCCGTTTTGGCGCCTTCTGCTTGACGCTCGACGCCCCCTTGCGCACAAACAGCCACAAGCACTTTGCAACATGTGCGCCCACATCGCCGTGATAACTCGCGGGAATCACCTGCCAATTCGCCAGACGCAACAGCGAGACCAGTGACGATCCTAAAATAAGATTCCGAAAATGCCCGACGTGAATCTCCTTGTGCGTATTCGGTTGCGCGTATTCGAGCATCACCTGTTTTCCCTTCCCCTGATCAACAGCTCCGTAATCCGCTCTTGTTTCAACATCTTTCACCACGCGAGAAACGAACGCTCCGGTCTGCAATCGAATGTTGACATACGGACCCGCCGCTTCCGCGGACGCGACCGTCTCATCCCCCGGGCCACTCACACGTGCAAACGACGCCGCGATCTCTTTCGCGATTTCCACAGGGCTCGTACCACGCTGCTTCGCAAGTTTAAAACACCCAAACGCAAGATCTCCCAGCTCTGCATTCGGTGGCGCGGCCAGCTCTGTGACATCAACCTCAACCTTCGCGGCATCCGAGAGAAGCCGCGCGACCGTGCGGAGAACCGCATCCCAAGAATACAACATCATGGTCGTTACGCGTTCACGAAGCGAACAAAATATCGCTTCCCTTTTTGCACTAAACTCGGCACGGGAATACTGGCTGAAACATCCTTCACAACATCCCCGTTCACTTTCACGCCACCTTGTTCAATCTGTTTTCGCGCGTCCGTTTTTGAGGAGACGAGCTTCGCAAGCAAAAGCGCGTCAACAAGTCCGATTTCGGCACCCGCCACTCGGCACTCCTCAACCTCCTCCGGCACCTCGCCCTTTGAATGCACCTGATCAAAATGTGCTGCTGCGTGCGATGCCGCATCCGCATCAACAAGCATCGTCACGATCGCCTCAGCTAATCGTCGTTTCAATGTCATCGGATTTTCTCCGTCTGCCATCGCGGCACGCATCGTCGCAATTTCGTCATCCGACACGTCCGTACACAATTCAAATCCCGGAAGAATCATCCCGTCCGTCCAGCTCATGACCTTGCCGTACATGTCTTCCGGTGCATCCGTGAGCATGAGGATGTTCCCTTCCGTTTTCCCCATCTTCTTGCCCGTCGCATCAACCAACAGCTTCGTCGTAAGTACCGCTTTTTCCTTCCCCTTCATCTCGCGCAACAACGTGCGACCCGCGAGCATGTTAAACGTCTGATCATTTCCACCAACTTCAAGATCCACATCAAGCGCAACCGAATCATATCCTTGCATGAGCGGGTACAAAAATTCATGGAGATGCACCGGCTTCCCTTCCTCAATACGCTTCTCAAACATGTCACGCTCCACCATCTGCTGGACGGTGAAGTGCGACGCGAGCTCCACGACATCCGCAAACGACATTTTCGCAAGCCACTCGCTATTAAACCGAAGCTCCGCCGCATGAGATCCATCGAACGACAAAAACCGCGATGCCTGTTCTTTGTATTTTTTGCAGTTCGCTAAAACCTCTTCGCGCGTCAGCTGCTTGCGCGTCGCCATCTTGTCGGTCGGATCGCCGATCATTGCCGTAAAATCTCCGATAAGCAGCACGATCTCGTGACCAAGCTGTTGCAATTCCGCAAGTTTCCGCAACCAAATCACGTGACCGAGATGAAGCGTCGGACCCGTCGGATCAATGCCGGTGTAGACGCGAAGCCGCTTCCCAGACGCGAGCGCGGATTCAAGCGCTTCTCGCGAGGGATACACATTCTCAACGGCGCGTGTCACGACATGTTGGATCGTTTTTTTCTCGGTAGAGCTCTTGGCCATATCTCGCAGAAGATTAACGAACATGCGGAAAAAGAGCAATTCTTAGAGCCTACCCAAAAAGAAAACCCCGCCAAGAAATGGCGGGGTCACCAAAGTCATCCTTTAGGTAAGAGATGTGTATGCATAAGCTGATCGATTTCCCGTCGCAATTCGGCACGATACGATTCCGGCTGACATGGATCGTCAGCCAGTCTCTGTTTACCCTCAACCAACTCGTGCCATTTCTCACGGCTTCGTGGGCACACCCAAAACGAACCGAAATACTTCATTGATTGAAAATACGTTACCGCAGAACAAATGGAGCACAACGGGGCGTCTTCTCGATGAGACATGTGTTTCTACCTCCTATTACGTTTTCGTTCCAACGCGTGGACGGGCAGGAAATTCCTGCTTCTTCTTTCTTTTGATCGATAGACGATATTCACGAAATGCCGTGATCACCGTCAGATACTCCTCATCGGACAACTCAGCGAGCTCTTCGGCAACAGGGAGCCAATCGCTCTGAAGAAGAGAACGAATAACGCCTGCAGCGTCTGAACGCTGAGATGCACTTCCGCACATACATCACCTCACGAGTGGATTGTGAAGGTCCAACCACCAACAACTCTCGACTCACCCCAGTGTTGCCATACAAAAACGCCGCACGAATGCGACGTTCCAGACTCGGCATCGTTCCTCTTGCGAGGTTGGATTTCGCACCGTTTCCTTGCGGATGGTTGCGGGTGGAGCATCGGGCCAATTCCCTTAGCATCTCCACACTCTGGATACGTCAGTCTTCAGTTGTTGGAATCACCGTATCGACTTCATCCTCTCTCGTCAAGCAGAAATAAAACCCCGACCCGTTGACATCTACGAAAAAATTCGTCACCGTCTGCACAGGAGGCTTCGTGACCAACGTGCAACACATCGCCTACTCGTTCATTCCACCTGGAGAAACCCATATCCATTCCGATGACATTCGCCGCGCGGCTCGGGAGCTCCTTCCCTATCTGCTCGACAGACAGCTCACCGCGCAAGAGGTAGAGGCCGCGACGCACATCCCCGATCACGCTATGACATGTATCGCATGGCGCCGCGCGAACGCCAACGTGGACACCTTCCAACAACCAGTCGGCATCGCCTTTCTCTACCTGTGCGATCGCCCGTGGAAGCGCGAAGGAAAAATCGAAGATGTCGTCGTGCATCCAAGCGCTCGTAGTCAAGGGATCGGGCGCGGACTCATGGAACGCCTCATACAAGAGGCGAAGGTATACGGGATCACATCACTCCAGCTCACCAGCGCGCCCAAACGCGAAGCCGCGAATGCGCTCTATCTCACCCTCGGCTTCGAGTGCGCCAAGACGAACGTCTACCGCATGAAGTTCTAACCCCCAGCAATCGCCGCGGGGTTTTTTATTTCTGAAGATTTGAGAGTCGCTCCTTCAACGCTGCGAGCCTTGCTTCCGCTTCGCCGTATTTCGTCTCCATATCCTCTTTCACCTTCGTTGGGGCTTTAGCGAGGAATTCTTGATTCGAAAGTTTCTCGCGCGTTGATGCAAGATATCGCTCGGTGTCTGCGATGTCTTTTTCGGTCTTCGCTTTCTCTTTTTCTACATCCACGGAACCAGCGACGTTCAATCCGATTGTCGCATTTCCTGATACAACACTCGCCCATCCGTTTTCGATTGAATCAGAAAAGGAGACATTCTCTGCACGCGCGAGAACCTTCACGATCTCGATGTGTTCTTCAAGAAGTTTTGTCACGTCTTTTGGAGCCACGATCCCAAACTCCACCATCTTCACCGGTTCAATTCCCTGCTCTGCACGAAGACGACGCATGTCGGTCACGAGCTGACGCAGCGTTTCGAGCTCTCGTAGGGCTAATTCATGAATTGGCCCTACCGTCGGCCATTCAGATGTAATCAAATCCCCCTTAAATCCCGCCGTCTTCCACACGTATTCCGTCACGAACGGCATGAACGGATGCCAGAGCTTGAGCAGCGACTTGAGAAGATGCGCCAAGATCGCCTCTTTTCCTTTTTCGATCTTCGCAATTTCAAGATACCAATCCGCAAGATCGCTCCACGTGAAATCACGAAGCTCCTCGCCTGCGGAAGACAACTGATACGTCTCAATCTTCTTTGTGACATTCGCCGTGACCTCCGCGAGTCGTGACAAAATCCACTTGTCCGCGAGCGTCATTCCGTCCATTCGAAGGGATCCCTCCACGTTGGTCGGGATGACCGTGAGAATGAACCGCGAGATGTTCCACAACTTGTTCGTAAAATTTCGGAATCCCTGAATCTTTTCTTCCGACAGCTTCATGTCCGCTCCCGGTGTCGTACCCATGACAAGCGAAAGCCGCACGGCATCCGTACCGTATTTCGGAATCAAATCGAGCGGATCAAGGATATTCCCGAGCGACTTGCTCATTTTTCTTCCCTGCTCGTCGCGAACAAGACCATGCAAGTACACGTCTTTAAACGGAACTTCGCCGAGCGCGTACGTCGACATCAGGATCATGCGCGCAACCCAAAAGAAGAGAATGTCGTATCCCGTCTCAAGTACGGCCGTGGGATGAAATGCACGATTCTTCTTCCACTCTTTCACATCCGGCCATCCAAGCGTTGAGAACGTCCACAACCCGGACGAAAACCACGTATCAAGCGTGTCTGGATCCTGTTCCCAGCCCTCGCCTGGCGATACATCGGAGACAACCATCTCGAGTTCCGAGCTGCGAGTTCCGAACTGCGAGTTCTCGGGACTCGGCACTCGGCCCTCGTCACTCCCGCCCCGATACCACACGGGGACCCGGTGACCGAACCAAATCTGACGCGAGATGCACCAGTCACGAAGATTGTTGATCCAGTGAAAATAAATCTTCTCGAACCGATCCGGAACGATCTTTGTTTGGCCGGATGTGACCGCTTCGATCATGAGCTCTTTCAGCGTTGTCTTCTCACCCTTCTTCCACTTCCCAAGCGTGTCCTGACGAAGCGCGAACGGCTTATTCACGCGCACAAACCACTGGCGCATCGGAAGTTGTTCGACGGGCGCACCACCACGTTCTGCAACCGGAAGATTTTGCTGGACTTCCTCAACCGACGTCAAAAGACCTTGCGCGTCAAGATGTTCCTGGATCTTCTTCCGGGCTTCTTCTACCGTGAGCCCTCCGAATGCCGTACCGACCTCATCTGCGATCAGACGTGCGTCTTTCCCAATCACCTGCACAGTGTCGAGTCCGTGTCGCGCGGCCATCTCCGCATCGATCATCGAATGTGCGGGCGTCACGCCAAGTGCACCGGTTCCAAATTCTGGATCCACCGCTTCATCCGCGATTACTGTAATGGAGAGCTGCTTGCCCAAAAACGTTGGCGTAAATGTTTGACCGACATATTTCTTGTACCGCGCATCATCCGGATGAACCGCGACCGCGACGTCACCGAATTTCGTTTCGGGACGCGTTGTTGAAATCGCAATCGGAAAATCCTTGTCGTAGGTAAACGTGAGCAGCTTCGCCGTGACTTCTTTCGATTGCACTTCGTCATCCGACAGCGTGGTCTGAAATTGCGGATCCCAGTTTACGACGCGATAGCCGCGCTCGATGACGCCATCGTCATACATCATCTTGAACATCTCGTTCACCGCGCGATTCCGTTCTTCATCAAGCGTGTACTTCTCATCTGACCAATCGCACGACGATCCCATTTTTCGCACTTGGTTGCGAATCGTGTTCGCGGATTCTTCGGCGAACTCCACAACCTTCTCCAAAAATTTCTCCCGCCCCAATTCTTCGCGCGGATTCTTCATCCCCTGTTTTATGAGCAGTTGTTCGACCTTCACCTGCGTGGCGATCGCCGCATGATCCGTGCCCGGAATCCAGCGCGTGCGCTTCCCCTGCATCCGATGAAACCGAATCAAAAGGTCTTCAATGGCAAGCATCGTTGCATGCCCCATGTGAAGCGTGCCCGTCCGATTCGGCGGCGGCATGACAATGCAATACGGATCGCCGTCGCCGTGCAGCTGAAACGCGCCTGACGCCTCCCACGCCGCATAGATCCCATCTTCTACCTGCGACGCGTCATACGCTTTCGGGAGGGATTCCGAATCGATATTTTTTGCCATAGATCCATAAAATCCTACGGTTTACGGACACGGCCGTCAACCGTTGACAGCAAGATCAAGCTATCCTAAGCTACCCTGTCCCGTGCTTGATCCGGGCTCCTCTGCTACGGTTTTCCCATCATGGCACTCACCCCATCTCAACAAGCGTTTGAGCATATCTCGCGCGCATCGCGCATCCTCATCGTCACCAAAGAACACGCAACCAACGACGCCATCGCATCGGTTATTTCATGTGGGTTGATTCTACGCGCCCTCGGGAAAGAAGCGGATGCCGTCATCCCCGGCATCGACCCCGCAACGCTCCCACCGTTCTTCCCGTCTCTTGATCGTCTTTCTGCAACCGTCGGCGCACTCCGCGCACTTACGATCACGCTCGACGTGAGTTCCGTTCCGCTTCGCGAGCTATCCTACGATGTCAACGATGGCGCGTTGCGTATTTCCGTCATTCCAAAACGCGGCGAGTGGGATGCGAGCGCCGTCTCCGTTCAGCCGGCAACAGATCGCTACGATCTCGTCATCGCGCTCGACACACCCGATCGGCAAAGCCTCGGAGAACTCGCACGAACGCACGCGGATTTTTTGTATCGCACCCCGATCATCAATATCGATTGTGCATCCACGAATGAACAATGGGGACAATTGAATATCGTACAGCTTACGGCCGTTTCAACGACAGAAATCCTCTTTGAGCTCTTGGAAACGTGGAATCGAAATCTGTTGAATGAAGATATCGCAACCGCGCTTCTTGCCGGGATGATCGCAAAAACGAATTCCTTCCGCACGTCGAACGTCACGCCAAAAACACTCTCAAGCGCCGCGCGACTCATCGGCGCAGGAGCGAAGCGCGAAGAGATCGTCCATGGACTCTGGAAGACGCGATCTGTCGATACACTCAAACTCTGGGGACGCGTGCTCTCCCGATTGAAGCAAGATGAGGCGCGCGGACTCGTCTGGTCAACCATCACCCGACAAGACATTCTCGAAACCGGCGCATCTCTCGATACGCTCGAAGACGTGACCACAGAACTCGTGGGATACGCTCCACACGCACATATTATCGTGTACATCGTTGAGGACCGTGACGGCACCGCAACCGCATCACTCCAAACCACCGGCGCCTATTCTGCCGCAGATCTCGCACGCCCATTTGGAGGAACGGGCACGTCACGACACGCGACACTCGATCTTCGCGAACCCCTCCCGCTCGGAGAGGCGACAAAACAGATCATCAGCCAACTCCAACGCGTCATCGACGAAACAAAGCGACCGTGACAAACTAGGCGGGATATGGATTCTTCCTCTTCCGCCATCCCCCACATTGTCATCGTCGGCGCTGGTTTTACCGGCCTTCTGACGGCGCGTACGCTCCATGCGCGCTACGGCGACAAGATTCGAATGACCGTCGTGAACGCGACGGATCATTTCGTATTTTCACCGCGACTGATCGATGCGCTCGCATCCACCACGGAAACAAAACAGCGTTTTACCGCCCCGCTATCCGCGTGTGCGACAACGAACAACTTTACGTTTCTCCAAGGTATTGCCTCGCATATCGACCGCGAACGACGCACCGTCTCCGTTGCAACCCAACAAGATATCCTCTTGCTCTCGTACGACATTCTCATTTTGAGCCAGGGAGGAAAAGTCGCGCAATACAACGTTCCCGGATGTGGCGAATACGCGTCGTTTCTCAAAACATGGGACGATGTCGATCGCGCACATGCGCGCGTTGAAGATGCGTTTCGCGCTGCAGAAGCCGCCGATACCGAAGAAGATCGGCGCAACGCGCTCTCTTTCGTGATTGTCGGCGGTGGTCCGTCCGGCATCGAAAGCGCGTTCGCGCTCAAAGAATACGTTCTGAAAAAAATCGTGCTGCACGAACGGCTCGTTCCGTACGTATCCTTCACACTCTTGCAAGGCGCGCCGCAAATTCTGATCGGCTTTCCCACGAAGATGGTTTCGGGCGCACGAAGCGAGCTCACGCGAAACGGCATCGCCGTCCGCGAAGGCGCTGCGGTTGTCGCGATTGAACCAAACGCCGTCCGACTGACCACCGGCGAACGAATTCCCTCCGGGCTTACGCTCTGGGCCGGCGGCATCGAACCAAACGCTATTCCGATCAACCCCGACATCGACCGAGGACCTGGCGGCATGATTGCGGATGAAACACTTCGCATCGAAGATCGCATCTTTGCCGGAGGCGATGCCGTAATCTTCCGACAGCAACAAGCGACGATTCCAAAAACCGCTCAAACAGCCATGCAAATGGCACAATGTATCGCGAGCAACGTGATCGCGACACTCGAACATCAACCGCTCAAGCCGTTCCGTTTTCAGTATTACGGATCCATCGTCACACTCGGAAAAACAGGCTACATCAATGTCGGCCGGTTAGCGATAAAATTCCCGTTTGCCATCCATCTCCGCGACCTCTTTTACCGCTTCCGGTTTCGCCAAATCGTTGGATAACCGCCTAGCGCACTCATTGCCGCCAAGGACGTTATACGCTACGCTATGCGTATTATTCATCATTCTTTCGTACGTTAAACTCACGTATCACCTCGTATGATTCATCGTGTGCTTAAGAACCTCCAGTCTCCCACGTGTAAGAATTGGGGCCTCCTTATTCTGCGCGTCGTTGCCGGCGTCATCTTCGTGCTCCACGGTTACGGCAAACTCTTCGGAAACGCCCCGGGCATGGAAATGTTCACCGGAATGGTAAGCAAGCTCGGCTTTCCGGCCGCAGGGTTGTTCGCCTACCTGGCCGCGCTTTCGGAATTCGTCGGGGGCATCGCACTCATTCTTGGCGTGTGCGTAGAAACCGCCTCCATCTTTCTGGCAATCGTCATGCTCGTCGCCTTCTTTGGCGTCAAAAAAGCATCCCTTCCTGCCGGCGATGTAGACCTCGCGCTCCTCGCAATCGCGCTCTCCTTGATCCCGTTGGGAGCAGGCGCATTCTCCGTGTCGGGCATGATGAAAAAAAACACCACAGACAAAGCCTAACGGAATTCAAAAAACACCTCGGACATTCCGGGGTGTTTTTTATTTTGTCATTCGTTGGCGCAGCGCTTCTTCAAGAACCACAGCAGCCGCCACCGACACATTCAAGCTTTGAACCATTCCGCGCATCGGGATCGTCACGATCTGATCCGCAGCTGCAAGAAGCGCGCGAGACAGTCCATCATGCTCATTCCCAACGGCGATAGCGCACGGAACCGCAAAGTCGGCATCCCACTGCGGAACGCCGCGATCCGACAGCGCTGTCGCGATAATGCGACGCGAACGCGATGCGAGATCCGCAAGACACGCCTCGAGAGAATCCCATTTCACAATCGTGAGCCATTTTGCGGCCGATGCAGCTGCGTCCGTGCGAAGCTCCGCCATACGCGGTGGACGTTCGACCGTGTACACAAGATGAACCCGTCCGACGCCAACGGCATCGCAGGTCCGAAGAATCGCCCCGAGATTATGCGGATCATCGACGTTCTCGAGAATCACTTCGAGATCTGAAAATCGCTGCGACGTCATGCGAGCAATCTTTTCTTCACGATTGAGCGTCATGAGCGAATACGCGTAAGGCTTCGATCTGTACGGGTTCGAGATGAATCTCTGTGCGACCTTGTCGCACCCGTTGGATGGCACGATCCACGTCCTCTCCTTGCGAAATAAACCACGCGGCTACCAACGTCGGCGCACGACCGTGACCGTTCTTGCAGTGGACATAAACTTTTCCATGAAGTCTCATCACATTCGATAGATAGTCGACGCCAAGACGTAAATCCATCTGCGTTGGCGCGGCATGATCTTGCGTCGGAAGCCATAAAAACGTCTCCACGCCAAAGGGAGCATCTAAAGCTTCGCCTTCAAGAGAAACATCATGCGAAACTCCTCGATCCAAAAGCATGACCTTAAAATGTTCACGACAACACTGGTTCGTTCCAAGATACAACGATGGCGTTATTTCGCTAACGTCCATCTGAACGTGATGATCCTGTTCTGGACGAAATACCGCGTTCACAAATCCCATATCACGCACAGAATAGCATATCCGAATACGAGCAGGCTCATACGCAAAGCGAGCCACATTGGAGAGATCTAGAACGTCATCCTCGCCAGGACCCGCTCTGAGAACTCGCCAATCTGACTCGCTTTAACGGCTGTTCTTGCAAAAAAGACGATACCCGAACCGAGGAGTTTTTGCAACGTCTAATTCGTGGATGTCGTTGCGCCCGTGCGCGTTGACGAAGACGCCGCTGGAGGGATGCCCCGACACTCCTTCGCCTGCGCAATACAGCGATCCGACATATCTTTCAGCATCTTTTCAACACGCTCCAGTCGCTTTGCCATCGCCGCGATATCCGATCGGCTCGGAAGCGTATCCGAGGTAGACGTAGATGCCTGAACCGAAGAAAATGCGATAGCGCCCGTAATGACGATGGCGAGACCCGTAATAATCGCCGCGCTCCAAATATGCGAGACGCCTCGTGCCGCATGCACGATATGATGGTCTCTCATGTGGGAGGTTGGTCCAACGAAATGAACGTTGCACTTTCCATCTGAACAGTTCATATGGCCACACATCGGCTGCGAAGGCTGCGTTGGATCATCCGGCATCGATCCACCAACCGGACCGGTTGGCTCTGGGCTGTTTGCTGCCTTCATCACACGACGTCGTACCGGCTTTTTTGGTTTAAGTTCCCCCATACAAGAAAGGATCGAAAAGATTAAAACGAATGATGCGCAAATTATAGCACACCTAAGATATCCCCAACAAAAATCCCCCGACGGATATCGGAGGATGTTTGCTGGTGGACGGCAGAGGAGTCGAACCTCTGACCTTCACAATGTCAATGTGACGCTC
>CAYMTE010000003.1:0-17416 GCA_964393325.1 uncultured Gammaproteobacteria bacterium
GGAGAACGGGGAAGCAAAGGTCGACACGATCGAGGTGCTTGCCGAGCTCATCGTAGCCAAGGGCTAAATCGAAGATTTCGACGGTATGTCCGTTGGCCTCAACGGCTCGCTGTACGTTGGCGGCGGAAATTAGCGAGATATCGCGTTCGGACGACGTTCCACCCGTGATGATGCAGACATTCATATCCTCCAGAAATGTAACACCGGATGCTTGGATGGTACAGGCGACGTGTTGGTCGCCTCGTCATGAGGTTTCTCCCGCGGATGCGTGAATCGAACGAGTGCGCTCTTCTTTGACGGCAGTAAAACCCGTAGGGTTTTCACCGAGATTTTATCGACGTGAAGCGCAGTACAAAATTGCAGAAAGAGGATTCGACTACGACTGATTGGTTAACTTTAGTTCCCTGATCAAGCTGGTGATCTTCTAGACTAAATTCAGCCTAGCTCTGTTATATAAGAGAGAACAGTGAATCAATAGTCTCCCTCTTTAGAGTTTTTCCGTATTTGCCATACGATTCATTGAATTTTATGAAGAGATTTTTATAGTCAGTCCTGAAGTCGGGAGATTGGATATTCGGCTCTTTTTCTGTCATCTGAAATAGATACTTCTTCATTCGTATTATTCCAGGGTATATTTCGGCGCCATTCTTGACGGACAAGGCGTCGATTAAGTAGATCTCATGAGTAATATAAAAAGCAATCAACCTCTCCAGCAGGGCGTCAGAATTCAAGATGCTTAGCCCTTTGTTGAAAATTTGATCTTCGTTTTCCTTCAATCGTTTTTTCAATCCCTCGTTCTCAACTTTGTTCAAGTCATTATCAAAATTATAGCCGAGATCAGGGACGGCCCAGTTTAGCGAACGCCCAAGCAACTGCAGTCCAAAGTCGTCGTTCGTTAAATTTTCTTCCTCGATGTACTTGTCTGCAACTCCCATGACAATAGCATCGCGAATCACCTTGTTTGCATCAAGTTTTTTGGCTATGTCTTCATATTTCCCCATAGCGAAAAGGAGTGAAATAGCCCAAATAAAAAAAATGAACGCGATTATTTTTACTGGCGCTGAAACATAAACGAGAGATACAATTGACAAAATTAGAAATAAAACAGCTGTCAGTTTCTGCGTTTTCCATAGACGAACTACCGCCATAATAGTAAAAACCAGCATAGCGAATGCTGCTACCAAGACTAATACTGTTGGGGCGGTGTAGCGTCCGGCAAGGTTTTGAGCCGAAGACGCGACTGATAGAAACCAAGCCACTATTCCAAAAGTTGCGAGTTGTTTACTTTTCATATTTGTAGCAGTGAGATGAGTGTAGGGCGTAACTGTATAAGGTTAACACAAAACCGCCCTTTCGGGCGGTTTTTCTTTATCGCACGCATCTCGAACGCTTTGAGGCACTCGGGTCGCTCCGATAAAAATTGTCATGGCGGAGAGGGTGGGATTAAACGCGCTCGCTCATGCTCGCTTCACGAAAGGGCTTCCGCCCTCTCGTGCGCTCTCCTCGTCAACAGTGGGAACCTCCCGGTTCCCAAGCCCTCCCCGTTCGAATCCACTACCGCACTTCGCATAAGACAAAACCCGCGTGTATGCGGGTTTTGTCTTATGGCGGAGAGGGCGAGATTCGAACTCGCGATACCTTGCGGTATGCTCGCTTTCCAAGCGAGTGCACTCGACCACTATGCGACCTCTCCACGAATATGAATTGTGGCCGCAATATAGCTGAAGATCCGTATTGGATCAAGGGGAAGGCAAAGAGGGTAAAACCTTGACAAAACCGTAGATTCTGGCAACTTGCTTCGGGTATGAGGTACACTAACCTCGTGAGGAGATAGTGTAACTTTTCATACGCTTCGTGTTAGCTATTTCTTAACTTTAGGTGTTTGCACATTGACAACTCGATCGGAGGACGCCATGAGAAGGCTACACACGCTTTTCATAGCGACGTGCTGTGCCTTCGTGGCATGGTTCTTCGCCGCCCCCGCCGCTTTTGCGGCACACTGGCAAAATCCCGGATCGTATTCACGATCCCCGACGGGAGCGACGCCATACAACCCTGTCACGATAACAGTTGCTTTTGACGACGAGAGCGGCTGCCCGAGCCACACGTACAGCTACTGGGTGTTCAGCGGTACGACGCCGCTGTATCAAGCAGCACAAGGTGTCTCGTTGCAAAATGGGACATTGTCGCAGACGATTGCTTTTCCGTCTGAGACGGGCGTCGAGCGCCTCAAGCTCGCCTGCCTGTACAACATCACGAACGGATGGGGATCGCTCTACGACGCGACGGGATTCCTCGAGAGCGGCTCGCCGGCGTTTACGCCACAGGCGAGCGGGGCTTACTGGGACGATCCCGAGAATTACACGCGGACGCCGAGTAGTGCGACGCCGGCAAACCCGATCACGCTCTCGGTCGACTTTCAGGACGAGACGGGCTGCCCGAATCACACCTATCGGTTTTGGGTCTACGAGCAGGACCAGCCATCGTACGGTCTGGGGAGCAACACGTCTCTTCAGAACGGCACGTTGACGCAAACCGTATCGTTCCCCGAAGAAGTGGGGGTGGAAGATATTCGCCTCGCGTGCACGAATGCGGACGGCACCATCCACGACGTTCCAACAACGCCGCTTGAGTTTGGGAGTCCGGCGTTCACGCCGAACTACCAAGCCACGCCGGCAAATTGGCAGACGCCCGCAAACTATCGTCGATCCCCGGAAGGCGCGTCACCGACGCGCAGTGTGACGTTCTGGGTAGACTTCAACGATCACACAGGCTGTCCCACGCAGACGTACAGCTTTTGGGTGTTCCGTGCAGATGGGACGCCGCTGTATAAGATCAACCCGGTAGATGCAACTGTCTTGAACGGCGTGCTCGAGCAAACGGCGAACCCGCCGCTCCCGAATGATATCGGGATCGAGCGGATCAAGCTCGTGTGCACGTCGGCAAGCGGGTACATCTACGATTCGTCTGGCGTGCTCGAGAGTGGCGCGCCGGCGTTTACGCCGTATGAAACGCCAACGTCCGCCAATTGGCAGACGCCGGCGAATTATGCGCGGTATCCGGGCGGCGGCGACCCCGCGCACCCGATCACGTTCTTCGCGGAGTTCGATGATGAGACCGGGTGTCCGAATATGACATACCGGTTCTGGGTCTTCGACGAGTTTGGCGCGCCGGTTCGCGGTATGGGCTCAAATGCCACACCGCACAACGGGGTGTTCCATCAAATCGTGTCACTTCCGAATAATATTCCGGTCGCGGACGTGCGCCTCGCGTGTACGAATGCGAACGGAACGATCTACGACGTATCCGACTCGCTTGAGTTCGGTGCGCCGGCGTTCACGCCTCACAACATGGGGCTCTCGGCGTTGTGGCAGACGCCGAATAATTACACCCGTCTGCCGGCGGGGAACTACCCGGAGAATCCGGTGACGTTCATCGTGAACTTCGATGACGAAACTGGGTGTCCGACGGGTACCTACTCCTTCTGGATCTATAACTCAAACAATCAGGCGGTTGCAAAGGTTGGAACGGACGTCGTGCTTGACGGTGCGACGCTCACGCAGACCGCTTCGCTTCCTGATGGTGTTGGCGTTCAAGCGGTGCGCCTCGCGTGTACCGATGCGGGCGGCAACTTGTATGACGTCTCCTCTAATCTCGAGTCTGGCTCACCGGCATTCAGTCCGTACAATGCGCCGTACCCGGCGCATTGGCAGACGCCGGCAAACTACACGCGCTCGCCGAGTGGGTTGAATCCGACCGGTGCCATTACATTCTCCGCCTACTTCGATAACGAGAGCGGCTGCCCGACGGGCACGTATTCCTTCTGGCGGTACGCGCTGGACGGAACTCGTCTCGCGAAGGTTGGTACTGACGTGTCGATGCAGCTCGGCGTAGTGGAGCAGACCGTGCTTCTGACGTACGACGTGGGGATCGAAGCGATTCGCCTCGCGTGCACGGATGAGGCGGGGGAGTTCTACGACTCTTCGCCGAATCTCGAATCCGGTTCTCCAGCATTTACGCCACGGGAAGACCTTGGCGTGAACTGGTCGCAGCCGGCGAACTATTCGCGCTCGCCTGCAGGATCGACGCCGGACAATCCAATCACCTTTACGGTGGACTTTGTGGATGAGACCGGGTGTCCGAATGGCACGTACAGCTTCTGGTCGTACACCGCAGGGGGTACGCCGGTTGCGATGTTGGGGAATGACGTGTCGCTGGTGTCGGGGACGCTTACGCAGACGGTATGGCTCGATTACGGCGTCGGTATCGATGTCGTTCGGCTGGGCTGCACGGATGCGAACGGCGCGTTCTACGACGTGTCTGATGTGATAGAGAGTGGTGCGCCGGCGTTTACGCCGACGATTGACGCTTCTCCTGCATATTGGCAAACGCCGGCGAACTACATGCGGTTCCCCTCCGGGGATACGCCGCTCAATCCGGTCACGCTCTCGGTCGATTTCAACAATCAGAGTGCGTGTCCAACTCAGCTCTATAGCTTCTGGGTCTTTGACGGCACGACGCCGCTGTACCAGGTCGGACCCGCAGCAGCTCTCGAGAGTGGTCGTCTTTACCAGACGACGTCATTCCCGAACGGTGTTGGGATCGGCCGCCTGAAGCTCGCCTGCTTGCACAACGTAGACCAGAACGGGTGGGGCGACCTCTACGACGCGACGGGCTTCCTCGAGAACGGCGCGCCTGCGTTCACGCCGTACGATCCGTAGCGAGGGTTTTGGTTCTTTCTTGCTTATCCGGGCATGTGCTTCTGCGTGTGCCCGGATTTATGTTATCCGTGATCAAAATATTGCTTCGTGATCCAGAGCAACGCGATGCCAAGAATCATCCAAATGAATTGAACGATACGCGTGCGGAGTTTTTCTTCTTCCTTGATTTCCGACAGAAGATTCGTGCATGCCATGTAGATGAATCCGCCCGCAGCAAACGGGACGGTGTACGCCGTGAGCTGTTGAACGTACCCACTAAGCAGGAGTGTAAGCGTTGTCCCAAGAAGAGCGGTGCAGGCAATGATCGTGTTCCAGAAGAGTGCTTTTTTATGCGTAAAGCCGGAATGAAGTAAGACGCCGTAGTCGCCGATTTCTTGCGGGATTTCATGAAGCGCGACGGCAATCGACGTCACGATCCCGACCGGAATGCTGACAAGAAACGCGGACGCGACAATGACGCCGTCGGTAAAATTATGCACGCCGTCTGCAACGAGGTTGAGCGTGCCGATCGGTTTTGGTGGGCAGGATCCATGTCCGGCAGAATCGAGCTCGTGCCCGGCGTGACAGTGATATACCCAGAGCATCCCGTCGAGAACGAAGAATACGAGAATGCCAATAAGCGTCCAGAGGAATGCAGAATCGTTTTGTTCAACGGCTTCGGGGAGTAGATGAAAGAACGCTCCTCCAAGAAGACTGCCTGCGGCAAAGGCAACAACGGCATGTAGAAATTTAGAGAGCGTCGTGCGCGCCCAGCCGAGAGCGGCAAAGGCGATGAACGAGACGGCACTAATGCCGAGCGTGGCAAGGAGGGCGGCAAGTGATGGATTCATGCACGTGATATTGCCAGCTTTTTTGGTTTTGGTCTAGATCGCATATCTCAAAACACCACGTTTTTATCGGTTTTCTTTCGAAAATGAAAGAAAACCGCACGAAGGGCGTACTATTGGGTATACTGGAGTCCGTCATGCAAGATCAGACGAGTCAGGTGGCCGATGAACAGCTTGTTCGTGAAGCGCTTCAGAAGAAAGAGGCGTTTGCCGAACTGGTGCATCGGTATCAGGAAAAGCTCGGCCGCTACGTGCGTCGGCTCGGCGTCTTTCGAGCTGAAGATGTTGAAGATGTTTTGCAGAACGTCTTTTTGAAAGTCTATCGGAACATTCAGGAGTTCGATCAGTCGTTACGGTTCTCTTCGTGGATCTATCGTATCGCGCATAATGAAACGATGTCGTTTTTCCGCGCACGTCAGATCAGGCCAGAGGGATACGTGATTGACGAAAGCGAAGAGAAGCTCGAGGAGTTGCAGAGTGGATTGAACGTCGAGCATGACGTTGATCGGCGACTGAATGCCGAACGTCTTCGCGCCGCGCTTTCGAAACTAGATCAGAAGTATCGGGATATTCTTGTTCTTCGGTATTTTGAAGAACGAGAATATGCCGAGATTTCTGACATTCTCAAGCTTCCGGTTGGAACGGTCGCGACGCAGATTAATCGCGCAAAGAAACGTCTTCACGCAATTTTTTCGGAATCATCGTAATACGTATGTCGAATGACACCCCTCTCGTTTCTCCGCACAAGCCCGGCGACGATCTCGCCGAGAAGGTGCTTTCGCGTATCGAAGAGGAACATGTTGTTCCGCGCTCGCGATGGTATTTCTGGGTGAAAGATCGACTCCTGTGGGTGTTACTCGTCGGTTGTTTGGTGATCGGCGCAGCATCGGCGGCAGCGATGTTCTTCGTGTTCGCGAACGCTGGGTGGGAATTCCGAGCGCTGACGCATGACGGGTGGGCGTCATTCCTCCTCGAGACCGCGCCGATTGTCTGGATCTCTATCTGTATCGGTGTTGTCGTGGCAGTTATCGAAAATATCCGTCATACAAAAACGGGCTATCGCTATTCCTTTTCGTTGCTCCTGGGATTCGGGATTCTTGCGACGCTCGTCGGTGGCGTCTTCTTCTATCTCTCCGGTCTGGGAAAGCGCGTCGAAGAAGATATCGGCCCTCGTTTGCACCTTATTCGTCGTCCGGTGAGTGAGCGTCAGCGGTCGATGTGGATGAACCCCGCGAAAGGACTCTTGGCGGGAGAGGTGATATCGGTAGCCGATAATGCGGCGACGTTTCATTTGCGCACGTTTGATGGTCAGGAATGGACGATCGACGGTCAAGACTTAAACGATCGCAGCCGAGACGTTCTTGCGCGGTTTCCGTTCGTACGCGTAATCGGTATCCCGACGAATCCGTCTGAACATACGGGAACGACATTTCGATCCTGTTTCGTCTTTCCGTGGCAGACGGTTGAGGGATTTCCAATGCAGCAGTCCCCGCAGACAATTCGCTTGTTTTTTGCACGCGTCGCGGTTCCTCCTCCAGCGCCTGGGGAAACGAATAGTGAAGATGTGCGTACTACTGCATGTGAGGGCGTACGACCTTACGCATTCCTAAAACATCTTCAATCTAAATTACGTTATGAAGAATAAGACCTTGCGTGTTGTGACGGCCGCCGTTGCGGGATCCTCTCTTCTCGCAACGCTTGTTGGTGTCGGTGCCGTGTCTGCAGCGGAGACAACGACGACAGCGCCAGTGAACGGCCCTGTGCGGTTCGCGTTGAGCGATGATCAGCGTGCAACTCTGGATCAAGCGAAATCCCTTCGTGAACAGGGAAAATACGAAGAAGCGAAAGCGCTTCTCGAATCCTCGGGGTTGTTCCAGCGACTTCCGCGTATGCTCGCGAACCATCGCGAGGCATTTCGAGAGCATCGAGAAGATATGAAAGAGCAACGCGCGGCTGTTGAACAGGCGTTGGAGAAAAATGACTTCGCAGCCTTCAAGGAATTAACGAAGCAGGCGCCATTTGCCGACAAACTCGACGAAGCGTTGTTTGCAAAGCTTGTTGAGGCACATGCGCTTCGCGCGAAAGGTGATGTGGAAGGCGCGCGGAAGATCATGAAAGAAATTCTTCCGATGCACGTATTTCCACATGAGGGGGCATTCAAGCATGGACTTCGCCTGATGAAGGGTGCTGCTCCGCAGACACCATAAACAGCGAGGTCTCCGTCTCCTCACACGACGGCTCCGTATAATGAAAAACGCTCCGATGTCCTCGGAGCGTTTTTCTGTTGATGTTATTTCCAGAGAGCGAGGAGCGTACCCATGATGCACATCGATGTGAGATAATACCCGCCGTTGATGAGGAAGAGTTTCCACGGTTTACCGCCCCAGAGTTGATCGCCCACGAGAACGGGCGCGATAAAACCAAGCCAGTTCCAGAAGGCGGCCATGAGACCGGCGGAGATGCCGGTCGTTTGTGTATAGACGGAGGCAAATTCGAGGTCGTGTGCGAGGACGAACGCCATCAGGAGGCTGCCAAGCGTCATGATGAGGTACGTGGTTGTCATCCCTTTTGCCTTTGCCTGGTTCATCGATTCCTTTGTGAGACCGACGATTTTCATCCAGGGTTTTCCAAAGAACGGTCCGTACCAGAGGAATCCGAGGACGATGCTCGAGACGGCCGCTGCGAGAACGGCAGGGTAATTGATAACGGGGGTCATAGAAAAGAAGAGTGAATATGTTGCCAATGAGTATAGCAGATACCACCACGGATTGACGTATGGGGCAATGTTTGGTATTACGTATGTACACACGTTCTTTCACTCTCTGGGAGGAGACATGTACATCATCACCGAGCCAACGCGAGGAGTACGCCGTCGTGTACTCGCGGCATACGAATGTCTGAATGATGGTATTCGCTTCGATGAGACTCGTGGAGACGCGGAGTTCATTCGTCGACTGCAGGAGGAGGGGGTTCCGGCGTCGGCGGATCGAACGAGTCGCGTCAGGCCCAGCGCTGGGCGTGCCTTTCATGAGGCGTGTCTCGCGGCGTTTTCTTCGCCACACCTTTCATGTGACGACGAGCTCCTTCTCGAGGAGCTTCGGCGACAGTTTCCGTCTCCGACGTCAGATCGTCATAGCGTGCCTCCGCCGTCCGCGGCGTAGGATGCGTGGCGTCTCTCCGGCGCAAGCCGGTTTTCTTTTTGACACCGGAGGTAGTATGCCGACACGTTCGCCGATTCCGTATCTTCAGGTTGATGCGTCCGTACCATTACCGTTTCGTCGGGTCGAGGAGATTATTCGGGCAGGCGAGTTCATCGATTGGGATCCGATGCATGTTCGCTTGGGGCAGATCGGTGATGGAGGGAAGCGTCGACCAGACGTCTACGAGTTCACCTGCGAGATGGAGGATGGTCTTCTTGCGGTCTTCCGTTCGGAGACGGACGGCATTCCGCAGGCATACCTACATGTGAATGTTTCCACGCAGACGGATCGTCATCAGGCTGCGTATGCGGTGTCGCATATTGGCGGCTTCGAGCTTGTTCCGGTTTGTGCGAGACGTGAGCATCCGCAGCTCGGATGGGGGACGCTGACGGCGATGATTGATGGCGTCGCGTTCTTATTCGTTGATCCGGCCACGCGTGACACGAAGGGCGTTCGTGGATTGCGTGGCGCGTGTGCGCTCGAAGAAGCGTACGCATTCGATTTCACGATCGGATCGGGGCAACGCATTGAGTCGAGCTACGTCGTGGACGCGCAAGGCGTTGTTCGATCCCAGTGTCATCACGAGGCGTTCAGTTGGACCGAGGATGCACGAATCGAGAAAGCCTTTTCCAACTCATCTCGCCGGATCTCTGAAGTGTTTCTCCGGCGATTCGATACGCTGTCGCGTGAAAATTTCCAGTCGCTCCGTCTGCGGGCGATTCTCTCGGATCGGATTCCCGATTCAGATCGAGAGCAGTTTTTCGTTCGCGCCCACCGGATTGGGTGGAGAAAAAGCCTCGGACAGACGCGTTGCGTCGTAGACAGATAGCGTTCTTACCGCCCTTGGCGGTTTTTTGTTTGGCGCATCTCGTCGTTCCAGATCGAATGGAGTATACTCGTCCGACAAGATCGATACGTATGACTGACTTAAATGAAATTTTTCAACGCATTAAAGAAAGTAAGCGAGAGCAAAAGAACGTTCGTACGGTGTACCGTGACGTGCTTGCGCAAAACGCGCCCTATCAAAAAGTTGTCGAAGAACTGAATACGTTAAAAGCGAAGAAGCTGCAGCTGGAGACGGAAATTCGCGCCTCATTTCAGAAAGAAATGGAACAGCTTGAGAAGCTTACGGAGAGCGTGAAGGCGGATGTTCAACTGATGAGTGACATGGCGATCACGAAGCTCATGAAGGGCGAAACGATTGAGGTGAAAGATGAGCAAGATGCGTCGTACGAGCCTGTGATTCAGGTGAGATTCAAAAAAGCGAATTAAAAAACGCCCGAAGGATTCGGGCGAGAAGGATCGAGCCGTACGCGCGCTATTTTTCTGGGTCTAGAAGCGCGGCGAGGGGATTCGGATCCATCATCCGTGCCTTGCGCACGGCCTCCATGTGAGCCAGCTCGGCGCGAGTGGGCGGCAACGTGGGGAAATTTTCCCCATTGGGCAGCGGCTCAAGGCCAACGCGCTCACGAAATTGTTTGCTGGCAGATTTGTATTCCCTGTCATCGGGGAGCGTGAAGTTTTTTGAGTGATAGCCTGGGAATACTCCAGGCGTACATTGCCTCACGATGAGCCACCGAAGGAGAACACGGAGTCCGTTGCTGATGCGTGTGAGCGACGGATCGCGCTCTTGCGGTTCGTCAGGTCCATACAAGAGAGCGACGGGACGAGGCTCCTTTTTTTCGTGTGGCACGTCCCATCGAATGCCGATCGCCCAGAGCATCTCTTGCGTAGAGGTGCGTTTGATCTGCATGGTTGTCGGCCTCATGCAGAGTGTCTCCTTCGTCGTCCAGGAGTTGGCGTCCATATTGATGGCGACCCACTCACGGATTTTTTGAAGGAAGACTCGCTCGGTCATTTCCGGTAACGACATCACGTCGTAGCCGACACATCCTGTTTTTACTCCCCACACAGAATCACCCTTACGAACTCTCGAATCAAGAAGATCGCACTTTGGGCAGTGCCGTCTCTCGACGAGAGATGTGCTGCTCGTGGGAAGCGTCTCCCACATGTGCGGCACGTTAACTCGAGGCGCCGCGCTTGGAATCTGTCGGCGAACAACGATAGCAATGTTCTTTTTTTTCACCAAGAATTCCTCCTTGTGGGCGCTACTAGAAAAGCATACTGAACGAAAAAAAGCAAGGCGCACTAGGCGCCTTGCTCATTTTCCGACGGATTTTTCGGCCTTTTGAGAAAGATATCCGCGCTCCATGCGTCGGGTCCGGCAAGTGCAAGGGAGAACCCTGCGGCGGATAGCACCGCGTCGCGGACACCGATCGCTCCTCCGACGCTCACAGCGATCCCGGCAAGGTGAAGTGCGAGAAAGGCTGCCATGAGCCGTGTGCCATATCCGATGGCGAGGAGGATCGCGGCGCAGATTTCCATCCATCCGTTCAGCTGAATAAGCATGTCAGCGGGAATGGGGAAGTATCCGGTCCAGGCGGGGAGAAACGCGGTCCACGCGCTGGGATGAAGAAGCTGCTGCGTGCCAAACCACACGAACAGGAGTGACCACGAATAGCGAAGGAGAAGTTGGGACGCGAGCTTCATAGAGAGTTATTGCTGCAGTGCGCCGATTTTGAGGAGAGCGAGCATGGAGGCTGGGCGCTTTGAGGCTCCGTGTTGTCCGTGATACATTGCGCTTCCATCTTTCCCACACATTCCAATGATCGGTCCGGGGCCGCCTGGGTGACGAGAAATCCAGCTCGAGAGGTCGTACACGTTTTGATCAACGACGGACCAGCAGTCGCTTTCGGAATTGTGTTTTTCTACATCCGCGAGTGTATACGTTCCGGTCGATGCGGTTTGCGTAGCTGATTCCGTGGGAGCTTGTGAGTTCGTGTTTGAAGACGGCTGGGTTTGCGTTTGTGTTGCCTGGCGCGTCTGTTCGGAGAGCTTCGCGACAGGTCGGCCGTTATACACGATGTATCCTGCTCCACTAATGAAGATTACCGCGGCGATGATGCCGATCAGAGAGGCCTTTGTCATATTTCGTATAGGGGAATGGTAAAAGAAGTGAAGGTATTTTTCAATGCATGATACGCGGGAACGGGCGCGGTTCTTTCAGGGCTCAAAAAACCGCTGAAATAGCGGTGGTTTTATTTACGGAGGGGATTGCGTATACTGAAGAAATTCCAGATATGAAAAAACATCTTGCCATCGCCTCGCTTTTGTCGCTCGTATGCACGTCTTTTGCTGGTATATCGCCGGTATCCGCAGCGCCGAATGATGCGTTGGTGAAAGGTGGAACGTCCTCCGTCTATTATCTTCACAATGGGATGCGGTACGTGTTCCCGTATGAAAATGTGTTTTTTAGCTGGTTCTCGGATTTTTCGAGCGTGGTGACGATTTCGGATGCAGAGCTCGTGACGTATCCGCTCAAGAAAAACGTGACCTATCAGCCTGGAAAATGGATGGTGAAGATTGTGACGGATCCAAAGGTGTATGTCGTTGGACGCTATGGAACGTTGCATTGGGTGACGAGCGAATCTCTCGCGACACAGCTCTACGGATCGAATTGGAATCAGATGGTTCGCGATGTGCCAGATGCGTTTTTCGAAAATTATGTAATCGGCGATCCGATCACGAGCGCAAATCAATTCGTTCCGCAGCAAGAGACTTCTGGTTCGACGATGCAGGCGGCGCTTGATTGGGATGTCCGGACGCAAACACCGACGCCACTTCCGTCTCCGAGCGCGCCGACGGCACCAACACCGCCGACATCGCCTACACCGACAACGCCGACCACGCCAACGCCAACGACGCCATCATCTCCTGTGTCGGTCTCGACGAGCTGCGTACCAGGAAGCGGGACGGATTATCAAGTAGGTCCGAATGCGGGACAACTCACGTCATTGAGTCAGGTTCCGTGGGAGACATTGAAAGCGGGGGACACGGTTCGGATTTTTTATCGCGCAGCGCCATATCGTGGGAAGTTTTTGTTGACGGCACACGGGACGGCGTCCGCGCCTGTTCGCGTGTGTGGCGTGAAAGGACCGAACGGAGAGCGTCCGATTGTGACGGGTGATGGCGCGGTGACTCGCACGGCTCTCGTCTATGGAAGTTCATATTCCGCGCCGATCCAGGAATCGCGTTCCGTCGTGATGATCAAGGGGAGTGCGGCGGAATGGACTGATGTTCCGACCTATATCCAGATTGATGGGCTCGCGATTCGCGGTGCGCATCCTTCCTATTCCTTTACGGATACGCACGGGGCGACGCAGGCATACACGGATTTTGGCGCATGCGTTTGGGTGGACCGCGGCCATAATATTACGATCGCCGACAACGAGATTTCGGACTGCTCTCAAGGCATCTTCACGAAATCTACGGATGATGGAAGCTTTGCAGTGACAAAGGATATTCGGATCGCAGGGAATGACATTCATGGTAACGGAATTGCGGGGAGTGACCGCATGCATAACACGTATACGCAAAGTGTGGGGATTGTGTACGAGTACAATACGATCGGCGCGGAGCGTTCTGGTGCGGGCGGAAACGCGATCAAAGATCGATCCGTAGGAACGGTGATTCGTTTCAACCGCATCGAAGAGGGTGCGCATGCGATGGACTTGGTTGAGTCCGAGGATTTTCCAACCATCGCGACGGCAGATCCGGCCTATCGAAAGACGTATGTGTATGGGAACCAGATCAAAAAGAACGGCGGGACCGGGAGCTTTATCCATTATGGAGGAGATCATGTGGGGAGTACGCAGTCGACGTGGGGTGAACCGATTTTCCGGAAAGGTACGCTGTATTTTTGGAATAACAGTGTCATTGTGACGGGGAACTCCGGCGCATTGTTTCAGCTCTCGACGACGGAAGAGACGGCGCAGGTGTGGAACAATATCTTCTATTTCTCTCCATCGGTGACACAGCTCTCGATGCGTGCGAACCAGGAAGTTGGTGGGGGATACACGGCGGGAGGGATTCTGAATCTTGGCGTGAACTGGATCAACACGAACTGGTCCGATTCGGATCAATGGCATCCGGTACCAGGGCAATTACATGGGACGTCCAATCTCATTACGGGATCTGTTGCACCGATCAATACAACGACGTTTATGCCTGTGACGACACAGGTTGTGGATGTGGCGCAGGCGAATCTTTCCGCGGTGAGCGCGTATCCGGTGAATATGCAGCTGCTAAACGGAGTATCAATGACGCGATCGGTTGTCGGGAGCGCGGCGGATCTCGGCGCAGTGGAATATGTTTCTGGCGCGTTGTCTTCCGCGTCGCAAACAACGACGCCTGTCGCACAGTCGACGCCGACAACCACACCGACACCTACAACGACAACGAGTCCATCGACAACACCGACGTCTGAACCGACGACAACGCCGACACCGACACCAACCTCGGGCGCCTTTATCAGCTTCGCGGATTTTCCAAATGGGACAAATGTGAATTCAACGGCAAGTGATTGGGGTGGTACGGGGCAGTTCGAGGTAGTGGGCGGCACACTTCAGACCGTCGCGGGCAGAGGATCCTACGGAGAATATTCGTTCCGCACCGGAATGCCCGGCGCAAACCAAGGTATTGAAATCGTTCGTAAGGGCGGTGCGTTTTCGGGGAGTCTCGCGACCTTGCTTCATGCCGGATACGCTGGAAATTATTCTTCCGGACGGTACACGGCAACATGGAACGCGGATTATATCGATCTTCGCAGTGACAATGGGACGATCAACTATCACATTCCTATTTCTGTGAATTGGAATGCGGACGCGACGCTCAAGATGACGATTCAAAGCGGTGTGCTTAAGCTCTTTGCAAATGGTACAGAAGTCTATTCGTACACGGATCCGAATCCGCTTTCGGGTGGCTATCCTGGCTTCTCGTTGGTTCCGGGATCGGATGTGACGGCACAGCGACTTGTGAGCGTTCGCGTGAATTCGTAGGAGTTTTACGATTTTCCTCGGCGTACTCTCGAACGGAACTTTGTTTTGTCGGGATAGTTCACGTTACGTGCGTGCTGCGCGTGGGGTTGATCCGTGAGAGGGTTTCTGGTATGATCCCGGCACAAATCAAGAACAAGGGGGTCTCGTATAATGATTGATAGAGCATAATAACGGGGACGTGGATGCGACACGGTATCGACGACCCGTACGACTGATCTATCTTGAAGGATATATCGATCAAGAGCAGGCGCTTGAGCGTGAGAAGAATCTGAAAAAATTCGGTTCTTCGTATGCTGGGCTCATGAAGCGTATTGGACGGACAACAGAACAAGGGGGTCTCGTATAATGGTAGTACAACGGTCTCCAAAACCGTTTGCGTAGGTTCGATTCCTACGGCCCCTGCCAAACAACAATCCCGCCAGAAGCGGGATTGTTGTTTGGCATAGGACGGGACGGAGGAATCGAAAAGTTGGCTGCATTCTTCGAGACTTGCTGCATTAAGTTCAAGTATGGTTCTCTCTACGGAGAAAACGATATGAACGCTACAAACGTCGATCTCTTTCAGAAAATTCTTGGCGCATGTTCCGCTCTCTTTTTTGCGTACTTTGCCTTTTCGATCGGGGATGATGCCCTGCAAACATCCTTTTCAGGAGTCGGGCTATTTTTAAAGTTTGAGCTTCTCGTGATCGTTATCTTCGCGTTGCTCGGTCTATGGCTGCTCGTGTCTAAGAGGCGGCAGTCGCTTATCATTCTCGCAGTTGACACGGTTGTGTGTATTGCAGCTTTCATCTTTTTTATCGCTCAAGCCTTTTAGGACGTTACGGATATTCATGAAAAAAATTTCCTTCATTGCGCTCGTCGCTCTTGCCGTCGTGGTTTTTGCTGGAGGCTATTTCCTTTGGTCGCGTAGCTTGGATGTGAAATCAGCCGCGACTCAAATCGAGCTCTCTTCCACTGAAACTCGACTTCTTGGCCGAATATCGCAAATCGATACTTCAAACGGTAAAAATATCGTAAAGATTGAGTTATTGGAAAACATCGAAGGTCAGCAGAACATGGAGAGCGCGGCTATCGCCGATGGCGTCTGTACGCTAGACCAGGTCCAAAAAAGCGAGTGTCTCAACAATCCGTTCTATATTCGGCAAATCGGAAAGGCATTGGATTTAGAATTTGATCCAAAGGCAAATATTCAAGCGTACGCTCGCGAACCAGCAGGCGGCATGTTCGTAAACAAGGATAGCGCTCCATATTTGCAACAGATGTCTATTGCTAAAATCATGGAGCAATACGCGCAGGCAGATGACTCAAGCTATATCCATGATATTCCATTCTATTTTGGAATCGAGGGAGGCAAGATCGTCCGAGTTCAGGAGAAATACGTTCCGTAGAAACCAGATATTAGGTAAAGGCCTAAAGTATTCAATACGCTTCTCCTGCATGTAGTCGATGGACACTGAATTGTCGAAGACGGTTCCCGCGAGATACGCATATAAAAAAACCGCGCCCATAGACCCAAAGCCGTATGGGCGTGGGTCTAGGGGGCGGTGAAGAAGGGGCTATTCCGAGTTCACCTCGGAGGCGTGTCCTCGTACCGCTCATCGTCGTGAATGAAGAAGTTCACCGTCACCAGGTGGAGATCGAGCACTTCCTGGCCGTTCTTCTTGTACCGAAACGGGAATACGTAGCGCCTCGGGGCGCCTCGGACCTCGATGACGAGCGCAGGCAGGGTAATGCGCGGGAATTCGCGCACGTCTTCAGACGTTGCGGGTCGTACCGCGCTCGGGATACGAACGTCGAGCGGTGGGGCGATGAGCCGAGACTTCTCGACGTGAGAGCGGAGTCGTTGCAGGGCGAGCTCCTCGTCGACGCCTTGCTGTTTCGCGAACTCGAGAACAACTTCGTTGAAGTTTTTTTCCAATGGACGTCCTTTTGTGAAGGTTGTATGTAGTTCATGCCATACGTTTGAAGAAAAGTCAAGCGTCTTGTGCGTGTGGAATCTTGCGGACATCCTCGCATAAGGGTTTTCGTGTTAGGATTTTTTAGTATGGAAAAAATGAAATGGGAAAATGAGCACATGGATAGTGCTGAGATTACCGCACGAGCAGAACATATTTTTCGTGAAATTTTCCCAGAAAGCCAAGGATCGCTTGCGATGGGATATATGACATCAGATTACACGGACGGACAACGTCGATGGGTCGAAGCTCGTCTCATACAGGATCCGGATGATCCATCGTTTTTTACATTGAACGCGAATATCGGCGACCCACTCGCGCTTATTGAATTAAAAGAAAAACTAAAAACAAAAGGACTCACGGTGAAGCGGTTAGTTGCGTATGATGCCGATAGTGCAACTCAACGTGCCCTGAGGGCGGTAAGTGAATAGTGCGCTTTAAATATCTGAAATACGTTCCGTAGGTTATGCTTCGTATCAGCGTTTTAGTGCGATCAATATCAAAATTCCAATGGATGCCATGGCGTTCAGTGATGACGAGATGATAAGCGGTGGAGTTTTTCGATGAACGCCGTACACAAACCAGATCATGCTGTTCAACGCGATCAGAAAAAAAGAAAGGGGAGAGAGTCCGTCAGACGCGTGTCCGCTTAAGAGGGAAAACACTTGCGGGAAAAGCGCCACGGCCGAGATGCCGCTGTTGATTTCGGCTAAATAATCAATGAAGTGCGCATGTCTTCGATTCCTGAAGAGGCGTTGAAATTTGGAAAACATACGTCAGTTTTGCTGCTGCAGGGTCTTTTTGTATACCTGAATG
>CAYMTE010000003.1:17516-86574 GCA_964393325.1 uncultured Gammaproteobacteria bacterium
TTTGGAAAACATACGTCAGTTTTGCTGCTGCAGGGTCTTTTTGTATACCTGAATGAGGCGTTTCGCAATCACTTTTGAGCTAAAGCTCTTTGCGGTTTCTCGTGCGGCGAGCGCGAGACGGTGACGCTGATCTTTTGAGAGATGTAGCAGATATTCAATGGCTTTTCGTCCTTCCGATTGCGAATGGACGAGAAATCCATTTTGTCCGTTTCGAATAATCTCGGGCGCGATGCCTACGGGATACGTTACGGGAATGAGACCTTGCGACATCCCCTCGATGAGACTAAGCGAGAATCCCTCATAGCGAGAGGTAATGAGGAGAATACTTCCTGCCTTGTCAGCAAGGAAATCCGGTATATGTTCCTTTTGGATGTTCGCATGAAACTGATGGTTGGGAATATGCGCATCGCACCACTCCACGAGCGCTTTATTCGTTGTAATGCCAATGGTATGTTTTGCCACCGTGGGAAAATGTTGATAGTAGTCAACCAGCCTATCGAGACCTTTGAGCTTTAAGGTAAACGTGTCGGCGCCGATTCGGCCGAGGAAGATAAGTGCGGGATGAGTGGAGACAGAGAGCGAACGGTGCTTGAACCAATAGTCTTCGATGGCGTTTGGCACAACGTGGATATGGGTATCCGGGACGCCAACGTTCAACAGATCTTGTCGGACAATTTCGGAGGTGGCGATAACGGCGTCGCCACGACGTGCGACGAGTTTTTCGATTTCCGCGACGTCTTTGAGCGGGCGGCGCGTGCGAACGTTGAGTTCGCGAATGGCGCCTCCATCTTTGAGAGCGAGCCAAATAGTTCGTAACGCAGGCTCGAGATCTTTTGCGAGCGGAACGGCTTGCAGGAATCCCCAGGACGTCGAACCAAAATGACTCACGACGGGAATAGGAAACGGCAACAGTGCGAGGGGCGTGTAGGTTGTTCCTTGGATGAGATCGTATTTCAGGATTTCGTCTTTGTGTTCGAGAAGCGAATAGAAAAAGAGTACGTTACTAAACCCCTTGAGATGAGATGGCGCGTCGAGAAGTGGGTGTCGCGGATAGAAACTTTTGACGCGAACGCCTGCTTCGCGCAGACGACTGGCCATGAGGTCATTAATAAAATGCGCTCCTGTGCCGAGCTTTTTGTCATTATGGATGAACGCAATGTTCATACCGAGGAGACCGCTTTTGCAGCAAAACCAATAAGGAGTATTCCGAAGCCGTTGAGCACGAAAGAGAGTGGCAGGAAAAGGCGTTGGTCTATGTTCGCAAGCCCGAGTATCATGACGCCGATTTCGTCGGGAAGGGGAGAGGCAATGATGACGGCGCCAAGGAGCGGCCAAAGCATCCTTGGAAGAATGGTGCTGAAGATTCGAATAACGCGTTTTGCACGCGGGAGTTCAAAGAGATATTTCAGGTCTTGTGCCGTGTGATCGCGCACGAAGCGAAACAGGAGGAAGTCTCCGCACATGGCTCCGAGGCCTCCGAAGAATGCGACCACCCATGGGGAATTTCCTTGTGCGAGTTCACCAAGAACGGCGATCGACGGAGCGGTTGTGAAGATCGACGTGAAGCATACGCCCGCGAGAAAACTCGTCAGGTATTCGAGTTCGTGCAGATACCCGACGATTGTGTGCACGATGTTTGTTTTTACGATCAAGACGGCCAGGAAGATGCTGAATAAAAGGAGAAGCCCATCTTTGATCAATCTTGTCCGGTTCGTTGTTGCATGAGTACGCATTCCGTGTTTGATAGTACCGTGTGGATCGGTACGCGTCTATGCGATGCCTTGTTCGTTGTGCGGGTTTTATCGCGCTCTGATTGCGGTGTAGACGGTGAATTGTTACAGTAAAAATATATGAAGCCATCCATTGTGAAATACGCGGTGTTCAATGCAGCGGGAACGGCGGTCTATGTCGCGCTCGTAGCGACGTTCCTTTCGCACACTGCGCAGATTTTTGACGACGTTCCTCAAAAGACCGCGCTCATCCCGATGGCGATGCTGCTATTGCTTGTGCTTTCTGCGTCAGTGACGGGAGGCTTCGTTCTTGGTCGTCCGGTGCTGTGGTATCTTGATGGAAAAAAGAAGGAAGCGGTGACGCTGTTCATCGCGACGCTTGGCTGTGTGTTTCTCATCATGGTTGCCGTGTTCGTGTTTCTTGCGACACAAGGTTGAAGAAGGACGAGCGTCATATCTATGACCGAACACGTGAAGCCAAAATTATTTGTCGCGACAAAAGCGTTTATTGTTCACGATGGAAAGATTCTGCTGTTGCGGGAATCTACTCACTATCAAGACGGAACGCAGATCGGAAAATTCGATGTTCCTGGAGGTCGGGTGCAGCCGGGCGAGCGGTTTGATGAAGGGCTTATCCGCGAGATTCGCGAAGAGACGGGGCTGACGGTTCGTGTTGGCAAGCCGTTTTTTGTGGGGGAATGGCGCCCGATCGTGAAAGGCGAGCCGTGGCAGATCGTGGGTATTTTTTTCGCCTGCGAAGCAGACACGGACGCTGTGGCTCTGAGTGAAGATCATGCGGAATATGTATGGGCGGAGCCGCGCGCGGTCGGGGAGCTTGAGATTATTCCTAATCTTCTTCCGGTGTTTGACGCGTGGTTGGCGGCAAACGCGGTGGGCGTGTGATGAAACGGGCGTAGCTGCGGATGTGGTCGTGCGGTCTATCTTTTAATGTAGGCTGTGATACTGTGGCTACATGAAAAACATCCCCGCACTCCTCCTGCTCGTGTCGCTTGTTGGCGCGGGTTGTACGGCGTTGCCTTCCGTGCGACCCGAAACGGAACAGCCCTCGACAGACGTGAGAACGACGGAATTAGATTTGAGCAATCGCGGGCTGACGTCGATCCCGATGGATGTCTTTTCGCGAACGACGCTGACAAAACTGGATCTGTCGAAGAATCGACTCACGCAGTCCCCGCCGTCGCAGATCGGCCAGCTGGAACAGCTCGAATATCTTGATCTGAGTGATAACGCATTGACGGGGTTGCCGGCGGAATTGGGGCGACTTTCTCATCTCAAGGTGCTTATCGTCTCGCGTAACGCGTTGACGGGGTTGCCACTGGAACTTGGAAATCTCACGCAGCTACGTGTTCTCGATGTTTCCGGAAATTCGTATGCGGAGAAGGATCTGAACGAGATCGCGTCAAAACTTCCGCAGACAGAAATTCGTCGGTAACTCGGCATGCGTGATATCGTTTCCGAACGACTATGTCGCGCGTCATTTCAAAGGGAGCGTACGATGATATCGTCGCACGTCTCACGGCACCTCAATCTGTTGGCCGTGTTCCATTTTCTGTTCGATTTCCAAGTTTAACGCCAGCGATATTGTTTACGCGGCGACTCGGAACATCCGTGCGACAGTTGTACCGACGTGATCTTGCATGTCGTATGTCGGAGACGCTATTGCCGCATCGGTTGTATCGTCATGCGTCATTGTTGATGCGAAAATTAGGAACGTCAGAGATGCGATTGCAACGGAATAAGGTGAAAAATCTTGAGGCGGCGATTTCACGAATCTCGGGCGTTGTCGTGTACCCAGGCGAGGTGTTTTCGCTGTGGACGTTGGTCGGCAAGCCTACGCGACGCAAAGGATACGTGGACGGGATGCTGCTCTCGCGAGGACGGATAATCGAAGGATTGGGTGGAGGGCTATGCCAGCTTTCTAATTTGTTGCATTGGATGTTTCTGCACGGGCCGTTCGAGATCATCGAACGATATCATCATTCGCTTGACGTGTTTCCAGATTCCGGTCGCACGATTCCGTTTGGAAGCGGAGCAACGATTTTGTATAACTTCGTGGATCTCAAGGCACGAAATACGAGCGAGGCCCCGATTCAGATCCACCTTTGGATGACGGAACAAAAGTTATGCGGTGAGCTTCGTACAACGGATCCGCACCTCGATGCGTATCGCGTAAAAGAAACGGATCATTGTTTTGTTCACTGGAAGAACGGATGGTACCGGTACAACCGGTTGTGGCGCGTGAGTAATATGCGCAATCGGAAACGCGTGAGTCAGCTCGCGGTCACGAATTTCGCACCCGTTTTGTACGACGTCGACGAGGAAGCGCTACGCAGAAACGGCTCTCCCGTGGTTACGATTGCGTAAACATAAAAACACACCCACATAGCGAACGCGTTTCGCTATGTGGGTGTGGCTCGTTAGGAGGGGTGTCGCCGAATTCGGTGTGATGGGCGCGGCGCGGGTCGAGCCTCTTCTTCCGCAAGCGCCTCGTCGATCTCTGGATCCCGTGTGACGTGTTGCCGTGGGGGTGTTTCTGCCCGCGCCTTGTCCAACGCGACGCGTAGTCGTCGATTGAAGTCTTCGCCGAGGGCCTCGTCGGCGATGAGGAGTTTGATCGCATCGTTTTCGATTTCAGCGATGCGACGCCGTTCAGCGAGGATTTGTAGGCGATGCTTGTATCGTATCCCCTCTATTTTTTGATGGTGACGCAGCACGAGGATCCGATTGAGGAATGCGGCGATGCTGCCACCAAAGACCAGAAAGAAGAAGAAAATCTCGATGAAATGGTTGCCAATAAAATCCAGAATATCCTTCATGAAATCTCCTGAGGCTGTACGTTTCTGGTCGAGTATACGCAAAGAAAAGAACGAATATCTAAATACAGGATTTTAGATCGTTTGTCAAGACTGGTGCGCGCTGCCGATCGCGTCACGGATGGAGGAGAATCCATCTCGCGTAAGAAGTCGTACAAGTCCGCGGTTGATCTCACCGATAAGTTGCGGTCCTTCAAAGATCATTCCGGTGATGAGTTGTACGAGTGATGCGCCTTGGCGAATTTTTTCGTACGCATCTTCGGCGGAGAAGATGCCTCCGCATCCAATGATGACGTAACGCGTTCCTGCTGTTCGATAGAGATGTGCGATGAGCGCGTTCGAGCAGGCGAACGTCGCCTTTCCGCTCACACCACCGCATCTTGCCTGTTGAATCTCGTCGGGTTGAATTTCTGGACGCGTGTACGTTTTGGTGAGGTTTGCGATGACGAATCCGTGTACGCGATGCCTGTCTGCAATCGCAACAAGCGCATCAAGCTGTTCCGTGGTGCTGTCGGCCGGGACTTTGAGAAAAATCGGTTTGTTCGTCGGAATAGTATCTATCTCGGTGAGGAGAAGATCGAGAGATGTTGGATCGGTAAATGGTTCACCGCCAAAGGCATTCGGGCAGCTGATGTTGATCGTGGCGTAATCTCCAATGCCTTCGAACGCGCGGAACGCTTTTGCATAATCCGCGATGCCGTCGCGAATCTGAATCGTCGAAGGCGAATTGGTTTTTGCAACGCTGATGCCCACAGGAAAAGCGAATGTTTTTCCGCGGAGTCGTGAGGCGATCGCATCACATCCCTCATTTTTGAGACCGTAATATACGAGAAGTCCGTTGGATTTTGGCAGACGCCAGAGGCGTGGGCGTGCATTGCCGGCACACGGTTCGCCGGTGATGGATCCGACTTCTTCAAAACCAAAGCCAACGGTCGGAAGAATGTTGAGAAGTCGTGCGTCTTTGTCGAACCCCGCGGCAAGTCCAACGGGATTTGCGAAGGACATTCCAAGGATAGTTTGCGTGAGAGCGGGGTGCGCGTAGTGAAACGCGGTCGAGGAAAACCAACGCGTGAGGGCATGTCTCCCTAGCCATTCACCGAACGCGCACATGCGGTCATGAACGTCTTCCGGGTCTTGTCGAAATAAAAACGGTTTCACAATACTTCGATAGCCGTGTCGAAGGATTGTTGTGCCAAACATATGCGATCACGCTACTCGTCCTTGTGTGTGTTGTCTAGGGTGCGCGACGGTGTTCAGGCGACGACGTTAGCGGTGCGTACATCCGGCCCAGCAGCAGGGGCGGCGCATGCCGCCATACATTTTTGATCGCGCTTTTTCGATGCGAATAGCTCTCGTTTCGGCTTTTTTGGCGTCTTGAACCCAGCAGATCCACTCGTTGCGTGCGAGCGGCGTAATGTCCTCCCAGATCGTGAGGAGTTTTGGATCGGACGCCAACGCGGCGCGAAGATCCGTGGGCAATCGATGAACCGTACCCGATGAGATTCGTTGTGCTGACATGAGTTGAGTGTACCAGAATATAAAGGGTGGGAAAGTCACCGCATGTTACACTGTGGCTGCTATGGCGAGTTTTCGTATGCATCTTTCGTTTGGCATCGCACTCGGCGTGCTAAGTAGTGTTGCGCTGGCGGGCGTTGCCTTTGCGCCGGAGGCATGGAGTGTGTACATCCTTATTGCGCTTTCTGTCGTTGTCGGCGCGATTGCGCCGGATATTGATAGCGATTCCGGCGTGCCGTTTCATATCACGTTTGCATCACTCTCGTTTGTCGCCGCCGGCCTTGTTGCAATCGCCGTGTATCGAACGGATGCATCGAATAGGCTCGCGCTTGTCGGCTATCCCGTACTCGCGCTCTTGACGATGTGGGGGATTGTCGGTGCGATTTTTAAAAAATTCACGCGTCATCGCGGGATGGTGCATTCGATTCCCGCAGCGCTTCTTGCGGGACTTCTCGTTTTTTCACTTGCGCGGATCGGACGGTTTGAAGATTGGGACGCGTTTGTGCTCGGCGTGGCATTTTGCGCTGGGTATCTGCTGCATTTGGTTCTCGATGAGATCTATGCCGCAGTGAATGCACACGGCACGCTGTTTGTACCGAATAAGGCTCTGGGGAGTGCGCTAAAATTTTCCTCGCAGAATCGGTTGATTACCGTTCTGACGTATGCCGCGTGTGGCGTGCTACTCGTACAGAATCAAGACGTTGTTCTCCGTTGCGTAACACAGGCGTGTCAACTGTTTGGCGCGACCTGTTGATGTCGTGAGCACGCGTTGCGTCCGTGCTACACTTTTTTCCATATGAACTCAACGAATGTTGCTGTATTGGCAGGAGGATGTTTTTGGGGCATGGAGGAATTATTTCGCAAACAACCAGGTGTTATTGATACGGAAGCGGGGTATACCGGCGGGGAGAATGACAATCCGAGTTACGAACATCATCCGGGACATGCGGAGGCGTTGAAAATCACGTATGACCCGACAAAAACCTCGTATCCGGAGCTTTTGGATTTCTTTTTTCGCATCCATGATCCAACGACGAAGAATCGACAGGGGAACGATGTCGGCGCGTCCTACCGATCGGCAATTTTTTATGCAAACGATGAACAGAAAAAGGAAGCAGAGGCATTCATTGAGCGCGTGAACGCAAGCCATCGATGGTCGGATCCCGTGGTGACGACGCTTGAGCCGCTTGGTCGTTTTTACGAAGCGGAATCGTATCATCAAGATTATCTTCAAAAAAATCCGGACGGATACACCTGCCATTTCGTCCGGAACATTCCGAGCTTCTTGTCGTCATCATGATCTACTTCGTGTTGTACAGTTTTCTGGGATGGGTAGGTGACACGGCCTACCGTTCATTTGAAAAGGGGCGCTATGTCCGAGGAAGCTTTTTGCCGATTCCGTTTATGCCGGTGTATGGATTCGGCGCGCTTCTTGTGCTCGCCTTGGATACACGGTTCCGCGCGCTTCCGTTGCCGCTCGCGTTCGTTCTCTACGGATCGCTTCTCGCAGTTCTTGAGCTTCTCACCGGATTTTGTATCAAGAAGTATTTTAAACGACGTCTGTGGAAATATGATGGCGGCGTCATGAATATCGGTGGATTCACGAATTTAGCGCACGCGGCGTTATGGGGAGCGCTGGCAATGGTTGTTGTAGTGCTTCAGCCGCAACTTGAGCGCATCTTCGGTCCGCTGTGGTAAGTCGACCGGCGTACTGGTAGGATCGGTAGCGAAATATGGAGTGTGCACTCTGTGCGGCGCGGCTCGCTGAAGCGTATCGCGTGATCTATCAGGATGATCATGTGTTCGTTCTCTTGAACGTTGAGCCGCTCAAAGACGGTCATGTCATGATTCTTCCCGTTCGTCATGCGGAAAACCTGAAAGATCTTACGCCCGAAGAGTCCCGGGCTTTTCTCGTCGCGATCGATCAATGCATGGAGGCGATGACGCGTGTGTATGACCATGCACCCATGTGTCATGTGAATGGATGGAAGCATCGGAGCCAGCCGCATCTTCACGCACATGTGCTGCCGAGTGCGGGGAGCGTGCGTGAGCTGTATGTCGCGGCAGAAGGTTCGCCGCGTCGACGACGAGCAAGCGAAGATGAGCTTCGCGCGATCGCGGAGCGGCTTGTGACGGCATTCGGTTTAACGGACGAAGAGGGGCCTACTAGCTCACCATGAAGATGATGCCGATGCAGATGAGAATGAACGTTGAAATTTTAAGGACCAGTCCTTTTTCATGAAACACACGATTGCCGAACGCGATGCCCCACAGGACGGAAAAGCTTCGTGTCGCGGCGAGAATGACGGATGCGGGAGCAAAGAGATATCCGAAGCTTCCAACGAATGCGTCTCCGGCGTGTGAGGTGGATTGCAAAAAGGGAAGTTGTTTTCGCAGCAGACGGAACGGATTCTCACGAGCGACGAACACGGAGGCGAAAAAGAAACAGATCAATTGCGACCCGATGAGAACCATTTGTTCTGCAACCACGGAGTTCCACACACTTACGTGCCATTTATAGAGCGAGATGCATGCGACGGCGTTGAGCGCTGTGAGCGCTGTGAGGACGGCGCCTTTTCGTTCGATGCCATGGTTCAAGAAGAGGAAGAGGAGCGCGCACATGACGATGATGATGCCGACGACTTGATGGCCGGTGAGCGGCGTACCGATGAGGAGGTCGACGATCAAGAGGAGTGGCATCGTTCCGGTTCGGATAAAATTAAATGTACTGCGCGAAGCGAGTGAAATCGCCTTCACCGTTCCAAATGCTTGCGCGACCGCGAGAATAGCCAGCGGGATCAATGTCGGAATTGAGTCGGGGTTCAGGCGGAAAGTGTCATGCCGGATGCTTGCGACGACGAGGAACAGGGCAAAAGAGATGAGGCTATTCTGAAAACCGATCGCATACACGCTTTCGACGTGTTTTGAGACGATCCACTTCCCGAGAGATCCGGAGAGCTCGCCAAAGAAACTCGCAAGCGCTTGAAGAAAAATACCGATCATACGCGCTATCATAGCATTGAATCCTCCCATGTTCGCTCTTGAATCTGTTGACAGCACGTCGATGATTCGATACACCTTCGGTGCTCTTTGTACGAAACACATGGGAGGCGGGCATGAGTGAACCAATCCGAATTCGTCCAATGAAATATGGCGATGAGGCGCACGTCGAGGTCGGGTGGCGGCCGGTGCCGGTCAATCCGCGCAGCTACGTAAACCCGCGCGGATGGGCGGTGCTCTGGATCATTGTCACCACGCGTGACGCACAGGGTCGGGAGTACTCCTACGAGCAGCCGACGATCATCCAGAACTCGGGGGTCTATGTCGTCTGTCGCGATCGCCAGGGGCTCGTAGCGTTGCAGCGGGAGCGACGACTGTCGACGGAGCGGCTGTCCGAAATGAAGAGCGCGGCGTCGTACGTTCGCGAGCTTTTGGAGAAAGACCTCTGGGGTAAGCTCGTGGAGACGTTCGGGAGCTGGCAGTGGCAGCTGCCTCGCGGTCTGCCCGATCCCCGCGATGGGGAACTGTTCTTAAAGGATACGGACGTGCTGCTTGTTGCGGCACGACGAACGGCGCGGGAGGAGATCGGCGCACATCTCGATCATGCGGAGCTATTGAATGCGCGCATCATTGGGAACTCGACGTTCGACGTCCATCCGCAATATGTCGCCGTGGGAGAACGGCGCTCCGCGGATGAGGCGGCGGTGAAGCTCGATGAACATATCCGTCCCGTCGAGTGGCTCTCTGCGGAAGCGATCCGGAGTCTGATCGCGCGGGGAGAGCTCCGTGATGCGAGTTCCGTGATGGCGCTCGCCGCGGCAGGCGTCCTCTAGAGTGTTTATTTCTATCGTACCGGCGTTGTTTCGCCGGTTTTTTCATCTTGACAAACACCGCGTTTCATTTCGTGACTTCGATGGAAACTTGCTATGATGGCAGTATTCTATGCGGTTTTTTCGCAGCACGATCGTATACATATTCGCGTTCAGTCTCTTTTGCATTGCAGGAATTTTTGCTTCTCGTCCGGCGTATGCTGGGGTGAATATCGATAATTACGTTCGTACACCAGCAGGTGACCAGATATCCGGTTCGGTCACAATTCAGTTCCGCATGGCGAGTTCGCAGTATGGCCCGGGTGAACTGGATAATGTTTCCGTCATTCGCATGTCGATTCATGGCGTAGACGGATCAGTAACGTTTGCAGATATTCCATTTTCTAATGAAAATCAGTATCCGACGTTTACGCCGCTTTCGTGGACGGGCGGCTTTGCGCAAGGGTTTGAATTATTGCGCATCGATCTTCAGTTGATCTATGCGGATGGACAAGAAGGTGATGAGAGTCCGATTTATGATGAAAGTGGTTTTATCATTGTCGGTCAGGCTTCCAGTGAATCGCTAGGAAGAAATGAGGTTGCTCCGCAACAGGTATCCGTTTCGGTTCTCCCGTCGCAGTGTTCTACAGATCCGAACGTCTATCTCGTCTTGCATGCGCGAGAAGCGAGTCAGGTTCGCATAAGTAATGTCGCGGATTTTTCCGATGTGTCATGGCAATCGTTTGAGACAGGGACGGACTACACGGTGCTTTTGAATTGGCGCGTGACAGATGGGGATGGTGATAAGACGATCTATACGCAATTCCGCAGTCCCATCGGGAGCGTAGAATCTGAGGTCTTGAAGACGAATGTCCGTTTGGATGTGAAAAATCGTTGTCGCGCGGATGCGGATCATGCGTATATTTCATCTCAACTGACGCTGTCACAGCGATTTGATAATCCGTCATGTGTTGTGGATTATGGACATGCGAAGATTGGGTTGTATTTCGCAAAGCCGGGAACAACGACGCCTGCCGCACAAACGCAAGCGACGAAGATTTCGGATGAGGAGCAAGTTATTGCGTTTACCGACGACGATGACATTCTTGACGAATTTGTCGTTCGGATGACGCATCAGTGGGATGAGGCGGAATTATCGATGAGTCTCGCATCCTCAACGTTTCCGTTTGATCTGCGAGTGCAAATTGATGCAGCGGAGATGGGGCGTATCGATGACGTTTTACTTGTTCCGCATGGGACGCCGATGCCTGGGGGGTACGAACTTGATTTGAAAGGACGAAAAGAACTGTGCGAGACGTACGAGCTGCCGCTACTCCAGAGCGGATCGTTGATTCAGGCTCAGTCAACGGATGTGTATTTGTATGGCAAAGATGGAAAGCGTCATGCGTTTCCAGAAGGGGTCTTTGCATCCTGGTATCCGACGAGCACGACGATTCGAACGATCCCGTTGTTCCGTTTAGAGAAAATTCCCCTTGGGGCAAACGTCGCGTTTCGTCCCGGAACGCTTGTGCGTCTTGGGTGGACGTCGGCGCGGTACATCGTTGATGCGCGGCAGATGTTGCGACCGATGCTGAAAGAATCGCTGATCGCGACCGTGTTTGGTTCGGCGTGGATGCAGGTGATGCGCACACTCGACGTGGCATATGTCACGGGGTATGTCTTTGGGAATCCCATTGTTTCCGGTACGGACGTGGCGAATATTCGAGCGCAGGCCGATTCTCCAGATCGATGGGAGGCGCAAACGCTTGGAACGTCTCCCTGGGGGCTGCCAGAAAACGAAACGATTGATGTATTTGACGGGCACATCGTATTTCTTGGAACGCCGTATCCAACGGGAGATGTGACGTTGCGTTTTTACATCTACGACGAGAATGGAAAAAAGATCACGTCGGATGATTTACAGGTGGTACACGGAGAACGGGTGCATAATTTTATTCTGCGCAACGACTTGCGCGGGTTCCAACATATTCATCCCCGTGAGGTAGACGGTGCGTGGACAATTAAAACAACGTTTCCGGAAGGCGGAATCTACACCATGGATTTTGATCTTGTATTCACGAGTGGCGAACGACGCATTTTCCGTGCACCGCTTTTAATTGGGAGCGATCCAATAGCAAAAACAGAATATCCGGAGCCAGATCCAGATATGGCGGCAAATAGTAACCCATATCGGGTGGAAGTACAGACGAAAAAACTGATTGCTCGGCAGACGATTCCATTAACGTTTTTGCTTACGAAAGATGGCAAGCCATTTCAGAAGATCGAGGATTTTTTGGGTGAATATGGCCATCTTGTTGTGTTGGAGAAGGAGAATCCGCAGGTATACATCCATACGCATCCGAAAGACCATACGTTTCCAGCGAACGGAATTGTTGAATTCCCACTTCGATTCCCGCACGCGGGCCGGTTCACGCTCTTTGTGCAATTTTTAGCGGGTGGAGAGATTCACACCTTTCCTATCACAGTAGACGTTGCGTCGGAGTGATGGTTACGCGCGTTATTTTGCGAACCGCATGAGCGGATTGCGATAGATGATGAATCGCGTACCGAATTGTCCTTTGAATCGAGAAAATCCGTTCCAACGACGCGGATCTCCCGGGCCGCGAAATACGTCGAAATCGAGATAGTTCCATCCTTTTGCGAGCGCGTCTTGAAACCAGTACTCAATGAGCCCGTAGTTCGCATTCGAGGTTCGGGCTTCCGGGCGATAGAACGCGATGATGTGCACCGACGTTTTTGTTTCTGGAATGTCCAGTGTACAGAGTCCGGCGATCGCGACGCCATCGGGACGAACGGCGAGCCAGTACTGCATGAGGTCGCCGTGCATGCTTGCTTTTCGACGGAGCATCCAGATGAACATGCGCTTCATCATCCAATCAAGCGTGCCGTGGCGATAGGCGGCGATGAACGTTTCAAGATCGACGACGCGAATCTCCGCGTCAGGACGCGAGAGCCATTTTTTGCGATGGCGCTGCGCGTGCGGCGCCCAGGTTTTCCAGTAGTCGCTTGCTGTGCCAACGGGCGCGTATCCCGTTTTGCGAAAATTCGGCATGGTGGGGGATCGAAACCACCCCTTTGGAACGTCGCTGCGCAGCAATGTTTGCCAGTAGATCACGCGCGGTCCCTTGTTGGGTTCGATGACGGGTTCGATGTCCGTGTAATACATCTCAAAACCGAGTGGACCAACCTGCCATCTCCGACCCGCGTATCCATCGCCACGAAGAAACGTTTGGCCATCGCGGAATGAGATTTCGCGCTCGACATGCGCCGGAACCGCATGAAAGGGGAGAAAATCCGGTGGTAAGAACGGACGAAAGGACGCACACGCGTTCCAGTGATAACGCCAACGCTTCTGGATCGAGAAAAAGCGTGCAACGGTTTCCAGCGCCTCGGGTTTGCCGAACGCGTTTACGAGAAACGTTCCATTTGGATGAAGCAATGACTGAAGACGTTGTAGAAAATCTGGATCTTCCAACAGCGGAGAGGGGTGTTTTCCTTGATACAGATCAAACAGGATGAGGTCGAATGTTCCGTGTAGTGTTTGGATAACATCGCGCGCATCTCCAACGCGGAGTTCCGCGAGATCGTCTGGGCGATGGAGGTGTAATCGGTTTGCGAGTTCTACCATTTGCGGATCCCATTCGATGGCGGTAATGCGTGCCTCGGGGAATCGTTTTCGAATCAGACGATTCGTGCCGCCAGCGCCGTATCCGAGTAAGAGAACGCGATCAATATTCGTTTGGCGCGGAATGGTACGCAGCGCGCGTTTCCAGAGTCGATCCATATACGGACCGGTTTGAAAAAAACCGTTCACCGACACGACGGGCCGCCACAAATCGTGCGTTACGGTAATGGTTCCGTTTCGATCGGATGTCATCCGTTTCATACGCGGTGTGCTTTAACGTATTTTAAATTCGCGATGAGAATGAAGCTAATGATGACAAGAAGGTACCACGACGTGATCTTATTCATCGAAACGATATTCCATGTCGTGAGCTGATGCGGATATTTCCATGCGCCGAGGTACGTGGAGATGTTTTCGGCAATCCAGATGAAAAACGCGATGAGGAGGAAGGCGATAGTCACGGGCATGCGTCGAATGCGCGTTGTGACCGTGAATTCCACCCACACGCCCCAAAAGACAAGGAAGACGAGTGGAATGAGGATCCATCGTACGTCAGGAAGATAGTGATTCGTGAAAAAATTGACGTAGATGACGATGGCGAGGGCTGCGGTGGCGGTGTAGCGAACGGGGCCGGTAAGTCGAACCTTCATGATACGCCAGGCCTGGCTGATGTAGCTTCCCACGGCCGCATACATAAAGCCGCTGTACAGCGGAACGGTGGCGATTTTAAGAACGCCTTCTTCCGGATATGACCAGGAACCGATATGTGGGTTTGTTTTGTAGAGCTCCAGGAGAAGACCGAGCAGGTGAAACAGCGCGATCGTCTTGATTTCGTCCTTAGTTTCAATTTTTGTTGCGTAGAGGATGATTTGGATCGCGATGGATGCTACGAAGAGGACGTCGTATCGATGGAACGGGCCAAGTGGGATGTGCTGGGTAAGAAAAAGTAACGAAAAAAACGATCCTGCGAAGATGCAGGAGCGTGCTTGTTTGATGCCGAAAAGGAGGAATTCGCGCATGACTAAAAATGGTACGCGGAACGTGGTATGCTGTCGAGGAATGCCTGCAGTAGGAGGAACAAGGCTTTCATGTGTCGTGCGAAGTGCGTTATTTGTATCTGTCGTATTCCTCACGTGTATAAAGCCGGCTGTTGCGGCGGAGTCATCATCTGCGCCAACGGTTTTGTTTTTCTCTCCTTCAACGCAACGCGTGTTGGAGGGGGCAGAATTTGAGGTGTCGCTCTATCTCAATACAAACGAGGGGAGCGTGAACACAATCGATCTAGGTATTAAATTTCCTGCGGATAAGCTCGCGATCGTGAAGCCATCAACGGGCTCGTCATTGGTGCGGTTATGGGTAGAGCCGCCATCGTATTCAAACAGCCAAGGGACGGCGAAATTCGTTGGGGTGATTCCGAATGGTGTAACAACGAAGAGCGGATTGCTAACCACGCTGACGTTCCGTGCGATCAGTACGGGGAATGCGGTAATCTCGGTGACGCCCGGCTCGCGGATTCTCGCGAATGATGGTTTTGGGACAGAGGTTGGTCTTCAACGGGGTCAGTCTATCATCACGATAAGTCCAAAACCGCCCGAAGGCGTAAACGTCGTATCCGAATCGCATCCGTCACCGTGGCAGTGGAGTAATAATCGGAATGCGGTATTCGGGTGGGAGCCGGATACGGACGTGACGGATTTTAGTTACACCCTCGACGGTGCACCGTTTACCGTACCGGACGACATTTCCGAGGGCGCGTCGACGAGTATTGCGTATACCGATATCTCGGATGGATTGTGGTACTTCCATATCAAGGGTCGTCGAAAAAATGTCTGGGGCGCGACAACACATTATCTTGTGCGTATCGACGGGACGCCGCCGGCGACGTTTACTCCCACGGTTGATACGGTGAATCGCGCGAGTCCGTTTGATACGGGGCCGATGAAGGCGCTTATTTCCTTCTTCACGACGGACGAGTTTGCGGGTGTTGATCATTATGAGGTGGCTGTTCGCGATGCGAATGCGGATCCCTCTGCCTCGCCGCTGTTCGTTCAGGCGGAATCCCCGTATGAGCTTCAGCTGCAAGATGGGCAGCATGTCCGTGTGATGGTTCGCGCATTCGACGCGGCAGGAAATGTCGTGAACACGTCTGTCGTGATAAACGTTGCGTCCTCATGGTGGCGAAACATCATCGAACGTCGATCAGAAGAGTTGTTGTGGGGCGCATTGCTTGTTGCGCTGCTGGTTGGGTTCTACGAGCTGGTCGGGCGACGCGGATTATCCCGAGTTAGCCGTGTCTTGTGGCTCCTGCATGATCAAAAGGAGTTACAAAAAGAAGAACGAATGATGCGTGCGTTCGAGCGCGAACATACCCATCGAGGCCGCAAACATGGTACATAGTGGCTCGTATGCGTCATCTCATCTCTCTTCGTTCGTCTGCGTCGTCGTCTCGGTTGCGCACGGATACGCTTGCGGTGCTTGAGGCGGGGCTTACGGCGATTCGAACGGAAGATGCCGTGCGGCGGCAGGTTGTTCGCCACGGAGAACGTCTGACGATCGGCTCTCGGTCGTGGGACCTCTCGTCGTTTCGACATATCTATGTTGTGGGAATCGGGAAAGCGGCGGGTGATGCGTGCGCGGCACTTGAGCGGATTCTTGGAGCGCGTATCACAGATGGTCTGGCGCTTGATGTGAAGAAACGTCCGCTAAAGCGTATTAAGAGCATTGCGGGATCTCATCCACTTCCGTCGCTCATCAATATGCGCGCGACGGGGGAGATTATCGGAATGCTGAAGCAGGTTGGCCCCTCTGACCTCGTCGTGACGGTGATTTCGGGCGGCGGATCCGCGTTGCTCTGTTGGCCGTATGAATTGAAATGTGACGCGCTTGCGATGATGACGGCTGCGCTCATGAAGCAGGGGGCGACAATTCAGGAGTTGAATACAGTACGAAAGCATTTGTCGGAAATCCAGGGCGGACAATTTGCGCGCTTGGCGTTTCCTGCCGAGGTCATCGGGTTGATTTTTTCAGATGTTCCCGGTGACGATCTCTCCATGGTTGCGTCCGGTCCCACGATGCTTGATACAACCACGGTGAATGACGCGAAACGCATTTTGAAACGATACGATGTTTTGCGTACCTGTCAGTTGCCAGACTGTGAGCTGCGAGAAACGCCAAAGGATGCACTCTTTTTTCAGCGCGTCACAAACCTGTTGATCGTTGGAAATACGAATGCGCTGAATGCGATGGAGCGCGAAGCTGCGCGCCGCGGATACGCGGTTCGTGTCTATTCAAAAGAGCTTGTCGGCGAAGCGCGGGAGATCGGTCGTTTTTTGGCGGGTCTTCCGCAACCCGGCGAGATGGTTCTTGCCGGAGGAGAGACGACCGTGACGGTTCGTGGAAAGGGAGTTGGCGGGCGCAATCAGGAGGTTGCGCTTGGCGCGCTGCCTGTCGTCGGAGCGGATGTTCTCGTCGCGTCATTCGCCTCGGATGGGGTGGATAATGGTCCTGTTGCCGGGGCGATTGCCGATGCGGGCATCGCTGACATCGCAAAGAAAAAACGACTCGATCCTCGCGCGGCGCTCGCGCAAAATGATGCGTTTACCTTTTTTAAGAAAACCGGAGGTCACCTCGTTACGGGCGTTACGGGTGCGAACGTTTCCGATCTGTTTGTTGCCGTCCGCGCGCCGGCATAGGTTTTTTCCATTGCACGATAGATCCTGCTTGACGTTCCGTCTCGTCCTGAGGGCGAAGCGTGAGTTTGTGTGCGCGAGAGATAAGAATGGATGTATGCGGAACATCATCAAGCGCGTTGCAGATATCCCAGAGGTCTTGATCTGTCGTCATCCAGTGTAAGTGATCGAAACGTGCGAGATTCATCGGCCGCGAAAAAGAGCGCAGTGTTTTATTGCCCTCATCGTCCGTGTATTCATGAAAGTAGGACATCGCGAGTTCGCGAATCGTGCGATAAACAGGATCGCGAAAACGAAGAACCGCATGGTTCGTCTTTGAGATTGCTCCCCAGTGTCCGTGACGTTTATAGAGTGCGATGACGTGATCGAAATCATGTGGCGCGGCGGTGAGATCAAGAAGGAGGGGTTGCTCTCCCTGAAGTCGCAGGGCGAGCGCGGCGAGCATCGCGCCTTCGATGCAGTGGGCGCGTCGGACGGTGAGGACGCCACGCGGCGAGCGACACGTATCTCCTTCGGGTTCAAAGTTGTAGGGAAGAGCATCCAAAAAATTTTGGATCTTGATCGGCGTCGAAAGGCGACGGAGTGTTTGCGATTCGCGTGAGGTTAATCCGAACATGCGAACAGTATTGACGTGAGGCATGTTTTATGCAAGCATCGCGGTACGCCACAACGGTCGCGTTGAACGCGGCAGAAAGGTTGTTCCTTGGACAGAATAGAGGCACTAGAAAGAGTCGATGAATTTGTGCGCGGGCTTCAGAAAGAGGAAATCCGCACGTATAAACGGTATAGGGAATGGATAGCGACGCGAACGGAGTGGATGGGGGAGCTATTCGCTCTTCCGAACGTGGATGGAATTGCGTCGATCACGACGTACGTATCGCCATCCTTCCATCCGCAGCTTCCTCTCGTGTTATTGAATTACACGAGCACGGCGCATAACACGTTGCATACGTTTTCGGGCGGCTGGTCGCGGCCGATCATGCAGTGTCGGGGGATTGTCTACGATCTCGAGACGGCGACGCGCGTCGCGCTGCCGTTCGAGAAATTCTTCGGCAATGTGCATCATCCTGAGGCGGCCGAGCTCGCCGAACGAGAGTCTCACGTGATCCTCGCGAAGGAAGACGGCCATCTCGGTATCATCTTTCCCTATCGTGATCAGATCATGCTGACGACGCGCGGCGTGTTCACGAGTCCCTCCGCAAAACTTGGTGCGAAGATGCTTGCGCCGTTTTTTCGACGCCGCGCATGGAAACCGGACCAGCTCGATGGATTGACGCTCATGGCGGAGATGATTCATCCAAAGATGCATGTGCTCGTTGACTACGGGCGATTGCGTCGGTTTGTGCTCATCGGAGCGACGGAAACCGAATCGACGCATGAGTACGACATGGAGGACCTTCGGAAGCTGTCGGAGCGTCTCGGGTGGGGATTGCCGAGCGTCTGGTCGGGAACCGTCCCTGAGCTCGAGCGACATATGCGCGATCGCTCGGTGCGGAATCAGGAGGGGTATGTTCTCTGGTTCCCTGAGCACGGTCTTCGTATCAAATATAAGTACGATGCGTATCTCGGTCGCATGTTCGCCGGCAAGTTGTCTTATGCGTATGTCATGCGATGCCTCATCGCGGGAACGTGGGAGGAAAAGTTCCACAAACTCGACGAGGATATCCAGCCGCGCGCACGACAACTGGCAGATATGGTCCGTCGGGTTGTGACGATTCCGCACGCCGAGGGCCGCGACGCGAACAAGGCGAAGCGCGCATACCTCCATCACCTCGTCTTCAAAGAGGAGCGCACCTCGTACTATAAAGACGTGTGTCGACGCTTTCTCCGATTCCTCGCATCCGCGTCAACATGACGCGTTGCTCACTCCGCCTCTGCGGAGTTTTTTATATCGAGTTATCGCGTCTCGACGCACACGGCATTCTCCTGTAGGCTGTGCTATACACCTACGCACCGCTCCGGCGGCGGCTTTCTATATCTATGCAGGATTCCATCATTATCAAAGGGGCGCGTGAGCATAACCTCAAAAACATTTCGCTCACGTTGCCGCGCAATAAGATGATCGTGTTTACAGGGCTTTCCGGATCCGGAAAGTCCAGTTTGGCGTTTGATACGATCTTCGCCGAAGGGCAGCGGCGATATGTCGAGTCGCTCTCGGCGTATGCGCGGCAATTTTTGGGACAGATGGATAAGCCGGACGTCGATGAGATCGAAGGGTTATCGCCGGCGATTTCGATCGACCAAAAAGCGCATAGCGCCAACCCGCGTTCTACCGTCGCAACGATCACAGAAATCTACGACTACCTTCGCGTGCTCTATGCGCGCATCGGTCATCCGCATTGTCCGATCGACGGAAAACCGATTCGAAAAATGACGGTCGAGGAAATGGTGGACGTGATTTTGAAGCGCACGGTCGAGATTCACTCCATCCCCGAGGAGATCAAAAAGCGAAAAAAGACGGATGCAGCACATGAGATCGTGATTCTCGCGCCGATCGTGCGTGGACGAAAAGGGGAATATTATCAACTGCTCCAGGATTTATACGAGAGTGGGTTTTTGGAGGTGCGTCTCGACGGGAAATGGCAATCGCTTCGGGGGAAAATCACGATGGGGCGATACCAACAGCATACGATCGAACTTGTCGTCGACCGCATTCCGCTCGCGTGGCCGGTCGAAGGAAATACGGCGTTGCGAAGTCGCGTTGCTGAAGCGATCGAGATCGCGCTTGATCGCGCAAGCGACACGATGATCGCGATTCTTGATGATGGATCGGAACATCTCATGTCATCGCGGTTCTCGTGTCCGGAACATGATTTCGCGTTTCCAGAAATTGAACCACGGTTATTCTCGTTCAATTCTCCGTACGGGGCGTGCCAAACGTGTAACGGTCTTGGAACGAAGTTTTTGTTTTCTGAAGAGGTATGTGATGCGTGTCATGGCGCGCGTCTCCGAACGGAATCGCTGCACGTGCTACTGAATAATCGGAGCATCGTCGATGCAACATCGCTGGCGATTGATAAGGCGCATGCGTTTTTGGCGAAGCTTGATCTCACGCCGAACGAGGCGAAGATCGCCGAGCCGATCCTCAAAGAAATTCTCGCGCGGTTGCAATTTCTTCTTGATGTTGGATTGCATTACATCACGTTGAATCGCATGGCGGGTTCGCTTTCGGGTGGCGAGGCGCAGCGCATTCGTCTCGCCTCGCAGATCGGATCACGACTCGTTGGCGCATTGTATGTCTTGGATGAACCGACGATCGGATTGCATCAACGCGACAACGCGCGTCTTATCGAAACGCTCGAGAAACTGCGCGACGCGGGCAATACGATTATCGTCGTGGAACACGATGAAGATACGATTGCGGCCGCGGATTATCTCGTGGATATCGGTCCCGGCGCAGGAAAGCACGGTGGGCATGTTGTGGCCGAAGGGCCGATGCCGCAGATCCTGCAGAACAAAGAAAGTTTGACGTGCGAGTATCTGCGTGGCGACAAGACGATCCCGTACCCCAAAAAGCGACGCGGGCAAGTAAAGGAATTTATTACGATCAAAAAAGCATCGGAGAATAATTTGAAGAACGTGACGGTAAAGATTCCGCTCAAGCGGTTTGTCGCGGTGACAGGCGTGTCCGGTTCGGGAAAATCGACGCTTCTTATCGATGTGTTGTATCGCGCGATGGCACAGCGACTTCATGGCTCGACGGCGAAGCCGGGTGCGCACGCGGGCATCGATGGTATTGATTGGATCGATAAGATCGTTGACGTGGATCAATCGCCGATCGGTCGAACGCCGCGTTCAAACCCCGCGACATACACGGGGATTTGGAATCATGTCCGTGATCTCTTCTCGATGACGGCGGAAGCGCGTGTTCGTGGGTACAAAGTCGGACGATTTTCGTTCAACGTTCCCGGCGGACGGTGCGAGAATTGCGAAGGGAACGGTCAGATCGCGATCGAGATGCACGTTTTGCCGACCGTGTATGTGCCGTGCGACGTGTGTAAAGGAAAGCGGTTCGATCGCGAAACGCTTGAAGTGAAATATCGTGAGAAGAGCATCGCGGATATTTTGTCGATGACGGTAGAAGAAGCGACCGCGTTTTTCCGTGACATCCCGGCGATTTATGATCGCACGAAGATTCTCGAAGAAGTAGGTCTTGGATACATCGAGCTTGGGCAGGCGGCAACAACGCTTTCGGGCGGGGAGGCGCAGCGTATCAAGCTCGCGACGGAGCTCGCGCGGCGCGACACGGGAAAGACGTTCTATCTCCTCGATGAACCGACAACGGGATTGCATTTCGATGATATCCGTAAGTTGCTCGACGTGCTGCATCGTCTCGTCTCCCGCGGAAACACCGTTGTTGTCATCGAGCATAACCTCGACGTGATCAAGAACGCGGATTGGATTATCGATATGGGCCCGGAAGGGGGAGACGAGGGTGGTCGTGTTGTCGCGCAGGGATCGCCGGAAGACATAGCGGGTAACGCGGCGAGCGTTACGGGGCAGTATCTGAAAAAGTTGTTGAAATAAAAACGCTCCGATGCTCGGAGCGAGGGGTGTCGTTATCGGTTTAGAACCGACGGGCGACCGGTGGTTGTAGTTTGTTGAGTGCCTCGTGGAAGCCTTCGCGCGATAAGAGGAAGAGCGTGCGGAGGACGTTTGGCTTCGTGCGTGGAAGGCCGCGGTGGTCTATTTCGTTCACGCGATACCGAATTTCCTTCTCTTCCATGGTTTCCCATGGATAGAGCAGGAGATCGGGTCGTTGCGTCAGCGGGTCGGGGGTATCTTCGGATGCGAGATACTTCCGAATCGCGTAGACGCGAACGCGGATGTCTTCCGGCGATCGACGGAGGATCTCGTGGAAGCGCGTGTTTTTGAACAGCGTTGCAAAAAACATAACCGACGCCGTTTGCTCGGAAGCGGCGAGAATGATTTTTGGCAAGCTGACCCAGATCGCGAGGTCATTCAGGATCGCGGGCGCTCGCGTGGAGCCGTTCCAGATCCAGGCAAGATGCGGTGGTGCGGTTGTCGGCGCGTTGGGATCGACCGCCTGAAGGATGGCGAGAATTTCTTTGCGCCAGTCTCGCGTGGACGTGTGCTTCTCGGTCTCTTCTGCGGTCAGGAGACGAAGAGGCTTGCTCGACATGATCTGTCGGGCGGATGAAGGGGGCGGCGGTGGTGCGCGCGACGCGTGCTCTCCCTCGCACGACGCGCCTGTACGGCGTGTGCGCGTGCTCAAGCGGGTGAGGGTGTAGAACGACTGCGTATGGATCGAAGATCCAGGTTTGCGATCCGAGATCCACGCGTGAATGTCCGACGGCGTCGCGAGGAATGCACGCGGATGACTGAATCCGGCTCGGTGAAGATCTTGGTCAGTCAGTCCCGCACGACGAAACGCCTGAATCGTTTCGCGGAGCGCCGGGAGCTTGAGATGCATCGCGACGGGATGCAGGATCACCATCCGCCTCGCGAGCTCGGCGGGAAATCCAGCAGCCTTGAGCGTCTCTTCCGCAACAAGGAGATCATCTGCGGAATGTTTCCACGCCTCGGGATTGCGCTTATGGTGCTCGACGAGTTCAACGAACGTCCAGCCGTTTGCATGGAGTTGCTGGATGGTGGAGAGCGCGTCATCGCCGCGCTGATTCCGAAGACGAATGGCGATCGCACGAGCGAGATGCTCGACGACGCCATACGCAAGAAGGGCGTCTTTGATCGGCAGGTGTACGTCTTGAAGTTGGCGAGCGAATCGCCGGCGCGTCGGTGGATTCACGGCGTCCTCATTGTGAAGGTTCTGGCAAAAGTTCATCACAATTGACCCTCGTGGTCAATCGCTTTACGATGCATGCGATGATCCCGTCTACCGTCCGCATCAAGAACGACGAATTGCCCGATACGCCCGGTGTGTACATCATGAAAAACCGGGCGGGGAAGGTGATCTACGTCGGTAAAGCGACATCTTTGAAGCGGCGCGTCTCGTCGTATTTTCAGCGTCCGCAGGATACGCGGATTCAGCACATGGTCTCGGAAATACGAGAGATCGACTACATCCAAAAATCTACGGCGATTGAAGCGTTGATTCTTGAGGCGAATCTCATCAAATATTATTTTCCGCCGTACAACATTCGCGAGAAGGATAATAAGAGTTTTTTGTATCTCGTGATCACAAAGGAGGATTTTCCCAAACCGGTATTGGTTCGGGGAAAAGATATGCCCGAAGATGCGTCGAAGGTCTACAAGGCGGTGTTTGGCCCGTATACCTCGCCGCGCTCGCTTCGTGCGGCATTAGATCTTGTTCGCAAAGCCTTTCCATGGTCGACCTGTGAACCGGGGCAGTCGCGCGCGTGTTTTTATCATCACCTCAACCTCTGCCCAGGTGTGTGCATCGGCGCGATATCGAAACAATCGTACGCGAAGATCATTCGTGATTTGATTCGATTCTTTGACGGCAAGAAGGACGATATTCTCAAGGCGTATGCCAAAGAGATGAAGGTCGCATCAAAGGAGCAGCGATTCGAAGATGCGGCGGCGTTGCGGAATAAGATTTTCTTTCTAGAACACATCCAAGATGTCGCTGTATTGAAACGGGAAGATGAAGATGTTGATAAGATTCGCGAAGGGGAGGCACCGGTGAATGTGTTTGGTCGGATTGAGGGATATGACATCTCAAATATCTCTGGGACGTCGTCCGTTGCCTCAATGGTGGTGTTTGAAGACGGCGCGCCGGCAAAGACGGAATATCGAAAATTTCGTATCAAGACGGTCAGCGGATCGAATGACGTCGCCTCGATGAAAGAAACGCTGGCGCGACGATTCCGAAACGATTGGCGTCATCCGGATCTCATCCTGATCGACGGTGGATGGCCGCAAGTGAATGCCGCGATTGAAGTGATTCATGAATTTGATCTAGGTATTCCCGTTGTGGGACTTGCAAAAGGGCCGGCACGCGACCGGAATGACTTGATTTGTGATCCAAATAATCTGGAGATCTGTGCCGTGTGCGAACGACACAAGAAGCTGTTGATCGCTGTGCGTGATGAGGCACATCGGTTTGCGATCACGTATCATCGAAAGGTACGGTCGAGAAAATTTTTTGGAGGGGGATAACTTTATCCCCAGTGATTTTTTTTTGCTCAGAGTGTACACTTACGCAGCTAATTCATTTCCTATCATCAACTATGAAATCACCAAAGATTGGTTTCGTCGGTGCAACATCTCTCGCCTTCTTCGCGCTTTCCGCGACGGCGGTTCTCGCGGCGACGACAGCCTTCCTTTATCCAAACGCGGATGGCACGTATCAAGGTTGGACTTCCGGCGGGCTTTCTCACTACACGCGCGTGAACGAAGCAAATTGTGATGGTTTGACCACACACGTGAGCTCCACGACCCCGGGTTCTGTGGATTCGTATAGCGTTGATCTTTCGTCTGTCCCATATGGATCAACCATTACGCGGGTCGAAATTGTTCCGTGTGCAAGCCGTTCTTCCGGATCCGGTAGCACAAAATCAACAATGGCAGTGTTTTATCGCTGGAATGGAACCGACAGCTCAAATGGTCCTACCTATACGTTTCTTAGCACGGGTTCTAATGTTCCCACATCCCTCACGACGACCTCTTTTACCGGTCTAAGTCTCTCTCGCAACTCGGCAACGGATACGCTTGAGATTGGTGCGAATCACTTGGGCGGATCACTCGGCGTGAACTTGAGCAACATGAAGGTTCGTTTGACGTACAACTAGTAGACGCGGTTCGCTTTAAAAAGCTGCGGTAACACGCAGCTTTTTTGTTAAAAAACAACGGCTCAACCAGGATGGTTGAGCCGTGAGAGGCGACGCCGAGTGGTGGTGTCACCTGTGCGGAGAATATTTATCGTAGAACTCCATGTCAGCTCCTTGGAGCTCTGCCTCGATACGGAACAGTCGCTTCGTAACGAGCAATGAGAGCATGTTGCTCCCTAGGGGGAACGTGGCCTCGATCAGAATAGTTAGGAGAATGTATGGCTTACACACGGTAGCGATGCTGCCGGTGCCGAAGAAGACGATGGGGATCGCATTGAGCAGGAATATGAGCTCTAGGTGTTTATCTACCATGCGGAGCCATCTCCACAGGTCGACTCTCCAGTTCTTGGCCGCTTCTTCGAATCCGGGGCGTTGGAGTGCTTCCGTGATGCGCTTGTCGACCGTGTGGTCGAACTTCCTCCGGCCATGTAGATCCAAGGAACGGAACACCGAGATGAACAGACAGATGAAAACCAGGATAACGGTGAACGTGTCCATGAGACCTCCAGATGTATGGGGCGTTTTTTGTTTTAGAAGATGCGAAGTTTTTAACGAAATACTATAGCATAGATTGTCCATTTTGTCAAGTTATCTATACATTTTGCTAAAACAGTCATTTGGGGCCGAAGTGGGAAAATGTTTTATCCCCATGGAACGAAAAAAGAACAGTTTTTTAGCTACGTAGAGAGCTATTTTTGACAACCTCGATGGATTGACCGAAGTCATAGAGTGGCATAGAATGGGTGCAAGTGGGGAAGAGTGGGAAGTAAGACGAGTCGCCTATGTTCATCGGAGAGTTTCATCACACGCTCGATGAAAAGGGGCGATTAGCGATTCCGTCGAAGTTTCGCGCTGATCTCGCGGCAGGCGCCGTGGTCACGCGAGGTCTCGACCGATCGTTGTTTCTTTATCCAAAAGCGGCATGGGAGACGCTGGCTCAAAAGCTTGCCTCCCTTCCGTTAGGACAGGCCGACACGCGTGCCTTCGCTAGATTGATGCTGGCGGGTGCGATGGATGTCGATATCGACAAGTCCGGCCGCGTCACGATTCCCGAGTACCTCCGGCATTATGCTGGTGTTGCGAAGGATGTGATTGTGACCGGGCTCTACGATCGCCTCGAAATTTGGGATGAGACAGCGTGGAAGGAATACGCGGCCAAGACGGAACGCGATTCGAATGATATTGCGGAACGTCTCGGCTCCATCGTCTAAGATATGGAAGACACATCGATCCACATCGCGGTCATGGTCCGCGAAGCCATTCTGGCACTTCGGCCTCACGCCGGAGGTCTCTATGTTGATGGGACACTCGGAGGTGCAACGCACACCGAGGAGATCCTCAAGGCATCTGGTCCTGATGGGCGAGTTCTTTCGCTCGATGTCGATCCGATCGCTCTCGAACGGGCGCGTAATACGCTCCGTTCGTATGGAGCAAGATGGATCGGCGCGGAAGGGAACTTTCGCCGGATGGATGAGCTCGCGATGCGGGAAGGATTTGTTCCGTGCGATGGGATTCTGCTTGACCTCGGACTTTCGTCCGATGAGCTGGCAGACCCATCGCGCGGGCTCTCCTTCCAGGTCGATGGTCCGCTTGATATGCGGCTTGGGTCTGCATCGAATGATGACGGCCTGACGGCAGCGGAAATCGTGAATACCTGGAAGCGGCATGAGCTGGAAGAGCTGATCCGCGACTACGGGGAAGAGCGATACGCGCGTGCCATCGCCGAGATGATCGTGATGCGACGAAAAGAGCAGCCGTTTGATCGGACACTTGATCTCGCACAGGCGATCAAAGCGGCACTTCCGCGCGGATATGAACGCGGACGCATTCACCCGGCCACGCGAACGTTTCAAGCGCTGCGCATGGCGGTGAATGATGAGATCGGTGCGTTGAAAGATGCGCTTGCCGCTGCGCGCCGCATCTTGCGTCCCGGTGGTCACCTCGCGGTGATCACCTTCCATTCGCTTGAAGACCGTGTCGTGAAGCTTGCGTTCAAAGACGCGGAAGATCTCGACATTGTCACGAAAAAACCGTTGGTGCCAACAGAAGAAGAATCAACACATAATCCAAGATCGCGATCCGCAAAACTACGGATTGCCGAAAAGAAAGAAACACAAACATATGTCCCGCACGCTCGCACTCGCTATGACGAGACCGCATGAACGCTTCGGCCTTCCACAGCCGCTCGGCCGCCGACTCCCGCAAGGAATCGTTGGTTGGAATGTGCTGATCGCCGTGTGTTCCGTGGCATGTATCGTGGCATACGTGTTTCAAGTGAATTTAGCCTCATCGAGATCGTTTGCCTTGCGAGACGTGGAACGGCAGATCGATACGTTGAAAGTAGATGTTATGTCTCTCGAGGATAAGGTTGCGACGTTGTCTTCGATGCAAAACATGACACAGCGTGCGGAACAGCTTGGTTTTGTGCCGATCGAGCATCAGGAGTTCGTGAATCCGGCGGCAAAATCCTACGCATTCGCACGATAGCGTGTTGCAGAAAGAGATGTGGGAAGAACGATATTCTTCGCATGTCTCTGGCTGAAATATCCGAATACACATTCCCCGGCAGCGCGTGTCCGGGGAATGTTGTTTATGGTATAATTTGCGTATGACATCGCGTGTTGGTGCGGTGGCGCGTCTCTTGATCTTCGACCTTGCGGGAAGCGTCGCGTGGTTTCCTGTCTGGTGGTACTCAACCGGATTATTGAACGTTGTTCGTGCGGCGCATTCCACATTAGCGTATCGCATTCGAAGCTACGCGTTTGCGATCTGGATTCGGAATTTTTTTGTACCGATGTATGGGCAGCATGATCTGACGGGACGGCTTGTCAGTGTTGTGATGCGTTTCGTTGTCCTGGTTGCGCGCGGTGTCGCGTTGGTCGTTGAAGCGATCGTGTACGGATGCGGCGTGCTCGTATGGCTTGTGGCGCCGATCGCATTTTTCTTTTTTGCACTTACGAATATTGTTCGCGGATTTTCGCCCCAGGTATGACCTCGAAAAACGCAGCTCCTCCAACGGCGATTGTGTGTTCCGCGTGCGGCGGCGATCCGGTTCGTTCGGTCACGTGCAAGGTCTGTGGCGGTGCCGGAATTGGCGTTGCATCGCCGGACGGATTCTTGGTGTGGAGCGAGCGCGTTGATGACGTCACGATTGCGATTCGAAAGGCGCGGCGCATCGTGCACGCGGTGCTTCATCTCGCACTCCTGTTGCTTTGCCTTGGCTTGATCGGATATCCCATTGCAACATTCGTGCTTCGTGGAGAGACATTCGACGGTTCCGTGTTTGCGCTTCTCACATCTGGTCAACCGGCGATCACATGGTTTTGGATCGCGTGGTTTCTCGTGTGCTTCTTGATCTACCGCCTTGCAGAATACTCGTCAGATCGTAAATCGTTGCTTGTGTGGGGTATTTCCGTGCGAGATGCGGAGCTTCATGACGCGAAGGCCGCGCAGCGAGCGAATCATCGATTTGAAATTGAACCGTATTTTTCCGATGAGGCGGTGAGTGTTGTTGAGGCGGCGTATCAGATTGCACGCGATCTGAAACGAGCGGCGGTAGAACCGGACATGCTGTTTTCCGCGGCGCTCACGACGGGATCGGGAGGGCTGTTCATGCGTCGGCTCGGCATGCGATTCGATGCCGTGAAAGGACCACTTGCGCGTCTCATGGTTGCGCATCCAGTAGGAGGTGATGAAGCGCCATATCTCTCAAAAGAAACGAAGCGGGTTCTCGCGCTTTCCTATGCGTCGGCTCGCGAAGCGCGACGGCGACATGTTGAGGTCATGGAAATTTTTTTGCAGTCCTTTGCCGATAGTCCGCGTCTTCAGGAGGTGCTCGATCAGCTTGGATTCCCCACGGAGCATGTTCAACGTGTCGGAGAGTGGGTGCGGTTGCAAGAAAAAATGCGGGATGATCATCGACGATTCATCGCGCTTGCGCAGCTGAAACCCTCAACGAGCATGAATCGCGCGATGACGGCACAGCAAACGCCGCTTTTGGATCGATGGAGCGAGGATGTGACGCTCGCGGCACGGCAAGGATATCTCGCACCTCTTGTCGGTCGAGAGCGTGAAATGGCATCTATCTTGCAAGCGATTGAAAGCGGGAGACGTTCTGTCGTGCTTGTTGGCGAGACGGGTGTCGGAAAGGCGGCTCTGATTGAAGAGCTTGCGCGTCGCATGGTGGAGGAAGACGTTCCGCCGGAATTATTTGATCGTCGCCTCGTGTCCGTTGATCTCGCACAGGTGGTTTCCTCCGGTGATCCGGGATTTGCTGCGGAACGTCTGTTGGGGATGCTTCACGAAGTCGCGATGTCAGGCAATATCATTTTGGCTGTTCAAGGGATTGAGGCGCTTGTTGGAGGGGGAACGGGACCGATGGATCTTGCGGAGATATTCGCGTCAGAGCTGTCAAAGGGATACTTCATTGCGATTGCGACAACAACGCCGTCCGCGTGGACGACGTACATGGAACGACGATCTCTTGCCGCAAAACTTGTTCGCGTTACGATTGAGCCTCCAGATGCGGATGGCACGCTTCGTGTTCTCATGGCGAAAAGCAGGTTGATTGAGTATCAGCAGAAGGTGTTTGTTTCTTTTGCGGCGCTGGAGAAGGCTGCGGCGTTCGGCACGCGATTTGTTCAGGATGTTGCGCCGCCTGAGAGTGCGTTGAACGTGTTGCGTGAGGCGTCCGTGTACGCGCGAACGGCGCGTGGAGAAGGAGCGGAAGTGCTCGCGGATGACGTCGCGCATGTGGTGCGTGAAAAGACGGGTATCCCGGTAGAGACGCTTACTGCGGATGAACGGGAGAAACTATTGCATTTGGAAGAACGGATGCACGGTCGTGTGATTGGCCAGGATGAAGCGGTGGTTGCTGTTGCGCAGGCGATGCGGCGTGCGCGCGCTGAGGTGCGCGAAGGACATCGACCGATCGTGAATTTACTCTTCCTTGGGCCGACAGGTGTCGGAAAGACGGAACTTGCGAAAACGCTTGCGGCCGAATACTTTGGAAGCGAGGCGGCGATGGTTCGTTTGGACATGTCGGAATATCAAGATCAATCAAGCGTTGCAAGGATGATTGGCGCGCCGGGGGATGAGCGAGGTGGTTTGTTGACGGAAGCGGTACGGACGTCTCCATACACGATCGTGCTTCTCGATGAGGTAGAAAAAGCACATCCAGATATTTTGAATTTGTTTTTGCAGGTCATGGATGATGGTCGGTTGACAGATGGCGTGGGGAGGACGGTTGATTTTACGAATACGGTCGTTATCATGACGTCGAATGCTGGTACGTCATTTATCCAGTCTGAAGTCGCGAAGGGGACCTCGATGGATCAAGTCAAAACGCAGCTTATCGAGCGAGAGCTGAAATCGTTGTTCCGACCGGAATTCTTGAATCGTTTTGATGGCATCATCGTCTTTAAGCCGTTGACATTGGATGAGGTCGTGCAAATCGCATGGCTTATGGTGCGCGCGGTCGGTTCGCGTCTTGCGGAAAAGTCCATCTTTTTCCGCGCGGAAGACGCCGCGGTTGAAGCACTGGCGAAAGCGGGTTTTGATCCGTTGTTCGGCGCACGCCCGTTACGACGTGTGATCCAGGATCGTCTCGATAACGCCCTTGCGGATCTTCTCTTGCGAGGACGCGTTGGTCGACGTGATACGGTTGTGCTTCAAGAGGACGGAACGCTCCGCGTCGATAAAGCCCCGTCTCTATAGTCATGCCTCAAGATCTCCTCATACTCTTGTGCATTTCGATCGTCGCCTGTGCGGCGGGGTGTTCGTATCTTTGCGCGCACGTCGCGTCGTGGGCGGCGGTGCGTTTGCATGCGGTTGATGCGCCAACGGGAGGACGGAAGATTCATACGAAGCCGATCCCGCTGTGGGGTGGATTGGGGATCGCATGCAGCATCCTCGCGGTTATGGGCGCGATTGCCGCAGGGGGCGCATTTTTTTCGTACGATATTCGACCGACGCAGCTTATCGGATTCGGCATCGCGCTCGCGCTGCTGTGCGTTGGCGGATTGATCGACGATCGCTGGCCGCTTCCGCCCTCTGTTCAGATTCTGTTTCCGATACTTGCGGCGCTTGTTGTGATCGGAACAGGGACGGGAATCGTGCAGATTACGAGCCTTTCTGGTGGCGCGTATCCGCTTGTGCGGTGGCATGTTGGTCCGTTGTCGCTTCCGGCGGATGTGCTCACGCTCGCATGGCTTGTGGCGGCAACATATGCGACGAAATTGCTAGATGGGCTGGATGGGCTTGTCTCCGGCATGGCGGTTATCGGTTCGGCAATGGTCGGCGCGTTGACGCTTTCTCCGACGTATTATCAGCCGGCGGTGACGATGCTCGCTGCTGCAATCGGAGGGGGATTTTTGGGGTTCTTGCCGCGCAATGTTCATCCGGCGAAGCAGTTTTTGGGAGAAGCGGGGAGCACGATCGCGGGGTTTTCACTCGGATTTCTCTCCATCGTCTCTAGCGCGAAGGTTGCTGTCGCACTTGCGGTGCTTGCGATTCCGTTGGTGGATGCGGTTTTTGTGATGGCGGGTCGGGTTGCTCGTGGAGTCGCGCCGTGGAAGGGCGATGATACGCATTTGCATTTCCGATTGTTGCGGGCGGGCATTCCGCATCGTCGTGTCGTGTATACGCTCTGGGCGGTTTCGTGTGTTGCCGGTATGATGGCATTAAGTGTTCAGACGCGTGGAAAATTGTTTCTTGTGTGCGCATTGGCGGCATGTACGATTGCTGCCTCGTTGGTCGCTCAGCGTCTCGCTCACCGGAAAACGTCGTAATGTATGAAGAAACGAACATCTCATCATGCCACGGCAGCGCATCATCATATCGAGCATCGACACCGTGCGGCGGCGGGCGCGCTGTTCGTGATGCTGTTCTTCGCTGTTTCAGGTAGTTTATTTTGGTTGCGGGCGACTCCTGCGGCTTCGCATGAAGCGCGTGTAGTGGATATAACGTCATTTCGTCTTGAGATTGCAGATACGGATGCGCGACGAACGCAGGGGTTGAGCGGGCATGCGCCGCTTGCAACAGAAGAAGGGATGCTCTTTGCGTTTTCGGAAGCTGGCGTGTATCCGTTTTGGATGAAAGACATGCTTTTTCCGCTCGACATCATTTGGCTCCGTGACGGTCGCGTTGTAGATATCGCGACGCTTCAGCCTCCAACGGACGGTTCACTTGTGCCGGAGACGCATGTCCCGCACGCAAAGGCGGATCAGGTTCTCGAGATCAACGCGGGACGAGCGAAGCAGCTCGGAATCGAAGAAGGGGTACGGCTGTTGCTTCCCTAAAGAAAAAACCTGTCAGAGACAGGTTGAGGTAGGTTGATGGAAGAGGAAGCGCTACTCTTCTTCTCCCTCGAGCAGGAGGAGCGGATCTGGAAGACCGCGGTATGGATGCGGTCGGCGCGGCGAGTGTCCGCAGAGGATTTGCGCCGTACCGAATGCCTCATTCACGATCGCTTGTTGTATGCTTGGATGCTCGTACAGCTCCTTGAAGTGGGGCTGCCATTTTTTTGCGTCCTCTGTTGAGAGAGTGCGGATAGTATCCGCGTGATAAAGGACGCGCTCGACCGAAAGGAGTCGCACGTCTTCGAGCGAGGGTGTTTGCATGTCCTTTTCATACCGGAGCGCGTGCAGGATCGCCGCGACGCGTGGAATGTGATAGCTCAACGTGAGAATGCCAATGTCGGCATCCTCCAGACCGTACTGGTCTGTGATGTCAGTGCAGCGCTCCAGTTGTTGGACGGTGTCTCCCGACTGGTTCTCTTCGATGATCCGATCCTTCGGTACGCCGAGGAGCCCGAGTTCCGTGGCCATAACCGTCGAAATCGCTGGGCGAGGCCGTGGCGATTGTTCGGGGTTCGCGAGCCCGCCGGAGACAATCAGCATGATGCGTGGATTGATCTTCCAGAGCTCAACGGCCGCGAGGACGCGTTCGTAGCTCGGCACGGGATAGGTAGCCAACCCCGTCTCGAGGTGTTCGAGCGACTTCCATCCGAGGCCGTTTCGATCGCGCGGATCGTCCGATGCCTTGATGTCGCCTCCAAGGATGATGGCGGCTTTTAATGATCGTATGGCAGCAAAAAGAGCGACGTCCATCGTTTCTCCTTCTTGGGTGTGGTAGGAACGGTGCTAGCTTTAGCGATTTTTTGGATTTTTGTCAATGTTGACAGTATTACCGTAATTCTGTATTATCCCGGCACTATGATTGCCGTCATTCAGACTGGTGGAAAGCAGTATGTCGTCAAAGAAGGCGACGTGTTGACCGTTGAAAAACTCGAGGCCGAGGCCGGTGCCAAGGTTTCGTTTCCGGTCCTGCTCATGGCGGAAGCCGACGGATCCAAGATGGATGTAGGCGCGCCTACGCTTTCGAAGACCGTTGATGGCGAAGTTGTTTCTCACGGCCGCGCTGCGAAGATCGAGGTTGTGAAGTACAAGGCGAAGAGCCGCTATCGCCGTCGCGTCGGTCACCGCCAGCCGTTTACGAAAGTGAAAATCGGAAAAATCGCCTAAGGGCGGTTTTTTCGATTTTCATCCCGAGCGACGTCGAGGGATCTTGCCAGCGGTAAATCGCCTAAGGGCGGTTTTTCTGTATAGAGAAACGCTCCGGTGTGCCGGAGCGTCAGGAAGAAGTTGGATCTATCATTCTTTTGTTATTCCTTTTTTTCTTCGGACTCAGGCTTTTTCTCCTCTCCGATCTGTCGTCGTGAGGAGGGCGGAGTTGTGCTCCGCGGGATTCGTGGTTTGCCCGTCGAGGTCGATGGAATCATCCGTCGACGGGCTCCGGCGCGCATGGCGGCGCACTCCGGTTTTTTACACTGCTGTTCCTCATCCAGTATTGCACCACAAAAAGGGCATATGGCGTTCATGACGTCCTCCGACTGACGGATGTCTATGATGTGGTGTTGCGTCGATTCGCCAACGCATCAGCCACCGTTGCACCATCAGCATATTCAATTTGGGCTCCGGATGGAAGCCCTCTTGCGAGGCGAGAGACGGTAATCGGGAGACCTTTAAGTTGATTGAGCAAAAAAAGCGCCGTGGTGTCTCCGTTGACATCAGGGTCAAATGCAAGGATGAGCTCACGAATCGGTGAGTCTGGCGCGCGCAGTCGCTGTAGTGCATTCGCAATCGCGAGGGTTTCCGGCGTCCGTCCCTCAATGGGATCTAGTAACCCGCCAAGCACGTGATACACGCCCTTAAACGCGCCAGATTCTTCGATGACTTGCAGGTCTTGGTTTGTGGCAACGATACAAAGTTGGCTCCGGTCGCGTGCGGGATCGCGGCAGATTGCGCAGGTTTCTTGATCTGTCCACATGCCACACACGTTGCAACGCATGACGGTTTGCGATAACGCCAGCATCGCCTGGGCAAATCGGCGAATGCGTTCTTTTGGCAACGTAACGAGCCAGTAAGCGTATCGCAGAGCGGCGCGAGGACCTACGCCTGGCAAGCCGTCGAATTCCGCGGCGGCATCTCGAATAGCGGGGGGAATGCGGCTCATGATTTGCCCATCATGTCCTTCATGTCTTCTGCGAGATCAAGTCCGCCAAGGTCTTTGAGCTTGGAAGCCATGAGCTTTTGCACTTTTTCGATTGCGTCATTGCACGCGTCCTTGATGGTTGCAGCGAGTTTTGTGGCGTCATTCATCAGTTCCGGATCAATGGAAATGTTCGTGACGCGCTGATTGCCGTCCATGGTCACTTTTACTTTTCCCCATCCGGCGGTGCCTTCAACATGCTCTTGTCCGAGCGCCTGTTGGATGGCTTTTGCCTTATCGCGAATATCCTTGAATTGTTTGAGTTTGGAGAACATATGTTGGGAAGAAGCTTACACAATTCCCATGAAAAAGTCATGAGACGGTGTTTGTGGTTGTAATTGGCGTATTTGGATCAAATGGCTCTGGTCCAGGCGCGCCTTCGCCGAGCGCAGGGGCGCCGCCTGCGGGCGCGAGTTGTGGTGCGCCTTGTTGTCTCGCGAGATTTCGGAAGCTTGCGCGCGACGCGTCGAAAAAGAGTTTTACGACGCCGGTTGGGCCATTGCGATGTTTTGCGACATGGATTTCGGCCGTGTTTCGTTCTTCAGGTGAAAGATCTTCAATGCGGTAGTTACGGTCAGCGGCTTTTCGATAGATGAAAAGCACGATGTCAGCGTCTTGTTCGATGGAGCCGGATTCACGAAGGTGGGCGAGGCGGGGGATGGCGGGTTTTTGTAATTCGACCTGACGGGAGAGCTGCGAGAGCGCGAGAACCGGTACGTTGAGCTCACGGGCAATGGATTTGAGACCACGCGTAATTTCAGTCACTTCTTGCACGCGGTTGTCGGGGTTATTGCCACCACCGCGAGATTCCATGAGTTGTAAGTAGTCGATGACGATCAGTCCAAGGCCGTTCTCCATCTGCAAGCGTCGTGCCTTTGTGCGAATTTCCATGATATTCGCGCTTGCCGAATCGTCGATGTAAATTGGCGCTTCAGAGAGGATGCCGAGTGCGTGGGAGATGCGTGTGAAATCATCGTGCGGACCGGAATCGGACAAATGACCGGAGCGCATCTTCCATAGATCCACGCCGGCTTCGGCGCAGAGCATACGGTCGACAAGTTGCTCTTTACTCATTTCCAACGAAAATACGCCGACAGGCATGCGTGCTTTAACGGCGGCATGGCGCGCGAGGTCGAGTGCGAATGACGTTTTTCCACACGCAGGACGTGCGGCAAGAATGATCAAGTCGCTGCGCTGAAGGCCGGATAACAGGCTATCGAGATCGGTGTATCCCGTTGGCACGCCGCGTAGTTTTCCTTTTTCGCGATGGACTTCGTCAATGCGTTCAAACGCCGTATCGAGAATGGAATGAATCGGTGTGAACCCCGCTTTCAAAAATCGTCTAGAGACGTTAAAGAGTTTTTGTTCAGCTTGGTCGAGCACGTCTTCCACGTCTTCGTTTTGCTCGTACCCAAGCGCGGAGATGTCTGCTGCAGCGTTCAGCAAACGTCGGAGCGTCGCCTTTTTTTGGACGATATCCGCATAATGGACGATGTGGCTCGCCGTTGGAACGCTGTTCGTGAGCTGAATGAGGTATGCACGTCCACCGATGCGCTCAAGGTCGTCGCGTTCCGCGAGGCGGTTGGAGAGCGAGAGAAGATCGACAGGTTCGTGCTTGCGGTACAGTTCCGTCATCGCCTCGAAGATCGCGCGGTGTTTATCCGCGTAAAAATCTTCTGACGTGACGCGGTCGCCAACCTTGATAATCGCGTCTTTATCGAGCAGGAGCGCACCAAGAAGCGACTGTTCCGCTTCGAGATTTTGCGGTGTGAGTTTCTCCAACGTCGACATACGGGAAGACCTTATCGTTCTCGGTGTCGGTCTGCAAGGCCGAATAATGGTATACTTTTCCAGATGTTACGCACACGGTCCTCGTTTCTTTCCGCGTTTCTTCTCCTGGTCGGCACGATTATCGGTGCGGGGGTTTTTGGCGTTCCGCTCGTGTTTTCGCGCATGGGCCTTGTAACCGGGACGCTGGTCTTTTGGGTTGTCGCCGCACTCGTAACGTGCTCGCATCTGTTGTTTGTCGAAGTGATCGCACGTGATTCGGGACGACATCGATTGCCCGGATATGTGGGGCATGTGCTCGGTGGAACGATGGAGCATCTCACAACGATGAGTCACGCGCTTCATCTCATGGGTGCGAATTTGGCGTACATCATCCTTGGCGGAGAATTTTTATACGCCCTTCTCGGCTCAACGGTTCATGTCGTTGGTGTATTTGGATGGCAGGTATTGTTTTGGGGCGCGGGTGCGCTCACGGTGCTTACCGGATTGCGTGCCATGTCTCGTGTTGAATCCATCATGACGTGGGTTGAGGTCGGATCCATGGCTCTGATTGCAGGCATCGCCTGCGTGTTCATCCGGCAACCGATTCCGTTTGAGGCACACTGGTCAGAAGCGACGGCGGGGCTTGGAATCTTTGTCTTCGCGCTTTCCGGTCTCACGGTTATTCCCGAAGTGTACGAGCTTGCCGAAAAACGTCTTCATGTGACGCGCCGCGTGACGTTGTTGTCATCCGCGTTGACAGCGCTTCTTACCTGGGTGTTCGGCGTCGGCGTATATCTTGCCGCGACACATGACGGGCAGTTGGGGTCAGCGACGGCGATCGTGCGGATCCTTCCGGCGGGAGTCTCGTGGCTTCTTCCGCTCTTCGGGTTTTTTGCCGTTGCAACGTCGTATCTCACGACAGCGTATGATCTTCGATCGATGTATGTGTACGATCTTCGGTGGCGATCGTGGGTCGCATCTTCACTCGCGTTAGGAGCGCCGCTCGTGTTGTTTTTGTTTTTGAGCCGTGATTTCTTCCGAACCGTTGATGTGGTCGGTGCGTTATTCAGCGCGTCGAACGCGTTTTTGATTTCCATTGCTGCGTATGTCGCGATGCATCGATCAGGCAAGCGGCCGCGATGGATCTGGAGCACGCTCGTTCCCATTCTTGCGGCATGCTTGTTTGCCGGTGTGTGGATTCAACGTCTGGTGTCGTGGGGTGTACACTAGTGACGTATGTGGCATCGCTACCTCGCTATTTCAATCTTCAACATTTTCGCAGAGTTCTTCGTGCTCGTCGTTATCCTTGCGTTTGTCTTACCGCAAACGACGCCGTCCATCGTGATGCAGATCGTTGGATGGGCGATTGGCGTGCTTGTGACGGTCGGCTGCACATTCGTTGCGCTCGTGCATCGCACACCCGAGCGTCGTGATGCAATTATGCTCGTGGCGTTTCACGTCGCGTGTTTTATTTTGGTGTATGCAGGGTATGGATTCCTGCTTTCAGACGCAGGCGCCGCGGTGATCGTGTCGCCAGAAATCGTTGTTCAATTGATTCTTGAATCCTGCGCGATTTGTTTGGTCGCGTTTCATCTTCGACGACGAGCTCTTCAGTCTATGCTTGGCGAAGGACGCGTGCTGTAGATCCCGCGCCGTCGTTGCGCAAGTTCAAAAATATTTTTTGTCAGGAGGGCGATGGTCAATGGCCCAACGCCGCCCGGAACCGGAGAGAGCCAGCCGTCGATGTCGCTTACCTGTTCGGCATCAACATCGCCGACGACACGACCGTCGGAGGTTCGATTTGTTCCAATGTCGATAACAACCGCACCAGATTTGATGAGATCGCGTGTGAGGAATTTTGGGCGACCAACGGCGATCACAATGATGTCGGCGTCTTTTACGACCGAGGGAACGAAATCATCTGGATTGAACACCGTGACGAACGCACCGGCGCGTTCCAGGAGATGACGAAGCGGTGCGCTGAAGATGTCCGAGTTCGCAAGGATGACGGTTTTTGCGCCACGCATATCGCGACCGGTTTCGGCGATGAGCCGTAACACGCCTTCATGAACCGGGGGAAAAATCGTCCCTTCGCCGGCGAGGAGCGCGGCATTATTTGTTGGATGAAATCCATCGGCGTCTTTTCGTGGATCAATCGCGGCGATGATGGCGTCCGTGTCGTGTCCCGGCGGAAGGGGGACTTGAACGAGAATGGCGTCGATCGTCTCATCCGTGTTCCAGGAATGGATGATCGAGAGCAGTTTATCGTCCGTTGTCTCCGCAGGGAGGCGACGAATGTCTGTCTCAATACCAACCTCGGCGCAGATGCGTTCTTTGCGATTGACGTAGATGTGTGACGCTTGATCGTCGCCGACGAGAAGAGCTCCAAAACGCGGATGAAGTCCGCTTGTGGTGATGGATTCGCGAACCTCCTGCTGGATGCGGTTTGCGATGGCTTTTCCGTCGATGCGTTGCATGGCGCAGAGAATACGGGAAAACCGAAAAAAAGTCACGACAACCTAGATTGACAATTTCGTAAAAACGTGCTATTATTGCATGTTCTTTTTATATGTCATTGCGTTGAACACGGCGTTTTGGGGCTCAGCCATGGGCTCTAGCAGGCCGTGTTTAACATCGAAAACCGTTCATGCGATTGATTCGCAGAAAGCGGGTATCGACGGCACAAAGAAAGGATGACTGCATGGACGAGTCGCTCACGCAGCTCACGATCAATATCCCCCCGGAACTCGCGGGGGACATGAGTCATGATCCTCGAATGGTCGAGGTCATGATCAACGCCGCGCGCGAGTACAAGCGCGCGGTGGCGGAGGCGATGAAGAATCCCTATGAGATGTCCGTCGACGCGCAGCTCACCGCTCTCCGTCGTGCCAACGACGAGGAGAAGTGGGGACTGACCGAGGCGGACTTCACGCGCCTCGAGGCGACGGCGCCGGCATGGCCGAAGGGCAAGCGTGCCTTTCGGCTGCTCCGCGTCCGTTTCGGCGAGGGAGACAAGGGCGTCTCCTCGACGTATGAGGCGCACCTCGCGCACATCCGGCGCATCTTCAGTGCGAGCGGTGTGTGGTGTTGGGAACATCTCTGTTCGGAGGGCGGAATCGCGCTCCTGAACGGAAATCACACGCACCACCCCTGCGTCGACTGGATCCTCGCGGATCTGGGCGCGCACCAAGAGCATGAGAGCGTCATCGCGGTGCGCGACGCGACGTCGCTCGCCGACGAGATGCTCGTCGCCGCGTGGATGTTCCCGGAGATGATCCGGGACATCGACTACGAGAAGGTGCCGGGGTATATCGTCGCGGGCTACGGGGTGAATGCCCCTGCTCGCGGCGGTGAGGCCTGGCGCCACGCCCTCGTCCTGCGGTATTGCCGTGGGCGACGAGAGGTGGTGCTGCATGGGATCGACCGCAACAAACGCGGTTCTGGTCTCACGGTGCCACGCATGATGCAGTCCGCCTCGTGACGGCTTGACGAGGCAGGCTGCTTCTGCTATATAGGTTCTAGATCTTTGAGACTCGCCTCATCGGGGAATGGTTCCTCGTGAGGCGGCGGATAGTGGTTGACCTCGCAATCAAACGCTATCGAATCCGGTGAGACGTGTTGTGAAGCGCCTGTCGACTTGGTAGGTCCTCCGGGCGTATCGAGCAACACGTTTCCGGGAGTATTAAGAGTCTGCGCGGCGGATTCCGCAGTCAGGGAGAGATGTGGTTCGGGTGCGGTTTGGGTACCCCCTCCCACGAGCCGGCTTGGTACACGTTTCTCCTCCTCTTGGTACGTCCTCGTTCCTTTTCTTCACACGCGGTGCAGATACCGCGTTCACTTGAACACCTTTACGGGTGTTCTTTCTTTTTATCAAACAGAGACCATGCGTGGTCTCTGTTTTCGGATGGTTTACACGCCGGGAATCGGGAAGCGATTGCAGAGCGCACGAACTTCCTCGCGAAGTGTTGGGTAGAACGGATCGGATGCAAGCGACGCGGCGAACTCTTTCATCGTTGTACTTCGAGCATCTTTGTCTGTCGGCATGTGCTGTTCTTTGAGATGGTCTGCGACGCGATGGATCCAGTTCGCGATCATCTTCATTTCTTCCGTTCCCATGCTGCGTGATGTTGCGGCGGGCGTACCGATGCGAAGACCGGACGGAAAGAGCGCGGAGCCTTGGTCATTCGGCACGGTGTTCATGTTTGCGTACAAGCCGATGCGCTCGAGCGCGAGATGGAAAAATTTTCCGCGACCTGCTCCCGATGGCGTAAGGTCGATCAAGATGAGATGGTTGTCCGTTCCACCCGAGACGAGTGTGAATCCGTGTTCAATGAGCGCGGATGCGAGTGTGGCGGCGTTTGATACGACCGATGCCGCATATGTCTGAAATGCAGGCGACATGGCCTCGGATAGCGCGACACCAATGCCGGCAATGGTATTCAGATGCGGTCCGCCTTGCAGACCGGGAATGATTGCTTTATCGATCTTCGTGCCGAGTTCCGGATCTTTTGCGAGCCCTTTGTCGGTTGCGAGAATCATGGCGCCGCGAGGACCGCGAAGTGTTTTATGCGTCGTTGTCGTGACGAGATGCGCGTAGGCGACCGGGCTCTCATGGGCGCCTCCCGCCACGAGACCCGCGATATGCGAGATGTCTGCAACGAGATACGCACCGATCTCATCCGCGATCTTCGCGAATTCCGCAAACGGGATGGCGCGCGGAACGGCCGTACCGCCGCACCAGATCACCTTCGGCTTGTGTTCGTGCGCGAGCGCTCGAATCTCATCGAAGTTAAAGGATCCATCTGCGTTCAGGTGATACGGGACGCTCTTCCAGAGTTTTGCTGTGGCGTTGTATTTCCAGCCATGCGTGAGATGTCCACCCGCAAGCAGGTCGAGACCCATGAAGGTATCACCCGGCTCAAGAAGTGCGAGATACACGGCGAGGTTTGCCGGGCTGCCGGAGTATGGTTGAACGTTTGCGTACGGAACGCCGAAGAGCTTCTTTGCGCGGTCTTGCACGAGACTCTCGACCTTATCCGCAACCTCGTTGCCGGTGTAGTAGCGCCGACCCGGATATCCTTCAGCGTATTTATCGCTCAACGTCGATGCGAGCGCTTCAAGTACCGCCGCGGACGTATGATTTTCAGACGGGATGAGCTCGAGACCGTCTTGCTGTCGCGTTGTTTCTGCTTCGAGAAGCGCGAGGATGTCCGGATCTTGTTTCCGGAGTTGGTCAAATGTTGGCATGGCAAGATGGTACGGGCTCGAACGTGAATAGGCAATGACGTTTTTCTTTTTTTACAAAATCGCGTACCCTTGGCGATATGACTGTTTCACAGGTGAAATCCGTCCATCTTGTTGGTGCGGGCGGGATCAATATGAGTGCGGTTGGGAAGCTCTTACTCGCGGCGGGCGTGAAGGTGTCCGGATCGGATGTCGTCGAGAGTGAACAGACGAAACTTCTCGCGGAACGCGGGGCATCTATTTCGATTGGAGAATCCGCAGAGCATATCCCCGCGGACTGTGAGTTGCTGATTTATACGTCTGCGGCGCCAGCGACAAACGTTGAACGTATGGCTGCGGCAGCGCGGCAGATTCCGGAGATGACGAATTTTACGTTTCTCGGTGAATGGTTCACGAATGCAAAGACGTATGTCGTCACGGGGACGCATGGCAAAAGTACGACGACGGCATTGCTTGGATTGATTCTCGAGCGTGCAGGTTTGAATCCAACGGTCGTCGTCGGAAGTAAAGTCCCCGGTTTTCCAGAAGGAAACTTGCGACCGGGAGCGTCGGATCTCTTTGTTGTCGAAGGCGATGAATACGCTCGGCATTTTTTGGAGTTTCATCCCGACGGCGTGATCCTGAACAACTTGGAACTCGATCACACGGACGTCTTTCGTGGCATTGAGGCGCTCATTTCTGCCTTCCATGAGCTTGTGACGCAGGTGCGTGACGGCGGCGTTGTTGTTGCGAACGTTTCGGACGAACGCATTGCACGGCTCATCGAGACAGAGCGGGAATCGCTCGTGTCGCGCGGGATTCGCATCATTCCGTTTGGTGATGAGGCGACGGGTGGGGAGATGTGGATGGTGTCGAGCACGCAACAAGAGGTGCATCGTGTGGTTACCGTGGAACAACCGGGAACGACGTATCGGTTTAATCTTTCAATTCCTGGTCATTTTAACGCGATGAATGCTGCTGGAGCGTTTTTGCTCGCGCGGGAGATGGGTGTGAGCTATCCCGATGAAGCGGCGGCTCTTGAGGCGTTCACCGGAATCTGGAGACGGTTCGAGTTTGTTGGTGAGCATGCCGGCGCACGCGTGTATTCGGATTACGGCCATCATCCGACGGCGGTCATGGAAACCGTGAGCGCGGCGAAGGAATCGTTTCCACATCAACGCGTCCTGTTGTGTTTTCAGCCGCATCATCGGAATCGAACAAAGAGTCTCTTTTTGGATTTTGTTCCGTCGTTCGATGCAGCAGACGTTCTTGTATTGTGTGAAATTTATGACGTTGCAGGTCGTGATGCGAAGGAAGATGCGGATGTTTCGTCGCATGATCTCGTGGATGCGGTGGTGCGACACGATGCGGATCGCGGTGTGACGCGGACGGTCGAATACGCGGCGGATCCGACCACGGCGGTACGACGAGTCCTTGAACTTGCCGCCGCCGGCGATATCGTCATCTGCATGGGCGCCGGTGATATCGACGGTGCCGTTCGCGCAAACGTATGACTCCACTCACGCAAGAACATATTGATGCGTATCTCGCTGTGATCCCGTCTGCACGACGAGACGAGCCGATCGCGCCAAAGATGTATCTCAAAATCGGCGGGCCGGCGCGGTTATTCGTGGTGGCTAATTCGTCGGAAGAACTTCTTGCGGCGGTTCATGCGGCAACGAAGGTGGGTATTCCGTGGTACGTGTTCGGTGGTGGGTCGAATATGCTCGTGTCTGATGAGGGATATGAGGGCGTATTGATCCAGGCGGCGAGCCGCGCGGTTCGTATCGAAGGCACGCGGATCATCGCGGATGCGGGATGTTTGAGTGGGGTTATTGCAAAGAACGCCGTTCGTGCCGGACTTGTCGGATTTGAATGGGGCGTCGGACTTCCGGGTACGATCGGCGGCGCCGTGTATGGGAATGCGGGATGTTTTGGGGGCGAGATGAAGGACGTTGTGGAATCCGTGCATGCGTATACAGTTCGTGAACAGCGCGACGTCGTGTTAACCGGCGATGCGTGTGAGTTCGGGTATCGAGAAAGTATGTTTAAGCGTGAGCCGCACGTTATTTTGGATGTGACGCTCGCGCTGCACGAAGGTGATTCGGCGGCGGCGCAGCAAAAGCTCGAAGAGATCATGGCAAAGCGGAAAGACACGCAGCCGCAAGGGGCATTTACGGCCGGATGCTTGTTTAAGAATATTGCGTATCAAGATGAATCCGTTTTGGAGACGGCGAAACGTGAGCTAGCAATTCCTCCGGAGATGCTCGCTGCGAAGCGAATTCCTGCTGGATGGGTGATTGATCAGCTCGGTCTCAAGGGGAAGACGATTGGCAAGGCACAGGTCTCGCCGGTACACGGGAATTTTTTGGTGAATCTTGGTGGTGCGCGGGCGAGCGACGTGATTCAGCTCTCGAGCATCATAAAAATGAATGTACGAGACAGGCTGGGTCTCTTGTTGCAAGACGAGGTTCAGTACGTTGGATTTGATCGATGAAGCGAATGATTCGCGCATGAGCGGAATGATTTGATCTAGATTTTTTTCGTTGTGCGTGGTATTTCATTCTGGCCACAAACGGAGGTGATGAATGGATCGTGAGGATCTCTTGCGGCAGATTCCTTGGGTGAACCGGTTCGATCCGGCGCAACTCTGTGAGGTATTAAAACAACGACGCGCAGTTCGCATCTTTCTGAACGAGGAGATGTCGACACATCTGCTCCGTCGTCTCTCGTATGACGTGTTGCTCGCCCTTGCGCCGCATCTCGTGCGGTATGCGAAGGTCGCGAACACGGAAGACGTGCTCTTTGCGTTTCTCGTCGCGATCCGTTTGGATCGTTGTCCCATTCAGCTGTGTATCGACGGCACATGGATTGAGGTTGAGCCGATAGCGCGCTCGATCATCGTCTGTGTCGGCGATGCATTACCGGAGTATCACAAGGCGTATCGCGCGTGCTCGTATCGGTGGAGCGATGAGCATGCTCGAGAGCTTCCTGTTGCTCTTGAGCCGGATCCATCGTCCCTTATGCCGAACGGTCAGCTTGTCCGCGAGCGAAAACGGACAATCTTGCAGAGGATTGACTAGATGCGCGGAGCGTGTCTCTTGCCTGGCGTTCGCCGGGTTTTTTTTCTTGAAACGGGACAGCGTGGGGGATACGATAGATGCATATGACTATCAATATTCGAGCGACCGGAATGGAGCTCACGCCAGCAATTCGCCAGTACGCGGAAGACAAGTTTGGCGCGCTTGAGAAATTTGCGTCAGATATCCTTCAAATCGACCTTACGGTCGGCATGGAAACCAGTCATCATCAAAAGGGGGATATTTTTACGTGCGCGGCGAATGTTGAGGTGACGGGCGAGGTGTTGCGCGTAGAACGCGAGGCCGAGGATTTATACAAGGCGATTGATAAGGTGAAGGATCACTTGCGCGAAACGCTTGCACAGCGAAAAGAACGCATGATGGATGAACGTCGCGAGAAATAAGTCGGGGATTGTCCAAAATCGTGTTTTCCGCTAAGATCGTTCCACATCTATGAGTATTCTGGGACGCATTTTTGGCGATGCAAATCAACGAGAGATCAACACGCTGAAGCCCGTTATCGGACGCATTGCAGCGCTTGAGCCGTCAATACAAAGCTTGTCGGACGAAGAGCTGTACGCGAAGACCGCGGAATTCAAGAAACGATTGGAACAAGGGGAGGCGTTGGATGATCTTCTTCCGGAGGCGTTTGCCGTCGCGCGTGACGCGTCGCGTCGTGTTTTGAAACAGCGACAATACGATGTTCAGCTCATGGGAGGGATCGCGCTGCATCGGGGCATGATCGCGGAAATGCGCACCGGAGAAGGGAAGACGCTTACCGCCGTTGCGGCGGTGTATTTGAATGCGCTCACCGGAAAAGGCGTTCACGTGGTGACGGTGAACGATTACCTCGCGCGACGTGACACGGTGTGGATGGGGCAGGTGTATCACGCGCTTGGTCTCACGGTGGGGTGTATCCAGCATGATGGCGGATTCCGATACGATCCTGCGTTTAAAGCAGAGCCGCAGCATGATGAATTGCGTGACGAGACTGGTTCATTCCGCGTGGACATGGATTATCTTCGTCCGGTGAGCCGACAAGAGGCGTATACCGCAGACATCACGTACGGGACGAACAATGAATTCGGCTTTGACTATCTGCGTGACAACATGGTGGGCCGTCTCGAAGACATGGTGCAGCGCGAACTCAACTTCGCGATCGTGGACGAAGTCGACTCTATTTTGATCGATGAGGCGCGCACGCCGCTCATCATTAGCGCGCCGGCCGAAGAGCCCGCGCAGTTGTATTATCGATTTGCCGAACTCGTTCCGCGACTCGAAGAAAAAACGGACTACGCAATTGACGAGAAGCTTCGCGCGGCGACGCTGACGGAATCCGGGATCGCAAAAATCGAACAATGGCTTGGCGTTGAAAATTTGTACGTCCAAGGCGGGATGAAGATGGTGCATCATTTGGAACAGGCGTTGCGAGCGCACGCGCTCTACAAGCGCGATCGCGATTATGTCGTGAAAGACAACGAAGTGATCATTGTGGATGAATTCACCGGCCGTCTCATGATCGGTCGCCGGTATTCCGAGGGGTTGCACCAGGCGATCGAAGCGAAAGAACGTGTGCCGATCCAGCGTGAGTCTGTGACAATGGCAACGATTACGTTTCAAAACTATTTCCGGTTGTACACGAAGCTGGCCGGCATGACCGGAACGGCGGCAACAGAAGCGGAAGAATTCCATAAGATCTACAAACTCGACGTGCTCACGATTCCGACGAATAAGGCGTCACAGCGTCGTGATCTTTCCGACCGCGTGTATAAGAACGAACTCGGAAAATTCAAAGCGGTTGTTCGTGAAATCAAAGAGCGGCATGCGACGGGTCAGCCGATCCTCGTTGGAACCGTGTCGATTGAGAAGAACGAAATTTTGGGCGAGCTGCTCAAAGCGGAAGGTGTCCCGTTCAATCTGTTGAACGCAAAAAACCACGAGCGAGAAGGGGAGATCATCGCGCAAGCCGGACGCAAAGGTGCGGTGACGATTGCGACGAACATGGCCGGTCGCGGTGTCGACATTTTGCTCGGCGGGAATCCGCCGGATCCGAAAGAAGCCGAAGAGGTTCGAGCGCTTGGCGGTCTTCATGTGTTAGGAACCGAACGTCACGAATCGCGTCGCATCGATAACCAGTTGCGTGGTCGTGCGGGTCGTCAAGGCGATCCGGGATCGACGCAGTTTTACGTTTCGATGGATGACGATCTGATGCGCATCTTTGGATCGGACAAGATGAAAGCGCGCATGGAGTTTTTGAAAGTGCCGGATGATGAGGCGATTGAAAACGGTCTCTTGTCCAAAGCGCTCGAATCCGCGCAGCGAAAAGTTGAAGGGCACAACTTCGATATCCGTAAACACCTGCTTGAGTACGATGACGTGCTAAACAAGCATCGTGCTGTTATTTATAAAAAGCGACGTGATATTCTGGATCTTTCACGCGAAGCGACGCAGGAGGGTGAGCGTCCGCTCAAGAAGATCGCGCTCGAAGCCGTTGAACGCGATATCGAACAGCTCGTGATGCTGTATACCGCGGATGAAGAGCCGTCGGAGTGGAATATGGACGAGATGCGCTCCTCTCTCGCGCGGCTTCTCGCAATTGATCCGACGCGCATGGACGGCGTGGCGCTTGTCGTAACCGATATGGAGGGGAAGGAAGACGTGGCGGCAAAGCGCACGGCCCTCATTGAGGGATTCATGGCGCTCGCGCGCGAGGCGTATACCAAAACGGAAGAACGGATCGGGGACGCGGCGCTCATGATGGAGGTTGAAAAGGCGATTCAGCTTCGTGCGGTTGATGATCTGTGGGTCGAACATCTTGATGCGATTGATCATCTACGCAAAGCAATCAGCTTGCAGGGATATGGGCAGCGCGATCCACTCGTCGAATACAAGCGTGAAGCATATCGGTTGTTCCATGAGCTTCTGGCGTTGATTGATAAGCAAATTGTGCAAACCGTTTTCCGGATTCAGCTCGCACAGCAAGCGGCGGCGGAAGAACGTCAGGCGGGTGGACGCGTTGTGCGTCTTGAGGGACCGGCAAAAATAGCTGAAGGAGCTCCGGTCGAGCCCGCGAGTCCGTCTCGTGACGCGATGTTTACGAATGTGGGACGTCCGGCGACGCCAGAGACGCATATTGATGCCTCCAAGGTTGGACGAAATGATCTTTGCCCGTGCGGATCGGGAAAGAAGTACAAGAAGTGCCACGGGGCGTAGAGTCGACGAAAAAATATGCCACGAAGCGCGGGTGATGATACGCCTGCGTTTTTGTTACCGCGTGACAAGCTTCTGTTTGTGATAGATGCATGTCGTATCAGTGGTCAGAAAATGCTATGATACGCGTGTTGAACGATGAAACGTCGACAAGCGGGTATTTACATCAATGCGCGGCATGTGTTCGTCACGCTCGCGTTTGTCGTCGTGCCGTTTCTTTTTCTCCTCGTTTTTACGCGCCTCGCGGGGCTAAACACGCAAGAACTGTTTGTTGACGTACTCGTCTCGTCGACGCGGTTGATCATCGCGTATTTTTTTGCGGTTGTCTTCGCATGGATCTCGGCCATACTTTTTTTTCGAGGCAAACGCGCATTGATCGCGCTTCCGCTCTTTGATGTCTTGCAAAGTTTTCCGACGTTTGCGGCGATGCCGCTTGCGGTATATCTGTGGGGACCTTCGAGCACGACGATCATTTTCTTTCTGGTGCTCACCGTCATTTGGCCGATCTTTTTTTCCATTTTAAGTTCGTTAAAGCTGTTGAAGCGCGATTGGGAAGAGGCGGCGAGGATGTATGGGATGCGGGGATGGAAATACGTTCGTCATTTTTTGCTTCCGATCAGTCTTCCGGGGTTGATTACAGGATCAATCGTCGGTTTGGGTGAAGGGTGGGAGGCGCTGGTCGCAACAGAGATTATTACGGGAAATCCATCCGGGCTTGGACAGTTTTTTGCACGATATTCGTCAAATACGACGATTACCGCATTCGGCATCTTTGGATTTTTAGTGTTGATCTTTTGCGTCAATAAATTGATTTGGCTTCCGCTGCTCGAATGGAGCCATCGGACAATGGAAGAATGATATGACGCGACCGGTACTCACACTGACGAATGTCGGAAAAACATTCTGCGGACCCGATGGAAAGCGCATCGCGGCAGTTCGCGATGTTTCGCTGAAGATTCGACAAGGGGAGTTCTTTGTGCTTCTTGGGCCGTCCGGTTCTGGAAAATCGACGTTGCTGCGTATCATGAGTGGTTTGGAGCAAGCGCACGAAGGAACGGTTTCATTTGCGCGCGGCGTGACGGCGCAAGACATGGCGTTTGTTTTTCAGCAGTTTGCATTGTTGCCGTGGCTCACCGTTCGTCAAAATATTGAATTCGGTTTGTTATCACGTGGCGTGGACGCCGACGAGCGACGGAAGAAATCGATGCGTGTGATGCGTCGGTTGGGGTTGAGTTCGTTTGCGGATGTCTCCCCTCGAGAGTTGTCTGGCGGTTTGCGACAACGCGTGGGAATCGCACGTGCGCTTGTCGTTGAGCCGAAGATTATTTTTATGGATGAGCCGTTTTCGGAACTCGATTCGTTTACGGCGGAGGATCTTCGGAAGGAAGTGCTTCGCATTTGGAGTGAGTCTGGCGTTACCATCGTCATGGTGACGCATTTAATTTCTGAAGCGATTGAACTTGCAGACCGTATCGCGGTGCTTACGCCTCGTCCGGCGAGTATTGAACGCATGGTTGTGAACACGATACCTCGTCCACGCACGCTTCGATCTCCAGAAGCGTTTCGTCTCGAAGATCTGCTGTACCGACTTGTGAAGCCATAATCTATCTCGCACATCGCATTGCGTATGAAACTCCACGCATCCCGTTCGTTGTCCGCCTCGTATCTCCGTAACATTATTTTCGGGGTTGAAGACAGCCTTGTGTCAACCGTCGGCTTGCTCTCCGGAATTGCGATCGCCGACGTGCCGCGCCGAACGATCTTTTTGACAGGCGTCGTGTTGATTTTTGTTGAAGCGTTTTCCATGGGTGCCGGTACCTATCTATCGGAATCGTCTGCGGAAGATTACTTGAAGCGTCGTGCCGCCACGCTGGGGCCGAATCTCGCGCGAGGCGTTATCATGTTCGTCTCGTATTTTGTCTCGGGATTTGTTCCGCTCTTCCCGTACGCGTTTTTTTCGACGTCAACCGCATTTCCGTTTTCCGTTGCGTGTTCGATGGTCGCGTTATTCATCCTTGGTCTGTGGGGTGGATTTGTCGCGAAAACACCACTTGTCCGCAGCGCTGCTCGGATGGCGGTTATCGGAGGTGCGGCGATCATGGTAGGTATTCTCGCAGGGTCGGTCGTTCAAGGGGTCTAGTGTTCCGGCTTGCGGAATGCCCGGGATTCCGCTAGACTTTGCGCGATCTCTGTATGCCAAAACCTACCGCCAAAACCGGGCAATCCCGGAAAACCGTGAAGCAGCGTTTGGCGCTTCTCGGCGCATTGTTCCTTGTAACGGCCGCGATCGCGTATCCGCCGCCAGCGAATTGGGTGATCACGCAGGTGAGTCGCCTGATTCATGTTTCGATTCCAACGATCAATCTTCCGTTTGTTCTCGGACTTGATTTGCAAGGGGGAACGCGATTGGAATACGAGGCAAACGTGTCTCGTATCGACGAAAAGGAACAGGGTGATGCCATGGACGGCGTCCGTGACGTTATTGAGCGTCGCGTGAACGCAATCGGTGTGTCTGAACCGTTGGTGCAAACCGCGAAGGCGGGGAATGATTGGCGTGTGACGGTTGAACTCGCCGGTATCCGCGACGTCAATGAAGCGGTGAAGCTGATCGGCGAAACGCCTATTTTGGAATTTAAGGAACAGAGCAACGAACCGCAGCGTGCATTGACGGCGGATGAAAAGAAGAAGATGGATGCGGATAATGCGGCGGCAGCAGCAGCGGCAACCGCGGCGCTTGAACGTGCAAAGAAGCAACCGAACGATTTCGAAAAAATCGTGAGCGAAACGACGCAGTTGCCGACGGGAACGTCAACGACGGGGGATCTCGGTTTTATCAAAGACAAGGAAGCGTATCGAGAGATTTTTGACGCCGTGAAAACGGATGCGCCCGGAACGGTTCATCCATCCGTCATTTCGACGCCGCGATACGACATTGTCGCAAAGGTAGACGAAGCCAAGGATGCGGGAATGGAAATTCACGCATATCACATTTTGATTTCGTTTGCGGGCGCAACAAACTCGACGTCGACCGCAACGAAAGAAGATGCACGACGAACGATTGAAGCGATCAAGAAGCAAGCGACACCGGCAAACTTTATCACGCTCGCGAAACAATATTCGCAGGAGCCGGGAGCGGGTGAATCTGGCGGCGACCTTGATTGGTTTGGAAAAGGCGTGATGGTGGAGTCGTTTGAGACGCCGGCCTTTGCACTTGCGAAGGGACAGATTTCAGATGTCGTTGAGAGTCAGTTCGGCTATCACTTGATTTATAAGGCGGATGAACGCCCGTTGCGCGATGTCCGCGTCCACGCCAGCTTCTTCAAGAAGACGGTGGAGTCCGACATCCTTCCGCCGTCGGACGGATTCAAGAATACGGAATTGACGGGAAAGAATTTGAAGCGTGCGCAGCTTGCGTTTGATCCGCAGTCCGGCGCATCGCAAGTCTCGCTCGTATTCGACGATGAGGGTGCGAAGCTTTTTGCGGAGATCACGAAGCGAAACATCGGAAAACCGATCGCGATTTATCTGGACAACCAGCCGATCAGCGTGCCGACGGTGAATACCGAAATTACAGGTGGACAAGCGGTAATCACAGGATCATTCACGATCGCCGAAGCGAAGCTTCTCGCGCAGCGTATGAATGCGGGTGCGTTGCCGGTGCCGATTACGCTCATCGCACAGCAGACGGTTGGTCCAACGCTCGGTCAGGCGTCTGTTGACGCGTCACTCTTTGCGGCGATCGTCGGTTTTGCGCTTGTCGCGCTCTTCATGATCGCGTTGTACCGGTTGCCGGGGCTCATTTCGATCGTAGCTCTTGGGCTTTACGCCGCTATCAGCGCGACGCTCTTCAAGTTGATCCCGGTAACGCTGACCTTGTCGGGTATTGCGGGATTCATTCTCTCGATCGGTATTGCCGTGGACGCAAACGTTCTCGTGTACGAACGATTGAAAGAAGAATTGCGTGAAGGAAAGGCGATCGCTTCTGCGCTCGAAGAGGCATTCCGCCGTGCATGGCCATCTATTCGCGACGGTCACGTGACGGTGCTCATCTCGTGTGCGGTGTTGTACTGGTTCTCGTCGTCCGTGATTCGCGGATTTGCGCTCACGCTTGGTATTGGAACGGCGATCTCACTCTTTACCGCGATCGTGTCTAGCCGAACGATGCTTCGTTTCTTGGCTGGGACGGCACTCGCGAAGATCAATTGGATTTTCCTCAAGAAAAACGTATGACCTTCCGCATTCTGAAATATCGTCCGGTGTGGTTCGCATTGTCGATTACGGCTGTCGGCCTTTCTATCGCATTTTTCGCGATGTGGGGGTTGAAACAGGGGATCGAGTTTACGGGAGGGTCGTTGCTCACGCTCCGGTTTGAGCAGACACGCCCGAATCCAGTGGATGCGGAACATGCACTTGGATCGTTGAATCTCGGCAGCATGACCGTCCAGCCCGTTGGGGAGACGGATATGAGCTTTCGTTTTCAATCGGTAGATGAAGCGACGCATCAGCAGATCGTGTCGACGCTTGCCGCGTCGTACGGCACGTCCACCGAGTTGGAATTCAAATCTATCGGGCCAACGATCGGGAAAGAACTTCGTGAAAAATCCATTTCCGCGCTTGTTGTGACGTTTCTCGCGATTCTTGCCTACATCGCCTGGGCGTTTCGAAAGGTCTCGGCGCCGGTGCAGTCTTGGAAGTACGGCGTCGTGACCATTATGCAGGCGTTTCGTGACGTGATGATTCCGATCGGCGTGTTCTCGTATCTCGGTCACTTCCATAACGTCGAAATCGGGACACCGTTCATCGCCGCCATTTTGACGGTTCTCGGATACTCCATTACGGACTGTATCGTTGTCATGGACCGTGTGCGTGAAAACCTCCAGAAGCACAGCGGAACGTTTGCGGATATCGTTGAACTGTCTATTAATCAGACGCTGCTTCGATCTTTCAATACCTCGATGGCAACGCTGCTTACGCTGGTATCGATCTTCATTTTTGGTGGATCATCATTGCATGACTTTACGCTTGCGTTGATCATCGGTATCGCGGTTGGAACGTATTCATCCATCTTCATTTCTGCGCCGACGCTGGTCACGTGGGACTCGTGGTCAAAGCGCCGACAACGGTCAAAGACGAAATAATACACACCATGAGCTCCAGACCGGAGCTCATGTGTTATACTGTAGGTATTCATGGACGAATTTGGTAACCCTCTTGTTGGAGGATTCGATGTTGCCTCCTTCCTCGCGACGTTCGGCGAAAATCCATTCGCTGCCATGTGGTTTTTATTTACGCATGGCGGCTTTTTGATTTTTGTCTGGATGATCTGGTATATCGGGACGCAGCTGTGGCTCGATAGCCGTCAGGGGAAGTATGCGGCGGCAAAGCAATGGATGTTGCTCGCGATCGATGTACCTCGGTTAACCGAGCAGACGCCGCGTGCGGTTGAGAATATTTTTGCGCACTGGGCTGGGGCGCATAGTCCGAATTCTTGGAAAGAGAAATGGATTGACGGACGAACGCAAGACACGATTACGGTTGAGATCATTTCTATTGAGGGGCATGTTCAATTTCTTGTTCGTACGACACGGAATCTTCGTGACTTGATTGAAGCGTCTATTTACGCACAATATCCGGACGCAGAGATCGTGGAGGTCGAGGATTATACGAAGAAAGTTCCGCATCATTATCCCGACAAGGAATGGGATATGTTCGGTACCGAGATGATTCCGCCGAAGCATGGGTTGGATCTGTATCCACTGCGCACGTATCCAGAGTTTGAGGATCGTATTTCTGGAGAACTGAAGGATCCGCTGGCGGTGCTGCTCGAGAACATGTCTCGTCTTGGGCCGGGAGAGCAGGCCTGGTACCAGATCATTTTAACGCCAATCGAGCAGAAGGAGTTTCGTACGAAGGGGGAAGAGTTGATTAAGAAGTTGACCGGTCAGAAGGTTGAACACAAGAAGAGCACGCTTGAAAAAATTATCGAGCTTCCGTTGACGTTGATGAGCCTCGTGCTGCAGACGGTTGGTCTTATTTCCGCGCCAGCGCCAAAGAAGACCGATACAAATCCGTTGAATAGTCGCATGTGGACGATGACGCCGGGAGAGCGAAAGGTTGTAGAAGCGATTGAGAATAAGATTTCTAAAATTGCGTATTCCGCGAAAATTCGTTTTGCGCTCGTGACGAAAAAGGAGAAAATGAAAAAATCGCGTTTCGTGCATCCGTTTATTGGGTTTATCAAGCAGTACAATACGAATGATATGTTTGCGCTCAAACCAGAGAGTAAGCATGTGGGTATGAATGCGACATTGTGGTTTTTTAAGGATCGACGCAACAACGAGCGAAAGAATCATGTGATTCATATGCTCTCGAGCCGTTCAAACTGGGAAGGGACGCCGAATTATTTCTTGAACATTGAAGAGCTGGCGAGCTTGTGGCATTTCCCGATTACGAATCAGGTGAAGGCACCGCAGCTGAAGAAGACGGAATCGAAACGATCCGAACCGCCAATCAATTTGCCGTATATGTAGTGCTTTGTTGCGGTTCTTGTTTGCAAGCGCATTTTTTTCTCCCGGGCTATGCCCATTGACTACACTCACGATCACGAAAACGAAATCACGCTCTTTGGGGCGACGAACTTCCGCAATCAGATGCGGCGTTTTGGCATTAAAACGGATGATCGTCGTCGTCACATGTACGTGATCGGAAAAACGGGCATGGGCAAAACCACGTTGCTCGAGAACATGGTGCTATCCGATGTCATGGCAGGACATGGTGTTTGCTATATCGATCCGCACGGTGATACGGCCGAGAAACTGCTCGATTACATTCCGTCGCATCGCATCAATGATGTCGTGTATTTTAATCCCGCGGATTTAGACTATCCGGTTGGGTTTAACATTCTCGAAACGACGCGTGACGAACAAAAGCACCTTGTCGCCTCTGGTCTGATGGGTGTCTTCAAGAAGATCTGGCCGGATGTCTGGAGTCCGCGCATGGAGTACATTCTCTTGAACTGCGTACTCGCGTTGCTTGATTATCCTGGTGCAACGTTGTTGGGCATTAACCGTCTTCTCGTGGATAAGGAGTATCGAACGCGGGTCATCGCGAAGATTCGCAATCCGATCGTCAAAACGTTTTGGGTCGCGGAGTTTACCTCCTGGTCAGAAAAGTACGCCACAGAAGCGATCGCACCGGTTCAAAACAAGGTGGGGCAATTCTTGTCCGCATCGATCATTCGAAATATCGTCGCGCAGGTAAAATCCACGATCAACCCGAGACAGATCATGGATGAGGGAAAGATTTTTATCGTAAACCTGTCAAAGGGAAAAATCGGCGAAGATAACATGCGACTGCTTGGCGGAATGTTGGTCACAAAGCTGCAGCTCGCCGCGATGGAACGCGTGGATATCAAGCACGAAATAGATCGACGTGACTTCTATCTCTACGTCGACGAATTCCAAAATTTCGCAAACGAATCGTTTGCGAGTATTTTGTCCGAAGCGCGAAAATATCGTTTGAATTTGGTTGTCGCGCATCAATACATCGCGCAGCTTGATGAGGCGGTTGCGAAGGCGGTGTTTGGAAACGTCGGCACATTGATTGCGATGCGCGTCGGAGCAGAGGATGCGACATTCATGGAGCAGGAATTCGCGCCAACGTTTACGCCGGAGGATTTGGTAAACCTTCCGAAATACCAGATGTATCTGAAGCTCATGGTGGATGGTGTGTCGACGCAGCCGTTCTCGGCGACGACGTTGCCGCCGATCGCCGTCCGGACAAACAGCGAAGAGAAGGTCATCGCGGTGTCGCGAGAGCGATATGCGGAACACCGGTCCATCATGGAAGAAAAGATTCTGCGATGGAGCGGCATGGAGGCGGTTGGCGCGGCAGCTGGAATCAGCTACCCAGAGATTTTGACCGAAGAAGAACGGGAGAAACACGGGATCGAAGCGCCTGTTATGCAGATGCTTGGCACGATTGCACCTCCGGCGACCATGGAAGCTCCGGTGTCTCCGTACGATGCGCTTGAAGGCACGTCGTCGAATGATGCGAGTGAGTATCTTCGCATTTCACCGGAGCGGCTTTCGGCAATTTCAAAGCCACCGCAACAACAGAAAAAAGAGAAACCGCGTTTTTCGCACACCTGCACACGATGCGGCAAGGTGTGGGATATGCCGATTCAGCTTGATACGTCGAGACCGGTGTATTGTTCAGAGTGCATGGAGATTCTTCGTGAAGAACGAAAGACGAAGAAGAACGTCATGAAAGTCGCGCGTGTGTCTCTCCTCCGGGAGGATGGCGCGCCCGGCGCGGTTCAGCAGGGAAACGGAAAACAACAACCTCAGACGGGAAAGGATTCGACTTTGCGTTCATCATCGAATTCTCCTCGCATCGTGGGAGAGCGGAAGTCGCTTCCGCCGGCGCCGCTTCCGTCGCAACGTGGAACGGTCACCGTGGTTCGTGATGCAGAGCCAACGAAACGGTTAAGTTTGTTGGAGGAGCTCGAACGAGCTAAAGGAAGGCCAATTGAGACGAACAAGCGTTCATTGGATGGGTCGTCCGGTTCCTCTGGAAAACGCAAACGTCAGCGACGACCGCAGGGGGGATCGGGTGGTGCGTCGAACGGGCTTCCGGTTCATATGGATGATGAAGGGCTCCCGGTCTTTGAGAGAGCTGCGCCAACTCCGACGGAACCTCGAAGCGCAACCGTGTTCCGGAAGACGGTTTCCTCCGTCAGACCGCAATCGCCAGCAGATCGAGATGCGGCAACACCGCTAAAACCCGGTGAACGAGTATCTTTTGATGATGAAGCGTGATAATCTAGCATTCTATGCCGGAACGCATGACATTCCAGACCTTGGATGACGTAACAATTGTGGCGGACTGGGTGACGGCTCCGACGACGATCGGAGCGGCGATCCTGGTTCATGCAATGCCAGTAGATCGAACATCGTGGGCGAGTGTTCAGCGGTCATTATCGGCAAGCGGCATCGCGTCACTCGCCATTGACTTGCGCGGACACGGAGAGAGTACGGTTGGTCCGGAAGGAACGACCGTGGATTACAAGCGATTTGGCGAAAACGAGCATCAGAGCTCGTTGTACGATGTGATCGCAGCCTACGAGTGGGTTCAGCGTCGGGGTATTGACCCGGATCGCATCGCGCTTATGGGCGCGTCTGTTGGGGCGAATCTCGCCGTGCGGATGCTTGCTGAGGAAACGCGTATTCGTGCGGCGGTTCTTTTGTCTCCCGGACGGAATTATCAAGGCATGAACGCTGTGTTGGATATTGAGGCGATTTTACCGCATCAATCGGTATGGATTGCGGCTTCTGAAGGGGATGATCAGGAATCATTCGAGGCGGCGAAAGAGATGTACAACCTCGCGCCATCTGATCAAAAGATTTTTATGCCTCTTAAAGCCGCCGGACACGGGACGAATATGTTCACGGCGAAGCCGGAATTGCTTACGCAGGCGGTGGCCTTTTTGCGCGATCAGGCTCAAGGTGTATGAAACGCGTGATTGCATCGTTCGTCCTTGCTGCGAGTGTCCTGTTGCCGCAGATTGCGAACGCACAATCGGCAGGACCGACGAAGGATCCGAACGCGCATTCGTATTCGCGGTCGGATAATGAATTCGCGTCCGCGGTCGTCATGGATGCTGCGACGGGGAAGGTGCTGTATGAATACAATGCCGATCTCTCTTGGTCCGCGGCGTCGCTTACGAAGCTCATGGGAGCGCTCGTTTTTTTGGATCATAATCCGAATTGGAATAAGATCGTCGACATTCGCAAGCAGGATGAGGTTGGCGGCGGCCGGTTACAGGTCGCTTCCGGTGCGACGCTTCGCGTGATTGATCTGCTCTATTCCAGCGTCACAGCGAGCGCGAATAACGCGGCGATGGCGCTTGCGCGGATTACGGGAATATCAAAAACGGCGTTCGTCAAAGAGATGAATGTGAAAGCAAAAAAATTAGGATTAACGAATACGGTATTTGCGGATCCGTCCGGAATGGATCCGAAAAATGTTACGACGGCGCGCGATATGGCGACGCTCGCGAACACGGCGTACGGCGTGGATGTCATCCGGCGTGTTGCCACAAGCTCGGTATATCGTTTTGTCATTCGGAACACCGGAACCGCAAAACAAATCCGAACGACAAACGACATGCTCGTGAATAAAGAATACGATGACTATTTTGTGACGGGTGGAAAAACGGGATTTTTATACGAATCGATGTACAACCTCGCGGTGCGCGTGCGTCCGACGGCGGATGCGGATGCGAAACGGCAAGTTGTCGTGGTCGTGTTTGGATCTCAAACGCGAGACGGATCGTTCAAGAGCGCCGCCGCGCTCGCCAACTGGGCCTGGAAAGCGTACAAGTGGTAATAATTGGTCGTTGCGTACGTGTGTCAACTATCGTTGACTTTTTTAGCTGCGTGTGGTACGTCGTAATCACGAACCTTGAAACAACGAGAGGAGATGCCGAATGGGAAAAAAAGAACATTTCGGAAACAGAGGATGGTGACTCGGAGCGTCTACGAGAGCTTGGGTTCGTCTTTACCGATAGGTTGCTCGAACTCGGAGTCAATTTTTCCGACATCGAGGCCATGCTTAAGGATCCCAATCGAATGGATCGCGTTGCGGAGATCACGCAAGGAATCGGGGTGACGTACCGGTTCGCCCACGAGGAGGTCGAGTCAACGACTTGCTATCCGACAGAATATAGGCCTCGGAGCATTCCTGACCAGATCGCACGTCTACGTGAGCTGTTCCCAGAACTCAATCATAGGGTAGATATTGGGCTTGCAAATCGCCCGTTGCCCGATGGTGCCGAGAGCTACTTCGCGATTCCTCGTTGGGAAGTGATTGCGCCAACGTACAACGAAGCGGTCGAAAGAGTGCTCGCACTCATGTCTCGGAATAGGGACGATGAGCTCTACGACGTGTTTGCGTTTGGCGCACGCCCGAACTGTCTCCGGCAGCACGAGCGCACGGTGGCAATGCTCAAGAAGTTGGGTGATCAGCAGGAAAGGCGTGATATCTTGATCGTTCCTGCACAGTTTGGTCGTCGTCATCGGGGTCGCAGTGTTCGTCGGGCACGCGAGGTCTTCAAGACCAACGAGTTCGGTCTCGGAGCCTTCGCGATCGGCATTATGCTCTTGACTCACCCCGAACGCGAGGTTCGGTGGGATCAGCTCCATATCTACTGCGCTGGTGACGAGCAGTTTGATTCACTTCGCGATGACGACTTCACGTACGTGCCGATCTTCCTCCTGTTCGATGGCGGTAGTGTCAAGTTTGGCTCCGACCGGTTCGACTGCATGAGTGAACGCTGCGGTTCCGTGACCGCCTTTGTGCCATGATCCTTCCTCTTGCCTTGCAAACATGTGCTCTCTCGATATTCTGGAAACGCGCCAGATGCGAGAGAGCTTTTTATATATGATTCATTGCAATCCTGTTTTGTCATTCCGACCGAGGAGGCTCTGCGACGAGCAGGGGAATCGCTTCGAGACGCGACCTATGGATACGCGGTCACGAAGGGATTCCTCGGCTCCGTCGGACTCCGCTCGGGATGACATACGGTCGATGTCTTGCCGAAACCCACTTTTTTTGGTATACAGCACGCATGAATCTCGAGACCCTCAAAGAGGTCATGACAGAGCTCAAACAACCCGCGTATCGCCTCGCGCAAGCGAAGCGGGCGTTTTATGTTGAGTTACTTTCGGGATGGAATGAGGTGACGCCGTTTTCAAAGTCACTTCGTGACGAACTTGAGAAACGCGTTCCGTGGGATGCGCTGACGCCCGGTCGGACGTTGGTCTCATCAAACAAGGATACGGTGAAAATGCTGTTTTCGACGCATGATGGAAAGAAGATCGAGACGGTGCTTATGCGACATGAAGGCGGGCGAAATACCGTGTGCATTTCCTCGCAGGTTGGTTGCGCCATGGGGTGCACGTTTTGTGCAACCGGCACGATGGGGCTCACGCGGAATCTGACCGCTGAAGAGATTGTTGACCAGGTCGTTCACATGGCGCGGTTTTTGAAACCCGAACAAGCGCATGTCACGAATGTCGTGTTCATGGGGATGGGTGAGCCGCTGCATAATTACGCAGAGGTCATGAAAGCTGTTTACATCCTGAACGATCAGGACGGGTTTTGTCTTGGCGCGCGACATATCACGATTTCCACCTGTGGGATTGTGCCGGGCATTAATAAGCTCGCGCAAGAACCGTTGCAGGTGAATCTTGCGATTTCGCTTCACTCGGCACGAGATGTGACGCGATCAAAGATCATGCCGGTGAATAATCCATTTCCGGTGAAGAAGCTCATGGAAGCCGTCGACGCGTATGCCGAGCAGACAAACCGGAAAGTATTTTTTGAATATCTCTTGCTGAAGGGCGTGAATGATACGCAGGAGGAGGCGGAAGCGCTTGTGCGGTTGCTTGAACATAACAAGCGGTTATATCACGTGAATTTGATTAAATATCACGACACGGATTTGTTTATCGGAACGCAAAAGGACGCACGGCTTTCGTTTATGCACAAGATCCAGCGTCTTGGGATGCCGGTGACGCATCGCGTGTCGTTTGGAGAAGACATCGATGCGGCATGCGGTCAGCTTGCCGTGAACGACGCGACGGGAGACGTTCGACAAGGGAAGCCTGCGATTCGCGCGAATCGTGAAAAGAAACCTGCGTCCAAGTTGGCGCTGGATGTTCGCGCTGGTCAGAAATAATCGTATGGGGACAAAACCCAAGGTTCTTGTCGGCATGTCCGGCGGTGTTGATTCGAGCGTAACCGCGGCGCTGCTTTTGGAGCAGGGATATGACGTGACGGGCGGATTTATCAAGAATTGGTCAGACACAAAAGATCTTTGGACGGGCGAGTGTGACTGGCGAGGGGAGCGACGAGACGCGCTGCGCGTCGCCGCGAAGCTCGGAATTCCGCTGCTCACATTTGATTTTGAGGCGGCATATCGAGAGCGGGTGCTTGCGGAGATGTTTCGTGGATATGAGGCGGGGGAGACGCCGAATCCAGACGTGTTGTGCAACGAGGTGACGAAGTTTGGTCTTTTTTTTGATGAGGCGATGAAGCTCGGGTTTGCATACATCGCGATGGGGCACTATGCGCGGATAGGCGAAGAGACCGAGAGCCGAGTTACGAGTGGCGAGCCAGCATCAGATCTCGCAACGCTTTTTCCTCCCGTTCGGTTATTGCGCGGTGTGGATCCGAATAAAGACCAATCGTATTTTTTGTATCGCGTACCGCAGAACGTTTTACGACGCACGATCTTACCGATCGGCGAGTACACAAAACCGGAGGTGCGAGAACTCGCGCGTCGGTTTGATCTTCCCGTCGCCGAAAAGCCGGATAGTCAAGGAATTTGCTTTATCGGCAAACTCGACATGAAAGATTTTTTGCGGACGCGTATTCCGTCGAAGCCGGGGGATATTGTTGATCCGGAAGGGAATGCCCTTGGTCGGCATGAGGGACTTGATGCGTACACGATTGGGCAACGCCAGGGGATCAATGTCACAGAGGGTGGACATGCGTGGTATGTCGCAGCAAAGCAACGATCAACGAATCGACTCGTCATCGTTCCTCGCGATGATCATCCGATGCTTTTTGCGACGGATGCGTGGATTCATGACCTCCATTGGACAAGAGGAGAGGATGGAGTGCCCTGCGTCGATGACCGAGTGCAGGTGCAGGTTCGCTATCGGCAAACGCCGGTGGATGCGACGGTGGATCGTGTTGAGGAAGGTCGGATTCATGTGGTGTTTTCGGAGCCGGTAAAAGCCGTAACGCCTGGGCAATCCGCCGTGCTGTATCGTGGGGAAGAATGTCTCGGAGGCGGGGTTGTAGAGGGGTCGCCAGAATAAGACGGATAGGCTACACTCCGGCCATGAAATCCGGTTCTCTGCTCCGTCTCGAGTGGATATCTCTGGTCTATTTAGCGCTCTTTGTTCTTGCGGTTCTTTCGCCCTCATTGGTGACGCGGGGCATTTTTGGCATCGACGAGCGGCATGTCGAGGAGCTCATGATTTTTGTGTTTGGCATTGTGGGGCTTGCGACATTTTCTATCTATCAGCGCATCATGGAGCGCAAAGAAAAGGAACACGAGGATGCGAAAAATGAATACGAACGCGCAAAACGTGAATTAGTCGAATCGTATCGCTACATCGGTGCCATTAATCGACAGATCGAGGTCTTGAAGGGGATTACGAATCAGACCTCAAAGAACATCGTCGAGCAGCATCACTTAAGCAAGGAACTTTTGACGTCCCTCGTGGCGAATGCGGCGGCGAGTGTTGGGGCTAAGACGGCGCTCATCCGGTACGTGGAGCTTGAAAAGATGAGGACGCATCATGAGGTATTGCACGCCATCGGAGACGCAAAGCCGTTTAAGATTCATAATCGGGATCTCAAAAAGATTCACGAAGCGGGCGCGTCGCATGCGTATCTTCGTTCTGATGAGGGAAATGAAGTTCTTGTTATTCCTTCAGATCATGAAACTGCCGCGGTGAAAGCGTATCTCCTTGTTCTGCCAGAGGATGCGCAGGCGACCGTCGCGGATACCTCGCTTCTCAAGGTATTTGCGAATCAGGCGCAGCTTTTACACCACGCGCTCGAGGAACAGGTGAAGATTTCTAGCTCTCCGTTGGAGCTCGTTGAGGCGACAAAAAGTCAGGTTCGGGGAGACGTATCGTAAGCGCGACAGAGGGGGTTATTGCAGAATACGGTTTTTTTCGTTACCCTTCGGCGCATGACTGTTGCTCAAATTCGATCAAAATTCCTCGATTTTTTCAAGGAAAAAGGACATGCGATCATCCCGTCGGCGTCGCTGCTTCCGGAAAATGATCCGACCGTGTTGTTCACCACAGCGGGCATGCATCCGCTTGTTCCGTATTTGCTTGGAGAGCGCCATCCGATGGGAAAACGCCTGGCAAACGCGCAGAAGTGTTTACGAACGGATGATATCGAAGAAGTGGGTGATAACCGACACCTGACGTTTTTTGAGATGTTGGGAAACTGGTCGCTTGGCGATTATTTCAAGCGAGAGACGATTGGATGGTCGTTTGAATTTTTGACCGACACGCGTTGGCTGGGTATTGATCCGACGCGGTTGTATGTCACGGTGTTTGAGGGTGATGCGGATGCGCCGCGTGACGAAGAATCCATTGCGATATGGCAATCGCAGTTTGAAGTGAAGGGGATCGCGGCCGAGATTGGCGTTGCGGGAATGGATGAGCCGACGACGACGCAGAAAGGCTCGAGGATTTACGCATACCCAAAAAAGAAGAACTGGTGGGGTCCGGCAGGGATCACGGGGCCATGCGGACCGGATACGGAGATGTTCTACGACACGGGACGATCGCATGATCCGGCGTTTGGCGAGAAATGCCATCCGAACTGCGATTGTGGACGCTTCGTGGAGATCTGGAATGACGTCTTCATGCAGTACGATAAGCAGGCAGACGGAACATTCGTGCCGTTGGCGCAGAAAAACGTAGATACTGGCATGGGGCTTGAGCGTATTGCGGCGATGCTTCAGGGGTGTGCGACGGTGTTTGAAACCGAGATTTTTCAGGGGATTTTTTCGGCAATTACGAATGCCTGCGGAAAGACATACGGCGAGTCTGCGGAAACCGACCGATCATTCCGTATTATTGCGGATCACCTTCGTGCCGCGACCTTTGTTATTGGCGATCCGCGCGGGGTTGCGCCATCGAACGTGGGGCAGGGGTATATCGTTCGACGACTTGTCCGCCGCGCGATTCGTGAGGGAAAACGACTTGGAATCACGGAGGCGTTTACGGATCGCGTCGCGTCGGTTGTGATCGGGGAATTTGGAGCTCATTACAGTGAACTTGAGACGAATCGTGAGAAGATCCTTGAAGAGCTGCGAAAAGAAGAGGAGAAATTTGGGAAAACGCTGGAAAAAGGGATGAAAGAGCTTGAAAAGCTTGTCGCAAAAGGACCGCTTACGGGAGAAGATGCCTTCATGCTGTTTTCAACGTATGGATTTCCGCTTGAGCTGACAGAGGAGATCCTTCGTGAAAAGGGATCGGTTGTTGATCGCGAGGCATTCGCAGCGGGTTTTAAGAAACACCAGGATCTCTCGCGAACGGCGTCCGCCGGGACGTTTAAGGGTGGATTAGCAGATCATTCCGTTGAGACAACACGGCTTCATACGGCGACGCACCTGTTGCACCAAGCGTTACGAACGGTGCTTGGCGATCATGTCGTGCAAAAGGGGAGTAATATTACCGCCGAGCGACTTCGGTTCGATTTTCCGAATCCAGAAAAGATGACGCCCGAGCAGATCCAAAAGGTGGAGCGTATTGTGAATGACGTGATCGCGCAGGATCTTCCGATTCATTTTGAGGAGCTCACGGTTGAAGAGGCGAAATCGCGCGGCGCGATCGGACTTTTTGAGGATAAATACGCCCAGCTTGGCGGAAAAATTAAGGTCTATTTTGTCGGCGATGATCAGCACGGCTATTTCAGCAAGGAGATTTGCGGTGGGCCACATGTGATGCGCACGGGCGAACTTGGATCGTTTAAGATCCAAAAAGAGGAAGCGGTTTCGGCGGGAGTGCGTCGCATCAAGGCGATCGTCACCGGTTCCGGGTCGTAAAAAAACGGTACGATCACCGTACGCTGCATGGGCGAATTTTTCTGAAACGTTTGCATAATAACGAAAGGATTGCTATTATTTCGCCATCTAAATTGTGGATAATTGCGCTACTCAACTCATGTCATATTCTCGTTTGTCCTATGGCCGGTAATTCCTCCTCCGCGAATAAGGACTTTATCGTGGTAAAGGGGGTTGTCGAAGAAAATCTCCCGGCCGCCACCTTTAAGGTGAAGCTCGACAATGGACACACGATTTTGGCTCATTTAGCGGGAAAATTGCGTATGCATCGCATTCGTCTCACCCCGGGAGATGAGGTTCAAGTTGAGCTTAGTCCCTACGATTTGACAAAGGGAAGGATAACGTATAGAATTTAGCCCACTTGAAAACCAGCTATTTTGGCGCATTTCTTCACCACGTCATGTCCCCGCTTGTAACGAGCTGGAAACATCCGTGTCGGATCTACACCTCCGGCGATGAATTGCAGCAAAATAACCGGTTTTCTCTTCATTTTTAACCACGTTATGAAGGTACGCGCTTCCGTTAAACCGATGTGTCGAGATTGTCAGGTCGTGCGCCGTAAGGGCCGCGTGGTTGTGATGTGTAAAAAGAGTCCGAAACATAAGCAACGCCAGGGGTAATCGCATCTCGCGAAACCACCCGGCTGAATTGTCCTCACGAAGAAACACCCTATGGCTCGTATCGCAGGAGTTACCCTTCCCGCCAACAAGCGCGTTGATATCGCGCTTACCTATATTTACGGCGTTGGCTCGCAGACCGCGAAACGTATTATCGCGGAGTCTGGCATTGAAGCGTCGACGCGCGTGAAAGATCTTCCCGAAGCGCAAGCAAACAAGCTTCGCGATATCGTGGAAAAGCAATACAAGGTTGAGGGAGAACTGAAGCGTGAAGTGTTGGCGAATATCAAGCGCCTCAAGGAAATCGGGAGCTATCGCGGATCACGTCACATTAAGAGCCTTCCTGTTCGTGGCCAGCGCACAAAAACGAACTCGCGAACCATTCGCGGAAACGTTCGACGAACCATGGGATCTGGAAAGCGCAAGCTTGAAAAGACCTAAGCCTACGAATCTATGGAAGAAGTGAAGCAACAAAACGCCGTCGCGACATCAGGCGCGGATGAAAAGAAGAAGGCTTCGAAAGCGCCGGTTCGCGGCAAGCGCAAAGCCAAGGCCAAAGCTGCGGTTCCGCATGCGAAGGCGTTTATTCAGGCAACGTACAACAACACGATCGTGACGCTTGCGGATTTGAACGGCAACGTCATCTCGTGGTCGAGCTCGGGATCGTCTGGATTCAAGGGCCCAAAGAAGGCGACGCCGTATGCGGCATCGCTCGTGGTGAAGAACGCCCTTGATAAGGCTGCCGAGTCGGGGATCAAGGAAGTGAATGTCTATATCTCCGGTGTCGGTCAGGGTCGCGAAGGCGCAATCCGCGCGTTCAACGCGAACAATGTTAGCGTGCTCTCGATTAAGGATGTTACGCCGATTCCGCATAACGGATGCCGACCGCCGCGTCCACGCCGCGTCTAATTTTCTACACGTATGAGACTTCGAGTTACTGCAAAACGCGTTCGCCGCGAGGGAATGAACCTCGACGGCCGCGACAAGATGGCACGCGTGCTGACAAAGCGACCGTATGCGCCTGGTGTTCACGGGCCGACGGGAAATAGTCGCATGACGGACTACGGAAAACAGCTCCGCGAAAAACAGCGCGCGAAACTTGTGTTTGGCGTCATGGAGCGACAGTTCCGCAATTATTTTGAAAAGGCTGTTCGCACCAAGGGAAACTCCGGCGACGCGCTCGTCCAGTTGCTGGAGATGCGTCTCGACAACGTGTTGTTCCGTGCTGGATTTGCAAAGACGCGCGCTGCCGCTCGTCAGATCATTTCGCATAAGCATGTCGACGTGAACGGAAAGACGGTGAACGTTGCGTCGTACAGCGTCCGCGTTGGTGATATTGTGAAGATCCGGGAGAGCAAGAAGGGAAAGGGGATTTGGAAGTCGTTTGCGGAAAACGCACCGAAAGTCGAAGTCCCATCATGGATTTCTGCGAATCCATCAGATTTGGAAGTAAAGATTACGAGCAAGCCGCAGGGTGAAGAGCTGAAGCAGCTCTTCGACACGAAGCTGATCATCGAATTTTACTCGCGCTAACGCGTTGAACCTTTTTCTTTCGTATGGAATCCATCCTTCTTCCTTCTAAAATCCGTTTTGCAGCGGGCGAGCGGCCGAATGAGGGCGTGCTGACGGTTGAGCCGTGCACGCAAGGTTATGGAACGACGCTTGGAAATGCGATGCGCCGCGTGCTCTTGTCTTCGCTTCCGGGTGCCGCAGTCACCGCAGTGAAGATTAAGGGCGTTGATCATGAGTTCTCCACGATCCCGCACGTGAAGGAGGACGTCCTCGAATTGATCCTGAACCTGAAGACGCTTCGTCTCAAGTTGCATAGTGACCAGCCCGTCAAACTTTCCCTTTCGGTGAAAGGAGAGAAGACGGTCACGGCGGCAGATTTTGAAAAAAATGCAGATGTCGAGATCGTGAATCCGGATCGCGTGCTCGCGACGCTCACGGACAAGACAGCGTCGCTTGAGATGGAGATCACGGTTGCAGCGGGACGCGGCTACCGAACGACGGAAGAGCGCGGAAAGGAAAAGCTTGAACTCGGAACAATTGCCATCGATGCGTTGTACAGCCCGGTGCTGAACGTTTCGTACAAAGTCGAGGCGACGCGCGTTGGTGAGAAGACGGACTATGACAAGTTGGTACTGAATATTGAAACGGATGGAACGATGGACCCGCTCGATGCGTGTAATCGTGCGGTTGCGATTTTGCTGGATCACTTCAATCTCCTCAAGGATATTTCGTATGAGACACAATAAGAAAGGAAAGGTTTTCGGCCGCGAAAAAGGCCCACGCGAAGCGATGCTGCGAAATCTCGCGCAATCGGTGATTTTGTATGAGAACGTAAACACCACGCTCGCGAAGGCAAAGGCCGTCCGTCCGCTCGTCGAAAAGCTGATTACGACGGGCCGACAGAAGACGCTTGTCACGCGCCGCGCGCTTTCACGTGTGCTTACGATTGAATCCGCCGTGAACAAGGTTCTTGAGGAACTTGGTCCGCGATATGCAACGCGACCGGGTGGCTACACGCGTATCATTAAGTTGGGGACGCGCGCCGGCGACGGAGCTGAAATCGCGCAACTTCAGTTGATCAAAGAATAATATGTCCTGGAAGAAGAAGGCAGGAATGCCAAAAATTACGCGCAAGGTCGTTGAGATCGACGCGGCCGGCAAGGTCGTGGGTCGTCTTGCGACGCGCATTGCGACGATCCTCGTCGGCAAGCACCGCGCGAGCTATGTTCCCCACATCGACAGCGGCGACATCGTGAAGGTGTCGAATGTTGGTCAGATTGTGTTTACCGGAAAGAAGTGGGAACAGAAGGTGCATTTCCGCACCTCTAACCGCCCGGGTGGGTTGAAGCGCACGCCCGTTTCGAAGCTCCGCACCGAAAATCCGGGAGAAATTCTTCGACACGCCGTGAAGTACATGCTTCCGAAGAACCGAACGCAGGCCGTCCGCATGAAGCGACTTATCATTGTCTAATCCTATGGCAACGACAAAAAAGAAAACGGAAGAGACGGTGAAGAAAACCGCTCCACGTAAGAAGGTGGCGAAAGTTGAAGATGCGGTGGTTATGGAAGCTGCGGAAATGAACGCGGCGGAACTTGCCAAAGGCGGTTCGTTTATCCCAGCCATTGGACGACGCAAGACGTCTGTTGCTCGCGTGCGACTCGTGAAGAACGGCAAGGGAATGATTACCGTGAACGGTAAAAAGGCGGATGCATACTTCTCGACATTTGCCCTTCGAGAGCAGGTGAGCTCGCCGCTCAAGGCCGTCGGTCAAGAAACGGCTGTTGACGTGAGCGCGAAGGTCGATGGCGGCGGTATCCGCGGTCAGGCCGAAGCAGTGCGTCAGGGGATCTCCCGCGCGCTCATCGAATTGAACCCAACGTTCCGCACCGCGCTGAAGAAGCTCGGGTATCTCACGCGAGACTCCCGCAAGCGCGAGCGCAAGAAGTTCGGTAAGAAGAGCGCCCGCCGATCACCGCAGTGGTCAAAGCGCTAAGCATCACACAAACGATCGAAAAAAAGAGATCCGCGTGGGTCTCTTTTGGTTTGAGGTGAGGTTGCAGGATCAACTTGCGAGAGGGGGAAGGTTTGTCGTCCAGAGATGCGGGAGATGTTTGAGCGACCACCCTGGTTGTGGGTAACGACCGGATGACGCGGTGTCGTTGATTCCGTAGGGGTCGACTTTTACGAAGTCGCCCGTCATACTCTTGACGTGGATTTCAATGTGAAGCTGGACGATGTTATTTGTCCAGCCCGTGGTGCCGGCGCGACCGAGGAGCTGACCTGCGCGGATCAACGTTCCTGCGGTGTTCGGTCTCCGCTGTCCGTGTTGCTCGACGAACTGCGGAGCGATGGGTGGATCGACGCTCGCGAGATGCGCATAGATGGAGCTCGATCGCGTGCCTCCCTTGGACGGGGCGTGGATGACGACGAACGTC
>CAYMTE010000004.1:0-82936 GCA_964393325.1 uncultured Gammaproteobacteria bacterium
AATCTCCTAGGGGGTCAAAAGCCCCGCGAGGGTTCGAATCCCTCTCTCTCCGCCATAACAACACACCCGCCATCAGGTGGGTGTGTTGTTATGTTGAGAAGGATTCGAAGGGCGCGAGAGGGCCGAGCGTGCGCAGGCCCGGTGCGCAGCGCCCCGGTACCGAGTCGGAGCGAGGGGAATTTCTCTCTCTGCCACGTAAAAAGCTCTCGCTTTTGCGTTCGCTTCACGTGGCGCTACCACACCAAAGGAAGACTTCCTTTTAGACGGAGTCACGGCTCATACAGCGAGACCTAAAAAGCTGCAGAATGCTTCATCGCAACTGCGGCTTTTTTGTATGGCGAAGTGCTGAGTGCTGAGAGGGGAAAATATGAGCACCTGTGTATTCTTGGTAACTTCTGATAAGATGCCATCATGCATGAAGGGCCTTCTGTGCAAATTAAGATACCAGAGCTTTTAACGCTTCGTGAAGCGTGTGCGATTTTGAAATGTCATCCGAACACCCTGCGGAATTGGGATCGAAGCGGATTATTAAAAGCTGTTCGTATTGGGAATAGACGTGACAGGCGCTTCGTGCGTGCAGATATTGAAAAATTATTGAAACAAGAAAATTTTTGATATGTCTAAAGAAGTCGCGAGCCTTAACAGAGAGCATCAAATAACCGAAACTTTTTCATACGGCGTTATTTATATTTACTCCATTCCCGATGAAAAACACAAAGGCCGCTTGAAGATAGGTAGCGCGACCATTAATTCATCCAATCCAACACAAGAAGAAATCAATGCAGCAGCTCGAGATCGTATAAAGCAACAGACCAAAACTGCAGATATTACCTACGACTTAGAGCATGCCGAACTGGCGATAACAAATAACAAAGCATTTTTTTCAGACCATGATGTCCATCAAGTACTCATGCGTTCTGGTTACAAACGTAAATCCGAGAATGTACGAAATGCTCATTCGGAGTGGTTTGAAGTTAGTTTGGAAACTGCGAAAAAAGCAGTTGTAGCCGTAAAGGAAGGTCGAAGAGCTCTAACGACCGGAGAAAAAAATACTTCCTCCGTTGCCCAATTCTTGTTTCGACCAAATCAGCTCGAAGCGATTGAGAAAACCACTAAAGCAATCAAGAGGCATCGTAAAAATTTTCTCTGGAACGCAAAAATGCGTTTTGGCAAGACGTCTGCGGCGATGCAAGTGGCCAAGGTTAACGAAATGAAAAAAGTGCTCATTGTTACGCATCGACCAAGCGTGAGCGCAGATTGGTATGATGATTTCAATAAAGTGTTTGCTGGCACAAGGTATGAGTATTCTTCGAAAATCAAAGGCGAGAATATAAGTACTCTCCTGAGGGCTGAAAAACCATTCGTGTACTTTGCGTCACTGCAAGATTTACGTTTGTCGAAACGGGTGGTGGAAGATGGATCTGCCGGGTCGCATGCCAAGGGTTTTGATAAAAACGAGGAGGTGTTTGATACCACATGGGACATGTTGATAGTTGATGAGGCTCATGAAGGAACTCAAAGCAGTCTTGGTGATGCTACTTTTTCAAAAATACCGACCAATTTTACTTTGCAACTTTCCGGCACTCCATTCAACATTCTGTATAAGCACGAAGAAGAGGACGTATACACTTGGGATTATGTCATGGAGCAGGAAGAAAAGCTTCACTGGGATGAACGCAATCCGGGAGCGCCAAATCCATATGCCGAACTACCCGCGCTTAGTATTTTCACCTATGACATCGATACGTTTAAGAGCCATATCGGTGATCTTGGCGTGAACTTTCATGATGCTCTCGATGGTGCTTTTAGATTTCATGAGTTTTTTCGAGTTCATAAGGATGCCGATGGGAATGATAAGGCCGAATTTGTTCATGAGCACATGGTAAAAAAGTTTGTAGATCTATTGGTTGATAATACGTTGCAAACTAAGTTTCCATACGCAACAGAGGAATATCGAAACTACAACAAACATTCTCTTTGGTTGTTGCCAAACCGCGTAAAGGTTATTGAAGCAATGGAAAAATTACTCAAAGACCACTGGATTTTTGGGAACGGTCAATTTGGCATCGTAAATATTTCAGGAAATAGTGGAGATGATGACGAAGAAGATAAGGACGCCAAGGATCGAGTCGTAAAGGCGATAAAAAGTCATGAATATAGCATTACATTGACTGGACAGCGCCTTACGACCGGTGCGTCCATTCCAGCATGGACAGCAGTCTTTATGATGTCTGACACGAGTTCTGCCACAACATACCTGCAAACGGCGTTTCGTTGTCAGACTCCAGCGAGAATCAACGGTAAACTCAAAACGCAGGGATATGTATTTGATTTTGCTCCAGATCGTACTTTGAAGCTTGTTGCAGAAGCAATAGAGCTCAATCACAAATCAGGTAAAACGAATTCACCCGAGCAAAAAGCTGCAATGGGAGAATTCCTTAACTTTTGTCCCATTCTCGCGGCAAAGGGTGGAACAATGAAACCATATGATGTTGGGGCAATGCTTGAACAGCTTAAGAAAGCCATCATTGAGCGTGTTAGTCGTAATGGTTTTGATGACCCCAAACTTTATAATGACGAATTGTTGTTGCTTAACGAGCTTGATATTTCCAAGTTCAATCAACTGAAGGAGATCGTTGGTAAGTCAACAAACGAAAAAGTTAATGAAATCAAAATCAATGAACTTGGTCTTGATGAGCTCAAGGCCAAGAAGGCTGAAGAGGCCGAGCGCAAGAAGAGGCAGAAGCAAGAACTAACAGAAGATGAGAAGGAAGCTTTGAAGAAGTTAAAAGAAGCTCGGGAACAGAAGAATACCGCCATTAGCATATTGCGCGGTGTGAGCATACGTATGCCGATGTTGGTATACGGTGCGAATGTCTCAATTCGTGAAGATATTACACTCGGCAAATTTATAGACCTTGTAGATGATGAATCATGGCAGGAATTCATGCCGGCGGGTTTGAGCAAGTCACAATTTCGTGATTTTACAAAATACTACGACGAAGACGTATTCAAGGGTGTCGCTCATAGTATTCGTGCCAAAGCTTTCGACTGTGATGATCTTCTACCCACAGAACGCATTCAAGCGATAGTCGAAATTTTTAGTACCTTTAAGAACCCCGATAAAGAAACTGTGCTGACACCATGGAGCGTTGTAAACAAACACCTGACGTCAGCCTTCGGTGGTCATGATTTTTGTAGTGGAGTAACCGATAAGACGGGACGGCCGGAGTGGATCAGTAAAGACGTTGATACGAGTGTATGGACAAAGGATGACACCAAGATACTCGAGATTAATTCTAAATCGGGTCTGTATCCGCTTCTTGCGGCATACAATGTTTATTCAAGAAAACTCATAAAGCACAAGAAGCCCGAGGAAAAAATATTTCGGCAAATATGGAATGAAGTGTTGGAAAATAATATCTATGTACTTTGCAAGAGCCCAATGGCAAAGAGCATCACGCTCAGAACAATCGCCGGATATAGCGGTGCCAAGACTAATATTATTCATATTCAGGACTTGGTGAGTAAATTGAAGCACGAAGAGGGCTTTAAGGACTACGAGCTGGCAGAAGAATTAAAAGAAAAATTTCGTTTATACAATAATGATATGAAATTTACTGCAGTGGTGGGAAATCCACCGTATCAGGTGAACACCGGCACCAATTTCGCCACCCCGGTGTACCATCTCTTCTTTGAAGCCGCGAAAAGTTTGGATCCCGATTACGTGAGTTTGATTCACCCGGCTCGTTTTCTGTTTAATGCTGGCGCTACGCCGAAAGAATGGAATAAGCAGATGCTTAATGATAAGCATTTGAGCTTACCGTTTTATGAGCCAAATTCACAAAAGATTTTTTCAGGGGTTGATATAAAGGGTGGCGTTTGTATTACACTTTGGGATAAAAACAATCCCAGCGGTGGGCTTGGAGGAGCTTTTGTAGCTCAGGCGGATTTGCAAACAATAATTAGCAAAGTCAAAGGAGGTGGTTTTGAAGCTATTGTAGGGTCAAGAGGCGGTACTCGTGCGAAGCGTTGGCAAGATAGCTATAAAAGGTATCGTTCATATTTTCCATCTAGTGTTTTTTCAACAAATGAAGATATCTTTTTGAAGAATCAAAATACATCACACAGAGTTAAGCTTATTGGATTGATTAATAATAAGCGTATAGAGCGATTTGTGAGCGAGGATTTACTGGATGATCAAGATGTCAAAAAGTGGAAGGTATTCATTCCTAAATCAAATGGCAGCGGTGCCTTTGGCGAGATATTAAGTAATCCGGTAGTTAGCGGGCCTTCTACCGGATGTACTGAGTCATTTATTCAAATTGGGCCATTTGATAATAAGATCCAAGCAGAACACTGTTTGAAATATTTAAAAACAAAATTTTGTCGAGCTATGCTTGGCACGCTAAAAGTTACCCAAGATAATCCAAAAGGTGTTTGGAGAAATGTACCCTTGCAGGACCTCACAAACAAATCAGACATTGATTGGTCAAAATCTATTCCTGAAGTAGACAAGCAGCTATATACAAAATACAAACTAGGAAAAAATGAAATAGATTTTATTGAGACGCATGTGAAACCGATGGTATAGCGTATGGTCGCAAAGAAGAGCGAAATTGATATCTTGGAAAGCGTCCTTCGTAAAAAAGGCGTTTTGCTTGATATCCTGCTCCACGACCGCACTACCAAAAAAAATATAGTCTGGGCAACTGATTCGTACGAAAAACTTGGTAAAGAGTTTGCATCAAAAAATCACATTCAGCCCGATTTAGTGACCGGGAAGTTTAGGTTACTTATACAACCGCGTGCCGCCAAGAGCTTAGAAGAGCAACGTCGACGCACGAAGGATAAGGCGGAGGTATTCACACCGCTCAGGGCAGTCGATCAAATAAATAAGGCGGTTGAACAGAGCCCGGTGAATAAGGAGAATTGGCAAGGATATGTTCGCGAGCTTAAGCTCGAAATTACCTGCGGAGAAGCGCCATTTATTGTAAGCCGCTATAATCCAACGGCACATGGCGTGCTGATTCATCTGGATAGTCGCGTTGGTTTTTTAGATCGAAAATTAAAAGTTGTATCTAGATTTTGTCAGAGTAAGGATGAGTGGTTGCATTGGGCAAAAGAGGCTTTCAAAGCGAGTTATGGCTATGAGTGGCAGGGCGATAATATTCTTCTTGCACGAGAGAATTTGCTTTACTCGTTGATTGATTACTATAAGGATAAATTTAAGCAGCTCCCGTCTCTTAGGATTCAAGAAGATTTTGCAGAAATTATAAGCTGGAACATTTTTCAAATGGATGGTCTGAGGTGTGTTGTGCCCATGAGTTGCCACAACGAGAACATTCTCATTCCAGGCGAATTAACTTTATTCGGAGAGACGCCAGGCAAAATTGAAAAACACGAATGTGAGGGTTGTACATATGGGCGGCCAAGTAAGCATAACGGTAGGTATGTGAAAATAATGGATTGGAATAAGAATAAAATCATTCGGTTTATTGATCTTATGCTTCGATAGATTGCTTTTGAGGGCGCTTGTTATCTCTCAAGCTGACATGATTGAACGAGAATTCTCAAAACTTAGGTTATTAACCTAAAAACCTAAGCTTTGCGTGAATGGATGCCGTTTTCGGCACTTCATTCACGCAATCTTGAATTGCTAAAACCGCGTACAAAAACCCAAAAACCCAAAATCGTGAATAGAGAAGTTGCTATTTAATTCACTTTAAGGAATGGTTGAACCATATGCCTACAACCGAAACTTCCTACAAATGCAAAAAGTGTGGCGATGTGATCCCGGCAAATACCAACAAGAAGCTCACGACCTGCAAATGTGGCGCGTTGTCCGTGGATGGATGTAAGGAATACGTGCGAGTTATTGGCAAAGAAGGAGATTGGGTTTGTATACAGCGTCAACCAGAACAGGATCAACGTATATGAAAAAAGTTGGACGAAATGACCCATGTCCGTGCGGAGCTAAGAAGTCCGATGGAACTCCGGTTAAATTCAAGAAATGTCACCAAAATAAGGAAGTTGGCGGTCTAAAGCTCCCTGGAGGTTTTGCTGTTGGGCCGATGTACTTCAGTGCTAATGGGAAGCAAAGCAGCATCTCCATGGGTCCTCCTATTATCGCTTTTGATTATAGTGTAACCAATGCATTGAATCGTTTAGGTCGTGTAGGGAGATTGTCTATTGATGAATTTCAGACTGAATTCAACTCATTGGTTGATAATTTGATTGCAGATTCATTGATATATTTACAAAATCGATTAAAGCTCATTAGGGCTAAAAGCAGCGTTGGCCAGATGAATAGCACGGATGCTGCTTTAAAAGAATATGATAAGGATTCGATCGATCTCCGTTCTTTGTGTGATTTTGATACTTTGAAGCAGTTGGACAGAGTCCGTGGACGCAAGCACCATTCAGATAGACGTTATGATGCTGATTATACAATCGGCTCGATTTCCTACGATTCGATCGACAAGTTACGTAATCTTGCCTCAAAAATTCGTGACGAAATTCACAGAATTGATGACGCGCTCTCCAGAACTCACCCGAGTCATGAAATAAAGATTGAGCAGACTAAAAACAGCACCTCTATCGAGTTTCACTCCATCGGACACGCGCTTGATTTGACGGGTAAAGGAAAGATCGTGCCTCAAAAGCCACCACTTGAATGAACGCAAAAACCCTCCTAGCGAGGGGTTTTGCATGCCTTCCCAAACGTTGCCCACCGGTTGCCCATGATTATTTAATTAGAGGTTTTTCCTGCTATTTTGCGAGTGTTCGTGTGAATATCCTGTCCGTTCGTGTTTGCAATCTTTTCCGCACCGTTGAGCCTCTTTCCTCGTTACCCGCACTTGGGTTCGAATCCCTCTCTCCACCACGTCGTTCGCGAACGATGTGGTTTACCGGTTGCTCATAATAAAAACGTCTCTCAGGTGAGAGACGGATGAGCTGAAGCTCGTTAGGACGACGAGTTGTGCGGCACTTCGCCAAACAACTGCGTCGCAAATGAACTGATGATGCGTAGCGCCTGCTCGGTGGACAGGGCGGGAACCTCTTCCGCGGTACTCGATAGGTCGAGCAACAGCTCGAGCACGATCGCGTTCGCCGGGTTTTTCGCCATCATCTTATCGTAAAACTGACCAAACTCTTCCGCCTGCTGCATCTCAGCTTCTGGCGTGCTGCACTGCCAGGTTTCGTCCTCCTTGTCGTATTCGAGCGCGAGGAGATGCGTCTCTCCTTTGAAGAACCACACGTACACGGAGGTGCTATCGCACCAGCTTAACCGATCCGCTGGATCGAGAAAAAAGCTGACTCCCCAGTGTAGGCTGTATTCGCCTTTTGCGTACTCATGGCTGAATGCCGTCCGACCGAGTCGGTTGGATTCGATGCTCTTATCGGTCAGGGGGAGTTTGCCCAGGATGGCCGAGAGCGCCGTTTCGACCTCTTCACACTTGAGGATGCATGGAACAAGAGCTCGTACGTTAGGGTGCATGGTTCCTCCACGAAGATTGAACTATAACGAGTTGGAAAAATCAATAAGCGCATGGGGAGAAGTTGCGTTGATAGAAAACAATGCGACGAATGTGTTCGAGGTGCATGAGCGCACGTTCTGTTTTTCTCGTGATGCGACGTTCAGATAAAAAAAGAAGAGGCGGGTGCCAGTGTGGCCCCGCCTCGGTACTTCTCTTGCTGTGTTGTTTCTGGCCGAGCTTCTCGGTTGGTGCATTGAGAACTATTGTCTCGTTGCAACCATCGTTGAAGCTCCCGTCAGGGCCGCGCGCAGAAGGTTTCCCTTCTAGGCTTGGCGCCGGTCTTCACCGGCTGTTCGCAGGCGTGGCCTGCGTTAGTGCGCATCCCGACCGTTGCCGGTCGTTGCGCGCGACAGGGCGAAGGGGGAAGTAGCCCCTCGCCGTCGTTATGTTCCTACACCCAGCTCGTCGGCGGTATCAGTCCCGCCGCCGGCCGCCGTGCCCGGTCAGCTGTTCGTGCCGCCGCCGTCCCAGTCGTCGCAGAAGTCGCCGTCGTAGAAGTGGAGCGCATTGGTGTTCGTTTTCGCGGTGTTTTGGTCTCGTCTGAGCTTGTGCATTGCACAGCCTTTCGGGTTGAGAGATGAGGTTGTAGGTTTTCTGAAAGATCAGAGCGCCGTTGCAGGCGTGCCGATGTTCTATCATAAACCAGGAAAACTGTCAAGAGGGGGTGTCGTGTTGCCTTTACGCGGCGCATATTCGCTAAAATAATGCTAAAATACGCCCATTCATAACGAGCGTATCGTATGGAAAACCATCGAATATATACCGTGTCTGTCGCAAGTGTGTACCCGCACTATGTCGCGAAGGCCGAAAAGAAGGGGCGGACCAAGGCGGAGGTTGATGAGATTATCCGTTGGTTAACGGGATATTCTCAAAAGAATCTCGATATGTTGTTGCGAAACGGCACGGATTTTGAGACCTTTTTTGCGAACGCCCCGCGATTGAACCCCGCGAGACGATTGATCACGGGGGTGATTTGCGGCGTACGCGTCGAAGAGATGCCGGATTCGACAATGCGAGAAATACGCTATCTCGATAAACTTATCGACGAGCTCGCAAAAGGGAAAGCGATGGAAAAGATTTTACGCACGGGATAAAAGACGATACCCTTCAGCAACATACCTATGACATCTCCACAAACACAAGACATCGTTCTCACGCATGTGTTTCACGCCCCGGTCAGCGCCGTATGGAAGGCGTGGACTGATCCGGAATTGATCCGACGCTGGTGGGGACCAGATCATTTTGACTGTCCGTCGGCAATGGTGGATTTTCGAGAAGGCGGCGTCGCGCTCGTGAGTATGCGCTCGATCGAGTTCGGATTTCCAGAACAGTTCAGCACGTGGCGATTTACGAAAATCGTTCCGATGGAGCGGATTGAATACACCCATCATCTTGCGGATCGCGAGGGGAATGACGTGAAACCGTCATCCATTGGTATGCCGGCAGATTTTCCCGAGGATGTGCATCATGTCATCACGTTCGAGGATCTGGGAGATGGGACGACGAAGCTCACGGTGACCGAAAAAGAGTGGCCCATGGGTCAAATGAGAGAGCTCTCCAAGATGGGCATGGAGCAGTGCCTCGAAAAAATGGCGAAGGTGCTCGCGTCGTAAAGAGCTTGTATCAACGAAGGGGCGTTCTTGACGACGCAACTTAGTTGCATTAAGGTAGAGCGATATGCAAAGAGCACAATCGCTTCTTGAGCGTCTCCGATCCAAGGGGCATCGGATAACCGCCATCCGTACAGCACTGATCGAGATTTTTGCACGAGAAACAACGCCGCTTTCCGCGATGGATCTTCGTGATCAATTGGAGCGACAAGGCGTCTCGGCGGATAAGGTCACGGTTTATCGCGAGTTGGAATTTCTCGTCGCTGCGGGGATGATCGTGTCCGTGCAGGTCCAGGATCGCGCACGCCGATACGAACTCGCATCGATGGATCATCATCACCACCTGATTTGCCAGAAATGTGATCGCGTCGAAGATGTCGATGTGCACGATGATTTTGCAGAGCAAGAGCGGTGGATTGCGGCACGAAAACAGTTCACGGTGTTACGACACTCGCTAGAATTTTTTGGATTGTGTAAGTCGTGCCGTTGATATGCGTATTTCCATTGTTGGAAAGGGTGGATCTGGAAAAAGTACGTTGTGTGCCCTGTTTGCGCAGTACGCGCATCTTCGGGGTGAGACAGTCGTCGCGATCGATGCGGACGTGAATATTCATCTTCCTCGACTCCTTGGATGCGAGAAGCCGGATCCGCGCTTTCATCTTTCCGATCCGCTCGCGGCGACAAAGATCAAGGAGCGGTTACGCGGAACGAATACGCGCATGAAAGACCTCGCGGCATTTCGTAAAAGCACGCCGCCAGGCTCGGGATCTCATCTCGTGCTCATTGATGATCCGACCGATCCAATTATGCGCACATACGCCATCGATGCGAGAGGGATTCGTCTCATGGTTGTTGGCACGTATGATGAAGAGGATATTGGCGCAAGTTGTTATCATTCTGATCTCGCAATTCTCGAAAATGTGTTGAGTCATTCGGTGGATGACCGCGGCGTTATCGTTGCGGACATGGTTGCCGGTACGGACGCCTTTGCCTCAACGCTGCATGCGCAATTTGATATGACTGTGCTCGTTGTGGAGCCGACGTGGCGCGGGATTGAGGTGTATCGTGATTACGAACGACTCTGTACGCGTGCTGGATGTCGCCATGCGCTCCGTGTCATCGGGAATAAGATCAAGACGGACGAGGATCGCACACTCCTCGCCGCACACATTCCCCAGCAGGATATCCTCGGCTATATAGGCGTTTCACCATATCTCGAGCAGCAGGATAAGACGTGGGGTGCGATTCAGGTTGAGCAACTCGAGGTGGAACATCGCCATGCGCTTGAAGCAATGTACGCGGCGTTGAAAACGGCATCATGTGATCCGAATATGCGCGTTCAAAAAATGTGGGAGCTTCATCGAACCTACGTCGCGCAGCCGTTTATCACGGAGCGCTTCGGCGATTTGACGACGCAGATCGATGAAACGTTTGATATTCAGCGCGCTGCGGACGCGCAACGATTATGCAGCCGTTAAATGTGTTTTCCGGCGCGAATGCGGTGAAGGATTATTTGAATCCTGATCATCATCCACCGTTGCCACTTGTTGAGATTCCGGAATGTCTGCATCCCTTTGCGTCAGATGGCGTGCGGATCTACGCGAAGCTGATGAGTGCGTTGCCGCTTGCGAACGTAAAATCATTACCCGCGCTCAACATGCTTCTTGAGAAAGAGCGGGCGCATGCGTTGCATCCGGGCATGTCGATCATCGAGAATTCATCCGGCAATACGGTATTGTCGCTCGCGGTCATTGCGCGCTTGTTTGGGATCCGTCAGACGAGAGCGATCGTTTCAAATGAAGTTTCGCCCGGAAAATTGGCGCTGCTTCGTTTTTTTGGCGTCGAGATCTGTGTGAATGAGGAGCCGATCTGCCCGGATCCGAGCGATGTGACAAGCGGTATTCAGAAGGCAAAGCAGCAGGGGCGCGTAGAGGGATGGTGGAATCCGGGGCAATATGAAAATGCGTCCAACCCGGATGCACATCGTCGGTGGACCGGGCCGCAGATCTTGGAGCAGACGCGTGGAATGTTGACGATATTTTGTGCAGGTCTTGGGACGACGGGAACGATGGTTGGCGTCGGTGGATTTTTGAAAGAGCATCATCCCGCTATCACAAACGTTGGTGTTCTTCGTGCGCCAAACAATCCTGTTCCCGGGGTACGGACGCGGAATCTTCTCCGGGACATCGCGTTTCCGTGGAAAGATTGTGTGGATGAGACGGTTGAGATCGGCACAGTGGCGTCATTCGAGCAAAGTTTGTCGCTTTGCCGCCAGGGGATTGTCGTGGGACCGAGTTCCGGCTTCGCGCTTGCGGGGCTGCTGGAATTCATCGCGCAGCAGCGGAACGCTGGCAATCTCGACCGCTATCGAAATGCAGCAGGCGAGGTTGTTGCCGTATTCTTGTGCCCAGACAGCCCGTTTCCATACCTCCAAGAGTATTTCGACTATCTTCATCCCGATCTGTTTCCGCAGATCGAACAGGAAGAGCTCTTGCGGCACCGGATGGTGAATGATAAAAAAACGACACATATGTCACCCTATACGATTGAGCCAATTGCCGCGTATGAGCAGATCTATCGGTGTTCGATTGATGAGGGGCGGGCGTTGGTGGATGCGGGAAAAGACATTCCGCTCGCAGAAGGAGTGATGATTGTAGACGTGCGTGATCGCGACGCGGTGGATCATGCGCGGTTGTCTCAATCCGTGCATGTTGCGTACCAAGATGCGCTCGTGAAGCCGGAGCAGCTCCGAGACGCAGCTGTAGGAAAGACGGTCTATGTGATATGCAACAGAGGGAATCGGAGCGGTGTTGTTGCTGACGTACTGCAGCGAATCGGTGTACGAGCCTACAGTATCAACGGAGGGTTTATGGAGTGGTCGTCTCTGCATTTACCGCGATGGCGACCGGAGAGTTGCGCGGTTCTTCGTGAGAATGTGTAAGTGTGGTTGTTTATTGGAACTTCACCGAAAACGAGTACATGCCCATCGCACACAAGCCTTGAAGTGTTGTCCCGGCGGGTTGCGGGGGAATATCAATCATCGTGTCACCGGACGGCGGCAGTGATTTTTTGATACCTAGGCGTGGCAAGACGAGCGCGGTGGAACAATCAAACGTTCCGTTTGTTCGAACATCGATCGCTGTTGGCGTATTGGCGGACGCGACGGATTCGCGCGGAGCATATCCGCCTTTGGCGTCGATCTGGATGATTTGTTTTCCATCAATCATCGCGACATTCGAGCCGTTCGGCGCGGGGGTGGATCCGCCGCGGAGCACAATCAGAATGGCGATGAACAGGAGGAGGGGAGCGAGGATGAGAAGAACGAGGGTTTTCATAGCGTTAGATGGTGAGAAAAGGAGGAAGAACACCAAGCGTGACGAGGCTGTTTGCAATATTGAGCAATGCGAAGAGGATCACGACGAGGCCGGCGGTTTTGAAGAAGATACCGCGTGCGGGGTGCTCGCGAAGTGTAAATGCGCCAAGGCTCAAGAGCGCGAGTACGGGAAGCGTGCCGAGCGCGAAACTTGCCATCGTGAGCCCGCCGCGAAGAAAGCTGCCAGTTGAAAGCGTATAGACTTGCATCGCCTGGGTAAAGCCGCAGGGCAAGAAGAAGGTTGCGACGCCGGTCAGAATAGGCGTCAGGCTTGTGGTGCCGCGCGTCAGTGCGAGGGCGTGTTTGGAGATCCGCTCCGGCATGGCGAGCTGGAGTCGTGTGGTGAATGAGAACACGTCGAGCAGGTTGAGTCCAAGAATGAGCATGACGACGCCGACGAGGATGCCGAGAACCACGGTTCCGACGATGCCGAGTTGGAACGCCGAGCCGATCACACCGATCACACCGCCGAGCGCGAAGAAAGAAATCAGTCGTGAGATATGGAAGAGGACTTGAGGTCGCGAGGAGGAGCCGCTCTTTGCGAATGTCGCGGAGAGAGACAAGACGAGACCGCCGACCACTGCCATACACGTCGAGAGTGACGCAATGACACCGATGAGGAATGCGGTGGGAATGGTGACCTTGTCTGTTGCGACAAGATTCACGATGCCGAGTTTTTGTAGGAGGAGAAAGAGAAGAATGAATGCGAGCGATAGGGGAACAGCGATCTGAAATTCATTCCACGCGATGCGTCGTCGCTCTTCTCGCTCGGAAAGGGAGTACCCGTGTGGTTCGAGCAGGCGTGAAAGTTCGCGCATGATGTCGTCATTCGATGCATCGCCGAAGTCACCCTCCACGTCCACGGTGCGTGTTGAGAGCGACGCGTGTGCGGAGAGAACCTTTGGATGATCTTCAAGTTCGCTTTTGGTGAGAAGTTCGCATGATGCACAGTGCATGCCATGTACAAAGAATGTGCGGCGTTGAGAGGTGGACATATCAGAGTTTTTTCGTTTTCAGTCGAAGGGAATTGGTAACAACGGACACGCTTGAGAGCGCCATCGCCATACCTGCGATCACCGGATTCAGTAACCATCCGAAGAATGGAAAGAGAATACCGCTCGCAAGTGGAATGCCGATGAGATTATAGATGAACGCCCAGAAGAGATTTTGTCGTATCCCATTCATCGTGAGTTTTGAGAGACGAATCGCTTTCACGATATTTGAGATGTCGCCGTGGAGGAGCGTGATTCCGGCAGATTCGATTGCGACATCTGTGCCGGTTGCCATCGCGATCCCGACATCTGCTTGCGCAAGCGCCGGTGCGTCATTGACGCCGTCACCCGCCATCGCGACGATGTCTCCTTTTGCCTGAAGCTCCTTGATGTGTCGGAGCTTGTCTCCAGGAAGGACGTCGGCGAAAAAGGTGTCGATACCCGCTTCTTCGGCGATTGCTCGCGCGTTTTTTGCCGTGTCACCTGTGATCATGACAACCGCGAGGCCAAGATCGTGCAGCGCGCGTACGACGGCTTTCGCGTCGGGTTTGAGCGCATCTGCGACGGTGACGGATGCAAGAAGGTTCGTGCGTGTCGCGAGAAAGATCGATGCGTTTCCGGTCATGTCAACGGTGATTCCGTGTTCGGTCATGAGTCGGGCATTCCCGGCGAAATACGCGTCGCCGTTGATCGTGCCGCGGACGCCCATGCCTTTGATGATTTCAAAATCGGTGACAGGTGTCGGCGAAATGCCATGCGCCTGTGCATATGTCAGTATCGCGTGTGCAAGGGGATGCTCGCTGCGTGCCTCAAGGGAGGCGAGAAGACGAATCGCGTCCTGTTCGGTGAGTGCCGGAGTCGTGTGAATGGAGATGAGTTCCGGTTTTCCCTTTGTGATCGTCCCGGTTTTATCCACCACGACAACGGTTGCCTTGTGAAGTTTCTCAAGCGTCGCGGCGTCTTTGATGAGGATCCCTTCTCGTGCGCCTTTCCCAACGCCGACGATGATCGCGGTTGGTGTCGCAAGGCCTAATGCGCATGGGCAGGCGATGACGAGAATGCTTACAAAACAGACGAGACCGTATGACAGCGCTTGCGCGAATCCGAGCGACTCGACGCCGAGGGTGAGCCAGGCGATAAGTGAGAGAACGGCAAGGACGAGCACGATTGGAACAAAAACGCCGGAAATGCGATCTGCAAGTCCCTGGATCGGCGCTTTGCTTCCTTGGGCATGCTGTACCATGCGGATGATCTGTGAGAGCAGGGTATCTGCACCAACCTTTGTTGCGCGGAATGTGAATGTCCCATCGGTATTCATCGTTCCTGCGACGACGGATGCACCAACGGATTTTTCGACAGGGATCGGCTCACCGGTTACGGTTGATTCGTCAACAAAGGAGGATCCTTCCGTGATCACGCCGTCGACGGGAATGCGCGATGCGGGTTTTATCACGACGAGGTCATTGACGAGTACCGCGTCGACCGGGAGTTCGACCTCAACGCCGTCACGGATAACGATCGCGGTTTTTGTTTGCAGATTCAAGAGCGCCTCGATCGCATCTCCGGTTTTTAATTTTGACCGAGCTTCGAGATACTTTCCAAGTGCGATGAATGCAATGACGACGATGGTGACGTCGTAGTAGGTGTGCTCAACATTCAAAAAAGGACGTAGTGTATTTTCAAATGCAGATACAACAAAGCTATACAGAAACGCGGCGGAGGTACCGATGCCAATTAATGAATCCATGTTCGCTTTTCCATAGCGGAAGAAACGAACGGCACCAAGGAGATAGGGTTTTCCGACAACGACGAGGGCGTAGGTGGCGAGCAGGGGAAGGAGGTGGTGAAACAATTCGCGCAACGTTTCGGAAGGGGCGGGCAGGATGGATGCGACGACAAGAGCGTCCCATCCCATAAGAAACATGCTGAATGCGGCGAGCGGAAGAATGGAAAGGACGAGGGTGCGCATGTGCGCGAGCTCGGCGAGTTTTTCGTCGCGGGACATCGTCATTCCCATGTGTGCCGCGTGTTCATCCTCACTCATCCCCATGGAGGCAGCCGTCGGCGCGATGACGAGAGAATATCCAAGCGGCTCGATGCGTTGAGAGAGCGCGGTCGGCGTCGTTATCGCGTCGTCATACGAGAGCGTGGCGGTTTCGGTGCCGTAGTTCACCTCAGCAGCGGAGACGCCGTCGGTTTTTTTGAATGTTTTCTCGATCGTTGCGGCGCACGAAGCGCAGTGCATGCCTCGTACCGGAAATGTTTGCGTGGCCATATTATTTTCGTTTCAATTGATAGACTTTTAAAATTTCTTCGATGGCTTTTCGTTCTTTTCCGGATTTGATTTGATCAAGTGCGCAGTGCGACAGGTGATTTTTAAGCAATACGTCTTCGATATTCGAGAGCGCTTGCTTCACGGCAGACGTTTGTGTGATGACATCGATGCAGTACGTGTTGTTCGCAATCAAGTCTTGAAGGCCACGTATTTGGCCTTCAATGATCTTGAGCCGTCGGATGAGCGTATGGTTTTCTCCATGCATATGGGAGCACTATACCCCCCGGGGGGTATATGCGCAAGGGCGGGAATGTTGCATACGGTATGCACGACGAAAAAAACTACAGATCGCTCGACAAGCGAGGAAAAATAGGATAGTCTAGCCCCGTTCGATCTACGGAGAGGTGGCCGAGTGGGTGAGATCCGGTAGGATCGAACGGGCGAGAATGCACGCCCAGGAACATGCGAGGCACGGCTTTTGATCGAGGCTCTGCCGAGAACAATGGAGAGGTGGCCGAGTGGTTTAAGGCAACGGACTTGAAATCCGTCGTACCCAAAAGGTACCGTGAGTTCGAATCTCACCCTCTCCGCCACGTCGCTCGCGAATGAGCGAAACCCATAGAACCGCCCGAAAGGGCGGTTTTATCATTGACGCATAGCGCGTGGCTCCATTACGATGGCTGCAATACTATGCCAACCATCAACCCGTACATCAATTTCAACGGCAATGCGGAAGAAGCGTTCATATTTTATAAATCCGTATTTGGCGGAGAGTTTACGCAGGTTGTGCGCTTCAAAGACATCGCAAGCGCGGAGTTTCCCATTCCGGAACAGGAAGCGGATAAAATCATGCGCATCGTGTTGCCGATCGGCAACAACGTGTTGATCGCGAATGACGTTCCCGAAAGCATGGGGCGAGTGAATGAACGCGAAAACAGATCAAAGATTGCAATTCGCGCAGATCGTCGCGAAGAAGCCGACCGACTGTTTCACGGCCTTTCAGAAGGTGGAGAGGTTGAAATGCCTCTTTCTGACAGTCCATGGGGTTCCTATTTTGCCATGTTCAGAGACAAGTTTGGCATTGAGTGGACAGTGGAATACGATCCAGCGCTTCAGGAAAAATCCTAGCGAGTTCATGAGTATATTGCGTATACACATGCAGAAATATGAATAAGATCTTTTTTAAGAGCGTCTGGGCGGTCCTGGCCGGATGTATATTTATCGGTATTACGCACACGGGAATGGATGCAATTCTTGAAGGTCTCGGCGTGCTCCCAAAGGGCAATCTATTTGTTGGAACGGGGTTGATACTTATCGTGATTGCGTATCGTGTGATATTTAGTTTTATCGGGTGCTATATTACCGCGTTCTTGGCTCCAAGAAATCCGATGGCGCACACGATTGTTCTAGGTGCCATCGGTCTCGCGTTGAGTACGGTTGGAGCCCTGGCGAATGCGAAGATGCATTTGGGGCCAAGTTGGTATGCGTGGGTATTAGTCGCCGTTTCTCTGCCGATCGCGTGGATCGCGGGAAGGGTGTACCTAGGAAAGACGACGGCGTGAGGAGGTCGTCGATGACGATCGAGCTATGAAAACATTCAAGGACGTCGATGCGTATATCGCGGCTCAACCGAAGCAAGTGGGTGCGGCGCTCGCGAAGCTTCGTCATACGATCAAAAAAGCCGCGCCGCGTGCACACGAGCGTATTAGCTATGGGATGCCGTTTTATGAATACGGGGGATCGGGATACGCGGGGAGGTTGATCTACTTCGCGGCGTTCAAGAAACACATCAGCGTGTTCATTCCGCCGTCGCTTGGCGGGTATCCAAAAGCACTCCGTGCATATCAAGCCTCAAAATCATCATTTCATTTTCCCTTGGACGCGTCCTTGCCGTTTGCACTTCTAGAAAAAACGGTGCGAGCGATCGTGAAGGAACGCGATGCAAGCAAAAAGGCGAGATAAGTTGTTCCGGCAATCGCACGATGTGTCAGCTCGGGCGAACGGGCGGTGTTATTGTTTTCGAGATCGTACAAAGTGAAGGGCGCCTTCGTATGCGGTGAGATCTTCGCGGATCGATTTGAGAAGAATGATGGGCGGCAGCGAACGATCTTCTTCGGCGGCATCCGATTGTTCCCAGAGCGCCGCGCGTTCGCGTTCCGCATGCTGCACGAGTGTTTCTGCGTGCGCGACGGCTGCACGAAGGGCGACGAGCGTTTCTTCTTGTTTTTGCTCTGTCCAGGACGAAAGCGTCGTAGGATCTATCGCGTATAAGCAGGGCGGTTCACCATGGATTTTTGCAAGCTCCGCCGTTACGACATGAACCTGTGCGTCGGCGCGCTCAAGGAATTCCGCTCTAGAAAGTCTTTGTTGCGATGACGGGTGATTAGGCGTTTGCATAGCGCGTCGAAGTAGGGAGTGACATGTCGACGGGTTTGACGCCGAAATAGTGCAGGGCGTCTTGAGACTTAGGGAATACCATTCCCCGGTCCTTTAATCGTCGGTAGTTCGGGGATACTTGTTCAAGAAGGTCGGTGACCGTGTCATTCAAGCTCGTGAGACAGATCTGCTGTCCTCGTGTTTCGGCGATGGAGATGATTTCGTCTAACGCCTCCGCTCCATCGAGATCGATGAAGTAGACGCTCCGTAGTCGGAGCACGATGATCTTGTACTTCGTCAAATCCTTTTCAAAACGATCAATATGCGCGCGACTATTGATGTAGGCGAGTTTGCCGCTGAACGAGTAGAGAAGAATGTCGCCGTTCTCTTTGATCTCTTTAAGTTGATCCCCAGCTAAGCTTTGCACGATGCCTTCTTCGAAGGTGTTGAGCTTTACTTCAAAGTGACCGTGCGAGATTTTTTCGACAAAGAGGAGGAGCGATAGCGCCGTGCCGAATCCGATGCCGATAATTGGGTCTTGGTAAAAGGTGACAGCTGCAACGAGGAGTGACAGCCAGAAGCCAGATCTCTGATAGTGATAGAATTTCGCCAAGTGCTCTTTTTCGACCATGAGGATCGCGACGAACACCAGAATCGCAGCGATCACGGCCATCGGGATGTAGCTAAAATACGCGAGGAGAAGAAAAGAGATGAGCGCGAGGAAGACAGAGCTGATCGTGGCAGATGTCTTATGCGTCGCTCCGGTTTTGATATTGAGCGATGTTCGCGCCAGGGCGGCTGTTGCAGGGATTCCGCCTGCCAATCCAGATGCGATATTCGCCAAGCCAAGTCCGAGCATTTCTTTTCGTTCGTTGTGCTTTGTGCGCGTCATGGCATCCGCAATTTTTGCGGAGAGCATCGTTTCAAGGATGGCAACGAGGGCGATTGCCGTTGCGGCGGGGAAGAGACTTGCAGAAAAATTGAATTGCGGAAGGTGAAATAGCGAGAATGAGAAATTCCCAAACACGCTTCCGAGCGTCGCGAGTCGGAGTGGGAGAATCCCGGTGGAGGCGAGATACCCAAGAAGAATTCCGATAGGTGATAAGAGGAGCGCGCCAGGAATTTTTGGGACAAGTCGTCGCAACACGAAGAGTGAGAGAAGGAAGAGGCAAAAAATGCTGACCGTTGGAATCGATGCATCCGATAGATGCCGCAATGATTCAAGTGTATTTGCGAAGAAACTCTCATGCTTCGGTAATCCGGAGAGTCCAAGAGCCGAATTCAATTGGTTGAACGCGATAATGCCTGCGACGCCAAGGGTAAATCCATTGATCGCGCTCGAAGGGATGAAGACAAGGTATCGTTCTAATTTAAACGCGTACGCGACGAGAATGAGACCTCCTGCAATAAGTGTAACGAGAGGGAGATCGCCTGTTCCGTGAAGCGCGACATGCGCAGCGATCAGTCCAGAGAGCGCCCCTGTCGGACCGACGATGTTGTAGTTGCTTCCACCGAAGATCGATGCGATAAGTCCGGCCCACACGGCCGTGAGAATGCCGATGACGGGAGTTGAGCCTGACGCGACCGCGAGAGAGATGGAGAGCGGCATGGCAACCAGGGAGACCGTTATTCCGGATTTCCAATTATGGGCAAGAGTTGAGACGAATGAGTTCATAGGTGAATGAAAATATCGGATGCGATACGGAAGGATCAGCGTTTTGAAGACATGGTGTACACCTCGAGGAGTTCCTTAATGGCTTTTTGCTGTTCGGCTTTATGTTGCATTTGTTCGACGACGTGGATCTTGATATGGCTTTCGAGCATGAGATGATCCAGGCTCTTCAGCGATCGTTGAATGGAAAGAGATTGAAGAAGGAGTGACTGACAGTAGGACTCTTTTTCAATTGCCTTGATAAGGCCCTCGAGCTGCCCTCGGATGATTTTGGCGCGATGGAGTGCGCGCGCTTTAATTTTTGGGTCGACCATAGGATGAGATGAAGAATATCTGTGAGGAGTAATATAGGGGGTACCCCTATATCCTATATAGTGAGAGTATTATGCTCTTCGCATATCGGATGTCAATCAGTACAAAAAACAACAGGGTTTGCGGTTTGGCCGTTGTGTCGATCTGAAGGCTTGCGTGACGTAGAATGGGGGGTATGAGTACGTGGTATGTGTATATCCTGCGATGCGCGGACGAGAGTTTGTATGTCGGTATTTCGACGGATATCGAAAAACGCGTGCAGCGTCATAACGCCGGCAAGGGGGCGGCGTATACGCGCAGTCATCGTCCCGTCGTATTGGTGTGGTCGGAGCTCGCGGAATCTGAATCAGCGGCCCGAAAACGGGAGGCGCAGATGAAAGGATGGACACGTGCGGAAAAACTCCGGTTGGTTCAGAGTCTGAATCCGAGCGGCGAGCGTGAAGGGTGTATGTGAACAGCTGTTTTTATGGAGATGTCTTCTTGTACATCCCCATCGAAGGTGTGCCTTCGGCGATCGTGATGAGCTCTGGGCGCTGCGGATCGTATTTCACGTGAAGGGTATTGCCGGGTTGATACATCCCGACTTCAAACATCGAGATAAACGTGTTGACCGTTGCCCGGAAGGGGGCGCGATCGCGCGCGTGAACGTCGAGTTCAAGAGCTACGCCGGCCTTTGGGAGTGCACCACCGCGTTGGAGTGAGGAGCCGTTTTCACGGAAGGAGATAACGGTCGCATCTGCATTAACGCCGATATCCATGAGCCGTTCATGTTGTGCCATCGGACCGAAGAGGAATTTCCAAAAAAGCCAGAAAAAAAGCACAAGCAAGGGAAGGATGAATAGGAGTGCGGACAACTGACCCGAGACGACAATGGAGAACACGCCGACAGCACCGCCGACGACCGCTCCGCCGAGTCCGATCCAGACGCCAACGCCGAGTTTATTGAGCGCTTTGATGAAGTAGGTAAACATAGCGATATTTTGACAGCGTAATGGACGGAGAGAAGACCTGCAAGGCGACGGGCTTCTTGAGAGAGGATTGCTTATAAAAGGGGGTCGTGGCACATGGTTTGGTAAAAACATGTTGAGTATACTTGACTTTTTGCTGAAAAATGGCTATATGAGGACGTACGTGCGCGAATATCTCGCGAGCGTGAACAAGGAGAGTTTGTCATGGCAGGACATCGTTCTTCGACATCTATCTATACAGCGTTGGCTCTGTTCTTTTCTCTCATGGCCTTCGGGGTCAGCGTGAAGGGGTTCCCACTGTTCTCTGCGGCGGGAACAGGCGCGTCTTCGCGTCCCGTCGAGCAGGCGACGGCGTTCAAGATCGATCCGGAAGGGATCCCGGTCGGGTTTGAAAAACGGGCGTTCGTGATCACTCACGAGAGCTCGGATGACGGCTTCGACCGCTTCACCTTTCAGCCGCTGCAGACGCGCTATCCCGTGCTGCGCTTTATCGGCGCGAATGCGGATCAAACAATGATCGCGTATACGGCGCTCGCATTCCCCGATGGGGAGGGTGGGGTGACGGATGTGGGATTCGCAGAAGCGGCCTCCGCAGCTCGCGCGGATCTCGTTTCGAGTGGGCGGCTGATGCTTGAGCGCCCGGATGGATCGACAATCGCGATCGTGGGGGACGGCGCGGACATTGTCGCGGCTGCATGGCACCCGACGGATTCCTATCGCATCGCGTTCAGTGGGTATCTGGAAGATGGGCAAGGCACGGTTGATGTCTACAACGTTCGAATGAACACATCGGAGGACGCGATTCAGGGGGAACTCGCGCCCGAACTCCTTCTGTGGGGTGATGACGGCGCGAGTCTCGGCGTTTCCATGGAGAGCCGTTGGTGCTTCGTGCGAAGCGCGAGCGGGAATATGCGTTGTTGGCATGGGATCGGTCTGGGGAGTGCGGGAGTTGATGGGAGTGAGGAGTGGGGAGCTCTCATGACGTTCGAGGAGGGTCACCTGTCGAGGAACATGGTCGATCCCGCGTTCGCGATGCGATTCGAACATGGTGGAAGCGTCGCTGCTCCGGATGGCTGGCCCGGGGGCGAGCTCCGGTTTACGAGCGGAGACGGGTCGTTATCGAGCATGGTCGTGTCTCCAGATCAGCTCCAGTATATGGGGCGTCGGGGGTTCGCCTACGTGTTCGATGATCCTGTCTCGAGCGGCGCGTGCCTCGCGGTGAGCGACGGATCGATCCCGCTGCAGCGTTTCGGTTGGAACGCGGAGGAGCAGCGATTCTATTCGTTGCGCGAATGACGTGCGCTGCGGATGCGCGAACGAGCGCAAGAAAGGCGGATGCATGGAAGTGCGTCGTTGGGTGCGCGAAAATAGCTCACGGTTCTTGCTTTGGGTTCTTTGCGCTCTGATCGGATCTCTCATCGGATTTCTCATAACATTCGTGCCCTACCACCTATGGAGGAGTTGGACGCCTGCGACGTACGTATGGGCACGAAAGATAGCCTGTCTCTACGTCTCAGAGCTCGTGCCTTCGCGGGCACTCGACGCGAAGGGGCAGCCGGTCGGATCCGCAGGACGTGTATCCCTGATCATTCACTACATCAAGAAGGACGAGGACTATTTCGTTCTCCGAATGTTCGGATCGGGTTATTTCTGGGAATGTATGGGCGAGATGTCGGAGGTCGTCAAGTATTATTCATCGTTGGAGCTCCCGGGCTATTGGTGCCGCATGGATGAATCGGTACCTTTTTCTCGGTTCACCCTTCTCGAGGAGCAGCATTTCACGTGCCCGAAGGGAACGACGATCGATGAGGCTTTTGATTGCTTTTTAATGGCGGAGATGGCATTGGCTCTAGAGAGACTCCGCTTCGTGCACGAAACGTCAGACGAGCCGGATCAGCCGTAGTGCAAGAGTGTGGGCGGTGAAGGTGTACTTCTTTGGCTTGCGACGAGTGTTGCAAGCCTTTTTTATATCCGAATCATACGTGGTGCCTCGTGAAGAGCGAGGGCGAGATATGGAGCGGCGTGTCTGTTTCGTGCTACACTTTCTCTACGTATGCGTTACAACGAGCAGCTAGAAGATCAAATCATGAAAGCGCAAGACGCGTTCGTGTGGGAGGCTCCGGATCGTGAGGAACGTCGACGCGGACCGCGCTGGTACGCCTTTATGAGTTTGGTTGCGCTCGGGTTTGTTATTTACGCCGTGGCGACCGGGAATTTTCTCTTTGCCTTTTTGATTTTGCTCGTGGCGATCATTCTTGTTCTTGCCGGCAACCAACCGCCACAGAACGTCCTCGTACAAATAGGGAAGAACGGCGTGGTGGTTGATGGAACGCTGTACGATTATCGGGACTTGTCGAGTTTCGCGATCGTGTATAACCCACCCGAGACAAAAGTTCTCTATCTAGAGCCGGCGCGGTTTTATCGGCCACGATTGCGCATCTTCCTTCAAGATCAAAACCCCCTTGATATTCGAGGACATTTGAAGACCTATCTCCGCGAGGATATAGACTTGCAGGATGAGCATTTATCTGATATCGTTGCGCGGCTTCTCAAAATCTAGTTTGTGACGGGAGATGAGGCGTTCGGCTCGCGTATAGGCACCGGATCGCTCCTCGTCTATCGTCGTCAACGTATGCGGTCGTAGCTCAGCTGGATAGAGCGCCTCCCTGCGAAGGAGGAGGTCGGACGTTCGAATCGTCCCGATCGCACCAGTATCAAAACCCTCGGAATTCCCGAGGGTTTTGTGTATGGATGAATAAGGTGTTAGCGGAGGAGTGCGGCGAGACGGGGTCGTGACGCAAAGAACCGAATCTTCGTGAGGCGTGATCCGAGGCTCCAGGGCGTTTGCACGGCACCGCTCGACAAGACGAGGAGTGCGAGTGCGTAGATGATGTGTTCATCGACCAGGAAGCTATGCTCTCCGACCAGGGGAAATGAAAGAACCGGAAGGTAGAAGAGGATCATGAGCACCGCGCCAAGCCGTCCAGAAATCTTGATCCCAATGCCCAACAAGAGCGAGAGACCAAGAAGGAAGAGCGACCACGCGGCAACGACGGTGAGGATAGGGAGAACGGTTGGACTCGCGAGCCACGCGTACAGCGCGGGAAGCGTCTTGGCCGAGAGGAGATATCCCTTCGGGGACCATTGCGGATCGAAAACTTTCGTGACGCCTGCGTAGAAGAAGAGCCATCCAAGCGCAAGACGGAAGAGAACGAGGAAGAGAGATCGCATACGGTGTTAGCGTGATTGTATCACGAGCGTCGGATAGGTGGATTGTAATTTTTCTGCGAGCACGGATGCGCGAAGGCCTGGTCCCCGGGACGCGAGATCCGGATTCAGCGTTGTCGTGAATCGCGTATCTTGGATCGCATACGTTTCTCCATCGTGGAGATATCCGCCGATACGCAGAAGATCCTCTTCCGTGTGTGTCCCCGGGCAAAGCGTTGTTCGAAACTCATGCCGGATGCCGGATGATTGGATGAGTTTGAATGTTTGAAGGCAAGAGGCGACGACGCGAGATCCGGCGCGTTGAATGACATCCTCGTATTTTTCCCACACGTGCTTGATATCCATGGCGATGTAATCGACGAGGCGTTCTTGGATGATCCGCTGAACCATTTTTGGATGAACGCCGTTCGTATCGAGCTTCACCAAAAACCCGTGCTGTTTGAGTTTGTGGAGAAACGAGGGAAGGTCGGGATGAATGGTTGGCTCACCGCCCGTGACGCATACGCCTTCGATCATCCGCCGACGTTCATCAAGCGACGCGAGGATCTGGTCTTCGGAGAGCGTCTTTCCGGATGGTGTATGGCAGACGAGCGAGGGATTGTGACAATACGAACATCGAAACGGACAGCCTTGGGTGAACACGATCGATGCGATGACGCCTGGAAAATCAATCAGGCTAAGCGGTTGGTACCCGGCAATGGTCATAGGATTCGCTTGAAGATGTGTGAGCGGGATCATCGGCACGTCGTTCGTCTTTGCCGGATCGCTCAATGCTGTATTCCGTGCGATCGGCGTATTCACTCTTCTTGCCTTTGTTCCACTGATCTACGGGACGGAAATATCCGACGATACGTGACCAGATTTCGCAAGACGCAGAGCATTCCGGGCACGTTGTTTGTTCGCCGCGGATATAGCCGTGCGTCGGGCAGATGCTAAAGGTCGGCGTGATCGTGAAGTAGGGGAGGTGATAGTTTTCCGCGACGCGCTTCACGAACGCACGACAGGTCTTCCAGTCATGCACACGTTCACCGAGAAAGAGATGGAGCACGGTTCCGCCCGTGTATTTCGTTTGCAGACCATCTTGATGATCGAGCGCGAAGAGTGGGTCATCCGTGTAATTAACGGGGAGGTGCGTGGAATTTGTGTAATACGGCGCTTCGGGCGTACCGGACTGGATGATGCCAGGGAACCGAGCACGATCTTCCTTCGCGAATCGATAGGTTGTGCCTTCCGCGGGTGTCGCCTCGAGATTGTAGAAGTGACCGGTGGTTTCTTGGTAGCTTGCGAGTTTGTCGCGCATGAAGTCGAGGACGGTTTCGGCAAGCTCTCTGCCCTGCGGCGTCGAAATATCCGCGCCGATGAAGTTGCGTGCGGCCTCGTTCATTCCGTTCAATCCGATCGTGGAAAAGTGATTGTGCAGGTTGTAGAGATATCGCTTTGTGTACGGCAGGAGGCCGCGCTGGATACTGTCTTCAACAACCGTACGCTTGAGTTCGAGTGAATCTTTTGCGATATCCATGAGGCGTCCGAGTCGAGCGAGAAAATCTTCTTTGGACGTCGCGAGATAGCCGATGCGCGCGAGATTGATTGTGACGACGCCGACGGATCCGGTCATCTCGGCGGATCCGAAAAGTCCGCCGCCGCGTGCCCGAAGTTGGCGAAGATCCAACTGGAGACGACAGCACATGCTTCGGACGTCGCTGGGGTTGAGAGAGGAGTTGATGAAGTTTTGGAAATACGGAATGCCGTATGTTGCCGTCATGTCGAAGAGCGCCTTTGCATGCGGCGTTTCCCAGTCGAAATCCTTGGTGATGTTGTATGTGGGAATGGGGAACGTGAAGATGCGCCCTTTTGCGTCACCCGCGGACATGACATCGATGAACGCGATGTTGATCATGTCCATTTCGGCCTGACAGTCACCATACGTGAATGATTGCGTGACGCCGGCGATGACGGGGTGCTTCTCGCGCATGTCTTCGGGGCATGTCCAGTCGAGCGTGATGTTTGAGAACGGTGTCTGCGTTCCCCAGCGTGAGGGAACATTGAGGTTGAAGACGAATTGTTGAATGCATTGGCGAACCTGCGCAGGGGTGAGATTGTCGATTTTGACGAACGGCGCGAGATACGTGTCGAACGATGAGAATGCTTGCGCACCGGCCCATTCGTTTTGCAGTGTTCCAAGAAAATTCACCATTTGTGCAACAGCCGTTTCGAGATGTTTCGGCGGGGACGATTCTACTTTTCCCGGTACGCCATTGAATCCTTCTTCGAGCAATTGACGCAGACTCCATCCGGCGCAATACCCGGAAAACATATCGAGGTCGTGGATATGCACGTCGCCCTCAATGTGCGCATCTCGGATTTCTTTGGAATATACGGAATGAAGCCAATAATTCGCGATGAGTTTTCCAGACGTATTTAAGATCATTCCACCCAAGGAATAGCCTTGGTTGGCGTTTGCATGGACACGCCAGTCGGATTGCTGAAGATATTCAGCGATTGTTTTCTCCACTTCAACCGCAACGCCTTGCGATGCTCGTGCTTGTGAACGTTTTTCTCGATAGAGGATGTACGCTCGTGCCGTTTTGTAATGACCAGAACTCATCAAGACAAGCTCGACGACGTCTTGGATGCTTTCAACGTCGATATTTCCATCCTCATTGCGGTTCTTTTGCAAAAACTGGTCGATCGTTTCGGTAAGTTTGCGAACTTCCGTTTCCTGAAATTCTGCCGTCGCGTGAGCCGCTTTTTGAATGGCTTGGAAGATCCGTTGCTTATCGTACGCGGTCCGATCTCCATTCCGTTTGGTGACGAGCGTTGTTGGCATACATGAAATAAAATAAAAACTCACCGGGGGAGTGAGCTTCAAGAGCTTCGCGGGTTATTTAGGTCGCTGACGTATTGTGGTCAATCGCGACACGATGCGGACACTTGGGGATCAAGCAGAGGAGTTCGTTGAACTCGCTTTTCTTGATCACGTTGGTTTCATGACAATGCTTACACTTAATGTCGATTTCTCCTTCGACGAGGATGCCTTTAAAGAGCAGTTTGTGACAGGCGGTACAGCGGTGCTCTTTACAGGCGATGGACATACGTATGCGGATCTAAAGAAAAGGGCGTAAAAATGAGTAAAATACTATATATTGTGGTTGCCAACGAAGTATACCACAACATCTAGTATCCATTGGAAGGGCTCTCTGTGGAAAAGTTGCCTTCCATACCCGCGATGGGTACGCTTTTCCTATGGTTGGATGGAATGATCCCGTAGCATTTTTGCACGGCCTCTCGACGCACGAACGGAAGGTGCTGAAATCGTTGAATATTCAGACGGTGGGCGAGCTCTTGTCTATTCTGCCGCGACGATACGATGACTACTCGCGCCTCACGCCGATTGCGAAGGCCCCGCTTGGTGTCCCGATCACCGTGCGTGCAAGCGTTGTTCAGATTGGGCAGGCGAAAACGTTCCGTCGACGGTTTTCGATCATCAAGGCGACGATCGCGGACGCAACGGGATCGATCAATGTGACGTGGTTTAATCAACCGTGGCTTTTGAAGACGCTATTTCCCGGCGCAGAGATTTACGTCTCCGGTGCGATCACGCAACGTCCACGGTTTGGTCGTGGATTTACGAGCCCGCTCTGGGAGCCGGCGACGCAAGAGACGATTGCTGCGGGAACGGTGGCACCGGTGTACCCGCTTACCGGACAGATAACGCAAAAAACACTTCGTCGTATTATCCATGCGGCAATGGATGATGTAGATATTCCGCCGGATCCGATCCCCGAGACGATACGTGCAACAGCGCGAGTAGATTCGTATCCAACGGCGTTGCGTAACGTCCATCGTCCCGCGAGTATGGCAGACGCGGAAGCGGGGAGACGGCGTCTGGCATTCGGTGAGTTGCTTGTGTATCAGCTTGCACTTCGGATGGCGCGGTTTGAGGCGGACACTTCAGGAACGCCGCAGGTGACGTTCGATGAAGCGTTTGCGAAGACGTTCGCGTCGTCGCTTCCTTTTGAACTGACGGATGATCAAAAAAAGGCGGTCTGGGCGGCAGTGAAGGATCTCACATCGGTGCGCCCGATGCGGCGTTTGTTGCAGGGCGATGTTGGTTCGGGGAAGACCGTCGTCGCCGCGATGCTCGCCGCGCTCGTCTTTCGCTCCGGATCATCAACGGCGCTCTTGGCGCCGACGGATCTTCTCGCGAAACAGCATGCGGCAACGTGTGAGCGGTTTTTAACGGTGCACGGGATTCCGATTCTCCTGCTCACGGCATCAACGCGAAAGCTCTACGAAGGGGGAGAAACGACATCGCTCTCAACCACGGCGGCGCGCGAACGGATCGCAAGAGGACGTATCGTGGTCATTGGGACGCATGCACTGCTCGAACGCGGCGCGGCGCCTCCGGATCTATCGCTCGTGATCGTGGACGAACAGCATCGGTTTGGTGTTGCGCAACGAGAGGCGCTCACGGTCGCGGCGCGAGAAGATGGCCGTGTGCCGCATCTCCTTTCTATGTCTGCGACGCCGATTCCGCGATCGTTGGCGTTGACGCTGCTTGGTGATCTTGATGTGTCTGTGATTCGTACAAAGCCGAGCGGGCGTAAACCTGTGGAGACGGTTGCGGTGATTGGGGAGACGGGGCGGGAACGAGCATATCAGGCAATACGTGATGAGGTGATCAACGGTCATCGCTCCTTTGTCGTATGTCCGCTTATTGACCCATCGGACACACTTGGTGTGAAGAGTGCCGAAGAAGAATCGCGGCGATTAGCGTCAGGACCGCTCGCGGGACTGCGGATCGGGATGGTACACGGCAAAATGTCCGCATCCGAAAAAGACGAACAGATGTCGATGTTCGCGTCCGGGTCGTTAGATGTATTAGTAGCAACGACGGTTGTGGAAGTCGGTGTGGATGTCCCAGAGGCAACAGTGATGGTGATCGATGGCGCGGAACGGTTTGGATTGGCGCAACTTCATCAGCTTCGTGGGCGCGTCGGCCGATCGTCGCACCCATCACGCTGTTTTCTTATCGCGACAGATGAGAGTGCGTCGCTTGAGCGGCTTCGCGTGCTTGAACGTACACATGATGGATTTGATGTTGCAGAGGCAGATCTTCGCTTGCGTGGATCGGGGAATATCCTTGGAACGCAACAGAGCGGATCGCCGATTTTTCGTGCCGCGCGGCAGGACGATCTTGATCTCATGGCCGCTGCGCGCGATGCATCGGCAACCTTGATCGAAGAAGATGCGGCGCTTTCAATGTATCCGACACTTCGTGATCTCGTGCGTTCTGTTCGAGAAACAAGTCATCAAGAGTAGCGCGAATTCATGGATGAACTCTCCATCCGCCGACCGCATACGTCTACACGATGTGAATCATCTGGAGCGCTTCGCGCAAGGTTCCTGCTTCTTTGACGGCGAGATCTTTTGGCGCATGTTTTCCTTGTCCTTTTGGCACGAGTGCTTGCGTGAATCCAAGACGAGCCGCCTCTTTAAGGCGAAGCTCCGGCGTTCCGACGGGTCGGAGTTCTCCCGCGAGACCAATCTCTCCGAATACGAGTAAGCGCGGATCAAGCGGAGAATCTTTGACAGCACTTGCGATTGCGAGGGCGAGCGCAAGGTCTGCGCTTGGATCTCGCGCATCAATGCCGCCAGCGGCATTTGCGTAGACGTCTTTATCGCCCGCTTGGATGCCCGCTCGTCTGCCAAGAACGGCGAGGAGCATGCCGAGACGCGCGGGATCGATGCCGGTTGCGCGACGAACGGGCGTTCCGTATCCCGCAGGTGCGACGAGCGCTTGGATCTCGATTAAGAGTGCGCGATGACCCTCGACGAGACAGGTGACGGACGATCCGGGGACGCCGACTGCACGATCACGGAGGAGCTCGGACGAAGCGTCCTCAATCGGTTCGAGTCCGCGTTCCGTCATTGAGAGGAGTGCGATGTCATCGGTAGAGCCGAATCGATGCTTGAACGTTCGTAGGACGCGATAGTGGTGCGTTCGATCTCCTTCCAGATACAGCACGGTGTCGACGAGGTGTTCAAGGAGTCGCGGGCCGGCGATATCGCCGTCTTTGGTGACTTGCCCGACGATGATGATCGGACGATGTGACCGTTTTGCGGCTTCAGTGAGCAGCGCGCCGGACGCGCGTATCTGCGTAGCGCTTCCGGGTTCGCTTTCGACGCCCGGTGTTCGCATGGTTTGGATGGAGTCGATAATCGCGAGCGCGGGGAGTTCGCTTTCAATTGTCGCGGCAACGGCAGACGCATCCGTTCGATCGACGAATCGGAGCGATTCGGGAATGTCGGGCATGAGTCGTTCGAGGCGTCGGCGGATTTGTGCGGGAGATTCTTCGCCGGTTACGTAGATGACGGTTTCGTTTTGTTTTGCTCGGGCGAGACCGAGTTGCGCGAGGAGGGTGGATTTCCCTACGCCTGGTTCGCCGGCAATGAGGGTTACGGAGCCATCCACGATGCCGCCTCCAAGCATCGTATCAAGTGGGGTGAATCCGCTTGGATGGAGCTTTGCGAGGCTCGCAGCCGCATCCGAACGAAACGATTTGCTCGCGATGGGTGCGGTCGATGCGGCTCGTCGAACAGGCGCGTCGTCTTCTTGGACGGGTGTTTGGTCGATGGATCCCCATGCGCCGCATGCGGTGCATCGCCCCGTCCATTTTGGAAATTGGGCGTCGCACTTGTGGCAGACGTATACGGGATGCTTTGGCATGCTCGAATCCTGCCATGCGCTCGGAAAGAAGGCTAGGGATGCGGCGGTTATTGTTGATCTGGGGGAATCGTTACATCGTTTTGCGGAAGAAGTTCCGTCGGTTTGAGAAGACCCTGCGTGCTCTCAAGGAGCGCTTCTGTGATCGCCTTCGCGTCGATATCTCCGTTTTGAAGGATGAATTTTCGATCGTACAGGTTTCGTTTTTTGATGATGTTCTTCGCGAGTTTGTCTTCCAGTTCTTTGTTTCGCGCGCAGCCGAGAGAATCGGTTGACGGATCACACAGACAATTGCGTTCAATAATTTCGGCGATCACGAGACCTTTTGCGCCGGTAACGCCTGCATAGGTACTCGCCCCAACGCAGTAGGCGAATTTATAGACGCTGTCTTGGTAGGGAAGACAGGGTTTTACGAATCCAAGGTGCGAATCCAAAAAGTCTTGGGGAGATTTAAATTTTCGACTGCATTGGACAGACGGGATCCACACTTCGACGCCATCTTTGATAACGGCTGCATGTGACTTGATGGGCTGGCATTTATCTCCACAGGCGCCGTAGGAATCACGCGAGCTGTTTTGACAGAGGCTGACGCATGCGGCGCCAAGTTCTTTGCCGGAGTTAAATGTCGAGCAGGGGAGCGGATGCGGTTTTTTATTGTTGTACGGTTCGAAGGCGAGTGGGCCGAACGCAAGGTGGGCGCAGGATCCCTGTGGCATGTCACGTTGCGTGCATCCGATGCCTCCGTAGTTGTAGCTTAAGCTTGATGCGCCGCCGTCTGCGAGATTGAAGACGGCTCCCACGCCTGCTTCTGTGACGATTTGCGCCATGATGACAGCGGCGGGAACGCCACTCCGTTGTTGCTCTTTGAGATAAAAATCAATCGTTTTTTGATCCAGACAGCGCCCTTTACTGCAGAGGGTGTAATTTGATTTCAAAACTTTTGCTCCGTTGATATAAAAGTATTTTTGCTCGCCTGGCTCTTTGTAGGATGGATTCCGCCCCGGACATTCCCCCATGGGGATTTTTTGGTCTTTTCCAGATCCTGTCCCTCGAGCAACGCCGAGCTCCGAAAGCGTCCCCGGCGCATCGAATCGTCCACCCATGTACGATTGTGGATCGGGTTTAATCAAGGGAACTTTAATCGCGCCAAGTTCAAGTGTGGCGGGATTTACCGTCGAGAGAATGACGTAGGCGCCCATGACGAGCACGAGCCCGATGAGCGCATCAACGATGATGCCTTTTCCTTGTCTGACTTTTGCACCGGTTGCGCCAACGACATACAAAAACCCTCCATACACGATCATGATCGCCGCCGCGATCGCGCTCACCGTAATCAAAAATTTATATGCCGCCGCGACATATTGTGCAAAAAAGGGGATGAGAAGATAGTCACCTTGCTGAATGCCTTTTGTCGCAAAGACGAGTCCGGGAATTTTGACGTTGAGATCCGGTGAGGTGATGTTTGTTCCGGTATTCTCATTTGCGGGCTTCACGGGTTGGAACGGCGGTTTGTAGAGCATCTCTTCAACGGGGCCTTGTGTGCAGGTCCCGCCGGCAGCCACCGTTTTGCAATCCGGACTGCTTGTACAGGTATACGTTTTTACCGAATCATTTTTTGAAAGACTCGGAAGGTTTGAACACTCTGATTCGCTTGTGAGACAAATCTTTGCGGTGGGATCGGTCGGTGACGTGCACGTGCAGCACGGCGATGCGGAAAATACTGAAGACGGTATCAAAAACGCGATGGCGATCAATGCGATCCGGATAGAGGAGAGGATGGAAGAACGGCTCATAGGATTTTAAGCTCCGCACGCGGCATAGGCTCGCATTTTTCGAGAAAGAACATCGCCCGTGCATTCGGGGTCAATCTCGCACATGCCGCCGTATTGACAGAAGGTTTTGCACGGCGTGCTTCCTCTGTGATCTTTGATTTCCGCCACGAGACAGCCAAGTTGTCCTTCCCAGGTCATGAGCATGGGGACGGTGTAGCACACGCCGCCGCGCTTCACTCCGTGAAGTCCGTCCGCTGCAAAGCATACTTGGTAATGCGGTTTGGGGTATTTTGGATAAATCGTACATTGCCCGATACCTATTCCATGCGAGAATCTCCAATCTAATCCAAAATCTGGTGCCACATCCGTCAGCATATCGTCATTGACACGACTGCTTCCGATTTTTGCCCCGGTGTACGTCGTCCCTCCGTTCAGGAATTTTGCACGTGAAGGGACTTGTGAGGGGGGCAATGGAGAGTCTTCGTCGTGCCCGATGGCATTCATCTTGCCGGCGGATTCGGTGAATACAATCGCCTTGGCGATGCAGGGGTCGATACCGCCGGCTTTGGCGACTTTGTCGATGATAGCGTTTAGTTCCGCTTTTGGAATGGAGGTTCGTTGATCAAAGGGGTTATTCGGAAGTTGCCGCGTTGGCATCGTTCCTCCTTTTGCTTCTTGTAACGCCTGAGTGATCGAAGGATCCGGAACGAATTCGCTTTTTGCGGCTTGTTCTTGGAGTTTTTGCACGGTTTCAAACGGAATCGTTTCGATGATTTTGATTTCCACTGGTTTAAGTTGAAGGAGTTCTGGATTTACAGCGCCAAGAATAACGCGCGCAGCCAGAACGAGTGCGAGACCGATCAATGCGTCGACGATGAGGTCTTTTCCTTGTCGAACGCGTGCGCCGGTTTGTCCGAGAATCATGAGAAATCCGCCGTAGAGCACCATGATCGCGGCGGCGATGACGGCGATGCTGATCAGAAAGCGATACACGGCCGAGATGTACTGTGCGAGGAAGGGGATTTGGATGTTACGTCCGTTTTTCGTTGCGACGGTTGCAAAATCAAGGCCGGGAATTTGCACGTTGAGACTTGGTGGCGTGAGCTCGACATTTTTTTGTTCAGATGCCGGAGGAGGAGATTTGAGCGTCTCGATATCAACGGGTCCGACGGCGCATATTCCGGAGGCAGACGTCGCTTTGGAGGCGCAGCCTGCTTCGGGATGTGTTGGTGGCGCGCAGTGATATCCATTTAATGAGGGGTATGTTCCGGGAAGCTTCGCGCACGAGCTTCCGCCTTGTCCGGACGGCACATTCACGCACGTGTTTCCGCTTTGTGCGTCTTTCGCACACACACAGCACGTAACGGTGACATTCGCATCTACGGATGCGAGCGCTGGGGACGCAAACGTCAACGCTCCGGTGAGCGCGACGATCGCAAGCGGAAGGGTTCGGAAGAATCTGCGCATATTATGGCGTTCGACACACGCCGGATGGCGCCGTTGGTTTTGATTTTTTGCATACCTGTCCTTTACCGCAGTGCTCGTCGGTGATGCAGAGGAGGCCGGGTCTGATTTTATGACAGACGTTTGCCTGCGTACATGTATTCTTTTGGAATCCGTTTGGGTTGTCGCTCGGAGCACATCGGCACGCTTCTCCGGTATTGCATTCCGCATTGCTCGCGCAGGGCTCAAAGGCGAATGGACGCCAGACGTAGATCGGAAAAATTTTACTTCCTTTTTTCTTTGCGAGTTCAAGGAAGTAGTCCGGAGATGTTGAAGGAGGCCAGACGGCAACGCCGCCGACGGGAAGAACGAGTCCGACGTTGACGCGCGTTCCTGCTTGTCCGTCGCGTCCGCTCGAGCCCATTTCAAACCAGTTAAACGGGACGTCCTGTCGTCCGCCGGTGTACATGAGATTGTGAAGCCAGTTTTCTGATCCGACGGTAATAATGTCGCCAAAGCGTAGACCGCCGGCGGCATTCGCTTGTTGGACGTAGTCATCCCAGCTCATGGCGTGCCACACGACGATGTCTTTTCCTTCGGGGCGTTTGTCGCCGGCGAAGTTCGTTCCCATGGTGTAATACCCCGGTGTTCCTCGCGTAAGATTTTGCGGTCCGACAGCGCATGCATAGGCTTGAACGAGCGTTGTTCCGCAGTCGCCGCCGAAGACCCCGTGCTCTTCAAAATGATCGCCAAAGACGTCGTGATATTGTTGAAACACGGCTTTGTTGCAGCGCCCGCCTGGCATGAAGTCTTTGAAGAGTTCTTTTCGTTCCGCGAGCGCTTTTGCAAGGCCTTCTTTCGTGCCGTCGCTTGCGACACCTTTGTAATACTGACTTGAGATCGGTTCCCATCGTCGAGCACAGTCCGCGTCCCACGCCGGATCTTTGCCGGCGAAGAGTTTGATGTTGTTGATGGCGTAGGGAGTATCGAGAGCCGTCCCGGTGATTTTTCCCGTCGCGAGCGTTGTGTATCCACCGCGGTAATACGCACACCCTTTTTCATCGACGCAAACCTTTTTCCACCCGAGCATCACGCGAACGAGCGCTTGAATTTTTTCGTCGTACGTTTTGAGCTGTGAGGCTGCCGAAGGACTTGTGCAATAGGCACGCATGCGTTCTGGCGCGGTTCCTTTTGCAACAATGTCGTCAATCGAGACATTTTCCCCAACCTGCGGCGCGATGTTCGGGAGTGTGCCTCCGATCGGGGATTGCATGGCGCTCAATTCGTTTTGCGCGGCGTACTCTGCGTACTTAAAACCTGCTCCGCTTGTCGTCATGTATTTATAGTCTTCTGTCGTGATCGGGCGGATACGTAAGGGATTGAGCGCAAGAAGATCTGGATTGACGGTATACAAAATAAGATAGCTGCAGAGCAGAATAATGAGGCCGATAACGGCATCTGTGATGATTTCTTTTCCCCGTTTGACGCTTGTGATGCTGGATCCGACGATATATCTGAATCCGCCATAGACGATCATGATGGCTGCAGCAATCGAAGAGATGCCAACGAGATACGTGAAGACGGCGGCAATATATTGGGAAAGATAGGGGATTGTCAGAAACCCGCCGCTTTCACCGAGTTTCGTTGCGAATGTAAGGCCGGGAATCTCTACGTTGAGTTTAGGGACGAGCGCGGGTTGCTGGACGACGTATCCGGCGGGCTTTCCAAAATCCGTATCCGAAACGGGTGCTGCTGGGCAACGACCGCCGGGAACCGAGGGCGCGTTGCACTCTTCCTCTTTGAGCGTTGCGAGATCGCATTGTGCGTTCTTGAGCGATTCGTTTGTCGTGTTTGTGCGAAGATCATCGCAGGTTTTGTATACCGCGGTTGTGACGCATGCTTTTGCGTCCACGTTGCCCGGTGGTGTGCAAACGCAGCAGAGCGCGAGCACACGAAAGGGAATCGTCCATCCAAGGAAGAGAAAGAGAAGTCCGATGGCACGAACCTTGTTCATAGTGACGCCATTGCGTCGTCGATCGCCTTGGTTATCGCGGCGGCATCCATGAAGCCTTCAAACGCTTTTGTTCCGATAAACAAGAATGGCGCACTTGTGATTCCATCCGCCGAAGCTTCCTGTGCATCGCGAGTGATCATGGCTTGGAGTGAGGGGTCTTTGCGGCACGCGGTGAGGGCTTGGTTATTCAGATGGAGACGCGCACCGATTTGGTTGTACACGCTGTTTTGAAGCGTAGGTGCGTCCATGAGCATGTCATACGCTTCCCAGAAACGTCCTTGTTGTTCAGCGCACCGTGCAAAGATTGCCGCGTTCATCGCTTCCGGATGAGCAGAGGTGATTGGATAGTCGCGCCACACGAAGCGAACTTTTCCGCCATACGGGGCGAGCGCGCGTCGAATTTCTGGTGCAAGCTGCTTGCAGTATTCGCATTGAAAATCGCCGTATTCGATGACTGAGACGACCGATGTTGCGGCGCCGTATCGGAGCGGATCTTGCGCGCGAATCGCCGGAGGTCTCATTGAATCAAGGGGGATCTGTTTGGGGAGCAGGTTATTGATGATGTCTTGCGGGACGGCGCCAACGCGAAAATGATTTTCAGAAAAACGGATGCGCCACCACACGTATCCGGACGTCAGGAGGCTGAAAAAGAGAACGATGGCTCCAAGAAGGAGGAGGCGTTGTTTACTTAAAAACATACGACTAGGGTGTCAGCGTATACTCGTAGAGTCGTCCGGTGAGCGCGTCTGTAAACAGGAGTTTGGAATGGTCGGATGACACCATCGGGTGTTGAATCGGGTAAATCTGGTCTGGCGTATTAATTTTGACGGAGACGCCGGTACGCAGGTCGATTTTGTACACGTCATCGGGAACGCTTGCGAATCGTTCGGGCGCAAGCCCGGCGCCGACGTCGAGAGATTGAGGAACGCCACAATACAGCGTATTTTCATCTTGCCAGGCACATTTATCCGCCCACGTGGCGAGATTGAGACCGCGTCGATTCTCGCCGATCGCGTCACCCGACCCACCGCTTACCCAGAGCGACGGGCGAAGTTGATCTCGTTCATGGTAGACGCTGTAGAGGACTTGTTTGCCTGATGGTGACCAATTTGGGAGGAACCCGCGACCCGGAACGATAAGGGATTTGAAATTTTCATGATTTTCCCCGATCAGGTACACCTCTTGTGCGCCATCGGCTTGCGGACGGCCGGTTTCGGAGAAGGCGATAACCTGGTTGTTTGGAGACCAGCTCACGTTGACTTTTGATCCATTATTGCCGAGCTGTTCCACGGCACGAGCTTCGTTGCCATCTGCGTTTGAGACGAAGAGGAAACGGTTAGACGGATCAAGACCGATGGATTTTGCCGCGAGCCGCTCATCATCGGGTGAGAAGCTGAATCCCTCCCAGTGCTGTGGAAGCGTGACCTGTCGTTTTTGATTGAAATCGTAGTAAATGTTTCGTCCGTCCGGAAATTCCAAAATCGCTTTATCTGTTTTGTGGGCCCAGCTCACCGTGTCGACATTGAAAAATTGTTTGTCGGAGAGCGATGTAATTGATCCGTCGGCGTTTACGCGATAAAAACGTCCGTCTTCCGGGCTGTAGAATCGCGCGCCGCTTTTATCCGCGGTCGGCACAATGGCCTGTGTGATCGAATCGCGAAGAAGAACTGTTCGGGCTTCTTGTGTCGTCGGCTGTTGCCCGGGAACCGTTGTGGCGCCAGGGAGTGTTCCGGGTGTCGTCGGCGTCGTCGAAGGTCGCGTACCACCCGTTCCCGCGGTGGGAAGCGTGCCGCCTGGCGTTGTGGGCGTTGTGGGCGTGGACGGCGCTTGCGGTGAGATGAGCGGCTGGTAGAAAAATATGTAGAGCCCGATACCAATCGCGAGCGAAAGAAGAATGAAAATCGATGCGAACAGGATTTTTTTTGTCCGGTCGGTCATACCGGAGTAGTGTAGCACACGAGCGGGACGCCGGATGGATCAGATGATTGTGCCGAGCGCTTGTAGAATGGCGGAGATGAGACTGTAGAGGAACCCGACCACGATGAGGAGAACGATCGCGACGAGAATGTGGAGAAGCACAAGCTCGACGATTTCAAAGAATCGTAATTCTGGTACGGCTTTGCTTTTAAACGCGATTTGATTCACGAGTTGAATATCTTGAATGATCATCGGAACGACGAGCGTTTCTGATGTCGCTGCTTTTGCGCTGTCCCAAGCGGATTTTACGGCGAGTTCTTCAACCTCATCTCCGCCGCCTCCCGTGAGGGATGGGGCTTTCTCTTGAGAACGTAATCGATCGCGAATACGCTGATACACGCCGGGTTGCTGAATGTCGGATTCTTCCGGCGAGGGTCCTTCCTGGTCGGCGATTTCTGGTCGTCTCTTCTCTTGTCCGCGCCCCTCTTGTCCCGCACCGTCTTCTGACGGACCGGGGATCGCGGGTGCGCCTACGAATTGTTCTGCTGTCTCGCGCATTTTTGCTTCTCTTGTCCGTTGACGCTCGAGTTCCATGACCGTTGAGGGGAGCCCTTCCTCGTCTTCTGCGCCTTCTGTTGTGTATGAGCGTGGAGGAAGTTCAAGAGGGGAGCGTTGCGTTTGCGATAGATCGCTGGAATCCTCGAGATCCCCGTATGCATCATTGTCGTTTGCTGTAAGGGAGGAAGTGTATTGATCGTTATCATTCGCTGCGAGGGACGCGGCGTATTGATTGTTATTGTTCGCGGCAACGGATGAGCGGTATTGATCTTGAAAACGCCGCGCGTTTAATTCGCTTGCAAACGCGGCTTCGCGTCGTGCTGCTCCTCCTTGTGCCATAGGGAATGATTATGTCGCGTGAAGGTTCTTTCCTGCCTTAAAGGTAATTTTTCGTTTCGCGGGTTTTTCGGTGAGGAGTCTTCCGATGGCGGAGGTGACCTCGCGTTCGACGAGACGTCGGATGGCGCGAGCACCTTCTTCGGGCGGGAGCGGTTGGTTCATGAGCCATTCGAGAACGTCGTCTCCGGCGTGGCAGGCGACGTGTTGTGTTCGTTCCACGCGGGCGAGAATGTCGGTGACGTGACGCTGTAGGATTTCTTTCAAGTGATCTCTCGATAATGGGTTGAAGACAACGATGCGGTCAAGTCGGTTGAGAAGTTCTGGGCGGAACTGTGCAGCAAGTTCTTGTCGTACGACCTGGTCGAAATGCATATCGGTGTCGCCAAAACCGAGGGCTTTTTTCCCGAGTTGGTCTGATCCGACGTTTGACGTAAGGATGATGTACGCATGACGGAACGGAATTGTACGACCGCTCCCATCGCTGATGTGTCCATCTTCAAGAATTTGAAGAAGGAGATTTTGAACATCAGGGTGCGCTTTTTCGAATTCATCAAACAGCACGACCGCGTGCGGACGTTTGCGAATCGCGTCTGTGAGTTTCGTATTTTCTCTGTATCCAACGTATCCGGCCGGTGAGCCGACGAGCTTCGAAACGGTGTGACCTTCGGAGAACTCCGACATGTCGATTTTGATGAGCGCGTCTTCGCGACCGAAGAGCTCGCGTGCCAAGGCTCGTGCGGATTCCGTTTTTCCTGTTCCCGACGGGCCGACGAGCATGACGGCCGCTTTTGGTCGTCGTTCATCCGTGAGGCCAAGTCGCGCACGACGAATGACGTCGGAAATTTCTTTTAGTGCGGCGTCCTGACCGAGAACGGTTCGTTGGAGCGCCATTTCGAGGTGGGCGAGTCGTTCACGTTCGGTGGAGAGAATGGTTGTGAGCGGGACGTTTGCCATGCGCGCAACGATTGCGGCGACATCGCGACCCGTGACAAGCGGCGTGTATTTTTCGCGATCCGTATGGAGTTTTGCGGCAAGCGTTTCACGTTCGCTGCGCAGGCGTTCCGCGTCTTGATCTGCGCTGTTCGCGTCTTGCAGGCGTCCTTCTTCAACGGCAGCTTCCTTTGTTTCATTCGCTGCTTGAATTGCAACGTCGAGCGCGGCGAGTCGCTCAAGCGCGTCTCGCGAGGTGCGCTTTGCGACAACGGAAGCAGCGGATTCATCGAGCAGGTCGATGGCTTTATCGGGGAAGAGGCGATCGGTGAGATATCGTTCAGCAAGATCAACCGCGACACGAAGCGTTTCGGGCGCATATTCAATGCCGTGATGGGAGGCGTAGCGCGACTGTAATCCTTGCAGCATGGCGAGTGTTGCCTCGGCAGTCGGTTCTTCAACGGAGACGGTTTGAAATCGTCGTTCGAGCGCCGCGTCCGGTTCAATATGTTTCTTGTATTCCGCCCACGTCGTCGCACCAATGCAGTGAATTTCGCCACGCGCGAGCGCTGGTTTGAGGATATTCGCCGCATCAAGCGATCCCGTGGTTGATCCGGCGCCAACGATTGTGTGAATTTCATCAATGAAGAGAATCGCGTTTGGATCGTGCTTCGCCTCTTCGACGATTTGTTTTAAGCGCGCTTCAAATTCACCGCGATACATCGTACCGGCGACGGTCAGGGCGAGATCGAGCGACAAAATTCGTTTTCCAAAGAGACAATCCGGAACATCTCCGCTCGCCAACCGTTTTGCGAGTCCTTCAACAATCGCCGTTTTTCCGACGCCGGGATCACCGAGGAGGATTGGATTGTTTTTTGTGCGACGGCAAAGAATCTCAATGACGCGTTCAAGTTCGCGTTCACGGCCAATCACGGGATCGAGCGTGTCGGCATGTTCCGGCTTGGTGAGTTCGCGGGCGAACGTCTCAAGCGCGGAGGCGCGCACTTGTCGTTGTGTTGGACCGCGCATGGCAGACGGCGTCGACGATGCCACGTCTTCGTCGGGTTCGGGGATTTCTTGCGAGGAGAGGTCTGGAAACCGCGAGGTTGATTTTAATACGGAGAGCGTTTGCTCGCGTAGCATCGAAACGCTGATACCTTGGGATTCAAAATACGCGAGAAGCGTCGGGTCTTCTGTGGCGAGTAACGCAGAAAGCAAGTGCTCCGTTCCAATGTACTTGTGTTCGTAGAGATGCGCCGTAAGGACACATTTTTCTACGATGCGTTTGACGGCTGGGGAGAGATCCGGTGTTGCGACGGGAACTGGAGAGCTCGGCGATCCTCGGAAATGGGATTCAGCGGCTTCGAGACCGCATCCGGCTTTTAAGAGAATTTCTGATCCGATTGATCCTTTTTCGTGCAAAAGACCGACGATCAAATCGCCGGGTTCGATACGCTCTCGTCCTTGCGTTACGGCAAATGTCAGCGCTTTTTGGAGCGCTTCTTTGAGGTGTGTCGTAAATCGATCGAGAAGGTCAGGGGCAATCATGGTCGTGTGCTTATCTATTATCTCTCATTTCTCGAAGCTTCGCGATACGCTCTTCAATCGGAGGATGTGTGGAGAAGAGCGAGCGGAGACGTGATTCTCGCGCCGACGCCGCAGGCTCGGAGATCCAGAGGTGATTCGTCGCGGGAGATGTCTGAGCAAGCGGAAGCGCCGCGTCACGGATTTTTTCGAGCGCACTCGCAAGTCCGTCAGGGTATCGTGTGAGTAACGCGCCGGATGCATCTGCGAGATATTCCCGTTTTCGGGAGATGGCGAGCTTGATGAGCTCCGCGATCAGCGGAGACAGGACGAGGAAGATGACGCCGACAAGGAGAAGAATGCCTCCGGCTTGCTCGCGTTCGCGGTTCCGCCGACCTCCGATGCCAAGGCGGAGAAATTTGTCTCCGATGAGCGCGATGGCGCCAACAAGAACGATGACGAGCATCATCACCCGGATATCGAGATTTTTGATGTGGGAAATCTCATGTGCGAGAACGCCTTCGAGTTCGGATTTTTCCAGAAGATTCAGGAGACCGGTCGTGACGGCAACAGAGGCGTGTTCGGGGTCACGTCCCGTTGCGAACGCATTGGGAGATTCATCGGTAATGATGTATATCCGTGGCTTCGGAATCCCCGCAGTGATGGAGAGATTTTCAACGAGATTCCAGAGCGTCGGGAATTGCGAACGATCCGTGAGTTCTTCGGCGCCGGTTGACGCAAGGGCAAGTTTGTCTCCGGCAAACCACGACACGGTGGTCATTCCCGTAGACGCGATGAGCGCAAACACGAGCCCCGTGGGGCCCGTGTCGGTAACGATGTATCCATAGATCCATCCCGCAAGAGCAAGGAGCCCCGTGAACAAGAAGATCAGGAGCCAGCTTTTTCTTCGGTTTGAATCAATATGGGAGTACATTTAGAATTTGACCTGCGGATTGGCACGTTCGCCGTCTGCGATTTCGAAGAATTCTCGCTTGGTGAATCCGAGCATCCCTCCGATGAGGTTCGTCGGGAAGATTTGAAGCTTCGTGTTGAAGTCGCGCACGTTTCCGTTGTAGAAGCGGCGAGAGGCCTGGATCTTGTCTTCGGTGTCCGTGAGTTCTTGCTGCAACGACAAGAAGTTCGAGTTCGCTTTCAGTTCTGGATAGGCTTCAGAAACGGCGAAGAGGCTCTTCAGCGTACCGCTCAGCATATTTTCGGCTGCCGCGTGTTCGCCGACGGTTTTTGCACCCATGGCCATGTTGCGCGCCTGGATGACTTTTTCGAGTGCGCCGGATTCGTGCGTGGCATACCCGCGAACTGTTTCAACAAGGTTCGGGATGAGATCGTATCGGCGCTTGAGTTGAACGTCGATGTCTGACCAGGCTTCGTCTGTTCGATTTTTGAGGGTGATGAGTCCGTTGTACACCATGACCGCCCACAGGCCGATCACGGCAACCGCGATAAGGATAATCCATCCGATGATCATACAATTGCGCAAAACATGCGAATGATGAAGAATAAAATGACACTAAAAATCCTATCAAAAACCCCTTATCGGGTCAACCTTGACTATGTCCTCCTCAGTATTCCATGCGTATGACATCCGTGGCTTGGCTCCGGGTGAGATTCATGCCGCGTTTTCCGCGCAGTTGGCCCGGGCTATTATCCAGGAGTTTCATCCAAAAACGGTCCTCGTGGGTCGTGATATGCGGCTGACGTCTGTCGAGCTTGAGGACGCACTGATTGAGGAGTTCTTGGCGCATGGGGTGAATATTGTACGTATCGGCCTTTGTTCAACTCCGATGTTCAATGTCAGTGTTGGGTTGGAACAGGGCGCGGTAGATCTCGGGGTCATGATTACGGCTTCACATAACCCCGGACGATATAACGGATATAAAATTGTGAAGGGGGACATGACGCCAGTGGGGCAGGGAAGCGGTATGGAAGAACTCGAAGCGCGTTTCAATGCAAACGAACCTCTTTCACCTGGTGTCGCGCGCGGGGAAGTCCGTGAGAATGCGGAGGCATTATCTCGGTATGTCGATCATATATTGATGCTCGCGAAAGTTCCTGCGGACATGCCCACGATGAATGTCGCGATCGATGCGGGGAACGGCATGGCGGGCGCGGTGCTTCCGGAATTGTTGCGTCGTTTACCGTGGCTCAAGGCAACGACGTTGTACCTCGAACCGGATGGGAATTTTCCGAACCACGAAGCGAATCCATTAAAGCGTGAAACGCTGAAGGATCTTTCTGAACGGACGACGCAAACGGGGTGTGCGATCGGCGTTGCATTTGATGGAGACGCGGACAGAATTGGATTTGTCGATGAGACGGGTACGCCGGTTCCTGGTGATCTCGTGACGGCGATTCTTGCGGAGGAGGTGCTCGCGGCAAAACCTGGGAGCCGAATTTTGTATGATCTGCGGTCATCTTGGGCGGTGCCGGAAGCGATCACGCGTGCGGGCGGCGTCCCGGAAATGTGTCGCGTCGGTCATGCGTTTATCAAGCGTCAGATGCGTGAGCACGGTGCGGCGTTTGCGGGGGAAGTGTCGATGCATTATTACTTTCAGGACATCCATAACGTGGAATCAGGAGACCTTGTCTTGCTTTTGATGTTGATGCGTCTCGCGAAACATGGCGGATCATGTTCTTCGCTCTGGAAACCGCTTCATACGTATGCGCATTCCGGTGAGTTGAACTTTGAAGTTCAGGACAAGGCGGGTGTCATTGCTCGAGTGAAAGACGCCTTTTTGTCGCGAGCAACGTCGTATTCGGATCTTGATGGCATTCGGATGGAATTTCGCGATGCCGCGCATCCTGAGAACGACTGGTGGTTCAGTGTACGTCTCTCGAATACCGAGCCGCTCATTCGCCTTAATCTCGAATCTCGGTCCGCCGACGTTACCCAAGAGCGGGTCAAAGAACTGACGTCGTACATCGTATGATCGGCCTCTTTGATTCCGGTATTGGAGGATTGACGGTTGTTCGTGAATTGCTCCGACAAGCGCCGTCGATTCCGTTTGTGTATCTTGGCGATACGGCGCGCACGCCGTATGGAAACAAAAGCGCTGAAACGGTGACGCGATATGCGCACGAATGTGCGCGCTTTCTTCTCGACCACGGAGCGACATCGATTGTGATCGCGTGCAATTCCGCGAGCGCGGTGGCGACGGATGCGCTCCGAAATGCCTTCCCGAACGTGCCAATCTTTGAAGTGATTTCTCCTGCTGTTGAAGATGCCCGTCGATCAACGCGCGGACGAATCGGTGTGATTGGGACCCGCGCCACCATCGCTTCCGGGTCGTACGCCGCGCAACTGGCGTCGGCGCACGTCCGTGTTGTATCTACGGCATGTCCGTTGTTCGTCCCGCTGGTGGAGGAAGGGTGGCTGGATGATGCAGAAACGAAGCGGATTGTTCGCCGGTATCTCTCGCCGATGCGCCAAGCGGGAGTCGATACATTGATTCTCGGTTGTACTCATTACCCATTACTCGCGCCAATTATCCAGCGATACATGGGGAATCGAGTGACGTTGATCGATTCTGGAGCGTCGGTGGTGTCTCGGGTGCTTGCTTCGGAGGCGGGGGTGGATTCCGTTGGGCCGCAACAATTTTTCTTGACGGATGTTTCCCGACGATCCGAAGAGATCGCGTCCGCGTGGTTGGGCCGTCCGGTACAGTTTGATAGAGCGAGCATGAATTGATACGCTGTCCGGCATGTCTTTGCTTCTTTTTCTTCTCGTCCTTTCCGTACTCGTCTTAATCCACGAGGCCGGACATTATCTCGCTGCGCGATTGTTCGGTGTCAAAGCCTCAGAATTCGGATACGGATTCCCTCCGCGACTTATTGGGTTCGTGAAAGATCGTGGACGATGGAAGCGCATCGGACGAAAAGATGACGGAACCTATCCGGGGACGATCTGGTCTATCAACTGGCTCCCGCTTGGCGGCTTTGTGCGTATCAAGGGCGAACAGGCAGGGGAAGAGGATGGGAAGGATTCATTTCACAATAAGCCGATTTGGCAGCGCATTATCATTCTCGCAGCGGGTGTGACGATGAATTGGCTCCTTGCAGCTATCTTGTTCTTCACGGTTTTTGTTGCCGGAGCGAATACGATTTTGGAGGATCTTCCGCCGGGTGCGGTGGTGGAGGATCAAGCGGTTACCGTAACCGAGGTTCTTGGGGGGTCGCCGGCAGACAAAGCAGGAATTTTTCCGAACGATGTTATCGTGTCCGTTGATGGAAAAACGCCGTCGACGTATACCGACGCGCAAGCATTGATTGCCGCGAAGGGAGAAGAAAAGGTTTTGCTGCGTATCCGTCGTGGAACAGAAGACCTCTCGCTCGAGGTGACGCCGGTATATCTCAAACAGGCGGGGAAGATTGCGATCGGCGTCGGGATTTCTGATGTTGGTCGTTTGCGCCTTCCCGTCGGCCAAGCGATCAAAGCGTCTCTTGTGACGACGTATGCGTACACCGAAGCGATTCTCGTGAGTTTTGGTCAGATGATTCGTGATCTCGTGACGTTTCATGGTGTGTCTCAAGATGTTTCTGGCCCCGTGGGCATCGCGGTGATGACGGGAAGGATTGCGCAGCAAGGAATTATCCCATTGCTCCAATTCGCTGCGGTACTTTCGATTAATCTTGCAGTGATCAACTTTCTGCCGATCCCGGCGCTTGATGGCGGCCGTGTGATGTTCCTCGTGATCGAAAAACTGCGTCGTCGTGCGATGAGTCGGACGCTTGAAGCGGCTATTCATAACATTGCCTTTTTGATCCTGATTGGTCTCATTCTTCTCGTAACGGTGCGTGATGTGACGAAGTTTGGAGGTGTTATTTTGGATGGGGCGAAAGGATTGGTTGGGATGTAATACCCTCCCCGTCCCTCGTGGTGAGGGACTGCTGACAAACTCCTGGCATATCTGCTAGGCTTACGGGGAACTATGATCGACCAATTGAATGGATTGAAGCTCGAAATCGACCAGGCGGTTCGGGGCGCGAACAGCGCGGCAGAACTCGATGCGATCGAGATCAAATTTCTCGGACGCAAGGGCGGTGCGCTGACGATGATCCTGAAGGGGCTCGCGGAGGTTGATGAAGCGACGCGGCCGAAGATCGGTGCGCTCGCAAACCAGATCAAACAGGATGCGGAGCGCGCAATCGCATCGAAGCGAGCGGAGTTTTCCGAGCAGTCGCTTTCAGCTCTCGCGGAGCGGGAACGCGTAGACGTAACGGAGCCAGGATCTCGTCCGCCGCAGGGGCACATCCATGTCGTGTCGCAAGCGATCCGTGAAATCACGTCGATTTTCGAAAAAATCGGATTCACGCGGACACGCTATCCCGAAGTGGAATGGGATTGGTACGCATTCGAGTCGCTGAACATGCCAAAGGATCATCCGGCGCGTGATGAATGGGAGACGTTTTTTTGCGACGCGCCGGTTTCAACGCTGGGCAAAATGGTGCTGACTCCGCATACCTCAAATGCACAGGTACGCGAATTGCAACGCGGAGCGTTTCCGGTGCGCATGATCTCAATCGGAAAAACATATCGCCGACAAAGTGATGTCACGCACGCCCCGATGTTTCATCAGTTCGAGGGGTTGTATGTCGACAAGGGCGTTGCGATCACGCATCTTCGCGGTGTGCTCGATTATTTCGCGAAGTCCTTTTTTGGACCGGATCGAAAAACGCGTTTGCGGCCGTTCCACTTTCGATTTACGGAGCCGTCATTTGAGATTGATATCTCTTGCGGCGTGTGCGGCGGAACGGGGCTTGGCGCGGATCGACAGAAGTGTCGCGTCTGTAAGCGCGGGTGGCTTGAGCTTGGGGGTGCCGGCATGGTTCATCCGAATGTCTTGAAAGCGGGCGGCGTCGATCCAAAAAAATATTCCGGCTTTGCCTTCGGCTGGGGTGTTGAGCGCACCTATATGATGAAAGAAGGAATGCGGCTGGATGATATTCGATTGTTGTACAAGAACGATATCCGCTTTTTGAAGCAATTTTAGTATGAACTCTCTCATCTCCTACGATTGGTTAAACGAATACGTCGATCTCAAAAAGATCACACCTGATGAGTTCGCGAAGCGGATGTCGCTTTCGGGTCCTGCGGTTGAGAAGATCATTCCGCAAGGGGCGGATCTCGCGAAGGTTGTGGTTGGTCACGTGGTGGAGGTGAAGCCGCATCCAAATGCGGATAAGCTTCGTCTTGCGATGACGGATATCGGATCATCAAAGGTAACGATTGTGTGCGGTGGATCAAATCTCAAGGCGGATCAATGGGTCGCGGTTGCTCTCGTCGGTGCAAAAGTTCGTTGGCACGGAGAAGGGGATTTGGTTGAGCTGACGCCGGCGGAAATTCGGGGCGTAAAAAGCGACGGGATGATTTGCGCGGCAAATGAGATTGGTCTCTTTGAGGCATTTCCGCATGCTGAACGAGAAATTTTGGATCTCGGCGTTGCGATCTCAGACATGAAACTCAAGGCGGGAACGCCGCTTGCGGATGCGCTCGGGCTGTCGTCAGATGTTGTGATGGACGTTGAGGTGACGTCGAACCGCGTGGATGCGATGGGAATGGTCGGAATGGCGCGAGAAGCATCGGCGATCTTGAAAGCCCCATGTACATGGAAGCCTTCCGTGTTGAAGGGAAGAAAGGCGCTACCGTCGGTTCCCGTAAAAGTTTCCGCCAAGAAGTTGTGTCCTCGGTACATGGCAGTACGGATTGATGGCGTGAAGGTTGGGTCATCGCCATGGTGGCTGAAGCGCCGATTGATGTCTGCCGGGCTGAATTCGATTAACAATATCGTCGATGTCACGAATTTCGTCATGCTCGAACTCGCGCAGCCAATGCATGCGTTTGATGCGAAGATGGTAGAGGGGAAGATTGACGTGCGTCTTGCGAGGGCAGGTGAAAAGATTCACGCCCTCGATGGGCGTACGCATGAGCTTACGGATACGATGCTTGTGATCGCGGATGCGGCACAGCCGATCGCAATTGCGGGCGTAATGGGCGGACAATCTTCCGGTGTCGCGTCGAATACGACGTCGATTATTCTTGAAGCTGCGGTGTTCGATCCCGTTTCAATTCGTCGCACGGCACGTGCGTTGAATATCCAAACGGATGCGCAACTTCGGTTTGAAAAGGGCCTGTCCGTCCAAGCCCCGCCGGATGCGTTAGCGCGAGCAGTAGAACTTATCCTTGAACTCGCTGGTGGAGAGGTGGTGAGTGCGGTGACGGATGTTGTGGCAGAGACGTACACGCCGCAAGTCTTTTCTATTTCCGCAGATGAGATCAACGCGCTTATCGGCGTAGACCTTCCGCAACGTGAGATGGTTGATAGCCTCCGTCGACTGGGATTTCGTATTTCAACAACCGGAAAAAAGATTCGCGCGGTCGTGCCGTGGTGGCGTGATCACGATATTGAGTTTGCACGAGACCTCGTTGAGGAGGTTGCGCGCGTGTACGGATACGCAAATATTCCTGCCGTGGTTCCTGTTGGTCTCGCGCCTCGTCCGATGCAGCCTGAATTGTATTGGGAAGAACGGGTTCGTGATATCTCCAAGGGCGCGGGATGCATTGAAGCCTATTCGTACTCATTCGTGTCGAAGGAGTTGATGGAGAAGGCGGGCTATGATCCATCGGTGATGCTTCATCTTCAAAATCCGCTCACGGTCGAGTACGAGGTGATGCGGACGACGTTGTTACCGTCCTTGCTCCAAGCGGCGTCAGAAAATCGTGAACGCGAAAGCGTCATGCGGCTCTTCGAAGTCGCGAATGTCTATTATCCGACGACGAGTGGATGGAAAGATCTTCCGATGGAGCGTGCGGAACTTGGAGCAATATACCTCGGCATGAAGGAGCCATGGAGACAGGCAAAGGGATATGTGGAGCATGTGCTTGCTGAGTGCGGAATCGAGGAAGTGAGCTGGCGTCGTCTCTCGACGGATTCGTTTTGGCATCCAGGACGAACGGTGCAGGCGTTCGTGCGCGGCGATTTGATCGCGACGGTTGGTGAAGTCTCCCCGAAGATTTCGGAGCGATTTAAGCTTGATGGACCGGTTGCGCTCGTGGACCTCGCGATGCATGTGCTTGTCGCGCACGCGACGGATGCGAAGCGATATGTGCCATTTTCGACCTATCCGCCGGCAAAACGTGATATTGCCCTTGTGGTGGATATGCGAACGGAATATGACGATATTGCCCGTTGTATTCGCGAAACGGATCCGCTTGTCGCATCCGTTGAGTGGTTCGATACCTATCAGGGAAAGAATCTCCCGGAAGGAAAAAAATCCATCGCCATGCATCTCGTGATGTCATCGCCGGACCGAACGTTGGAACGCGAAGAGGTTGATGCGGTTATGGAACGCGTATCGTTAGCCTTAAAGGAGTCATTCCATGCGGACATTCGTTCTTGATATGAACGCACCCGAAACGTCAGGAGCTCCGTCGTTCGACGCGTCGCCGTCTCCAGCCATTCCGTCATTTAACGTGATGGGAAAACTGCGTGCTCCGAGTGGTCTTTTTCGCATCGGGTTTCTTGGCGGCGCGTTTGTATTGTGGGTATTAAACACGTATGGATCGTTGCCGGCATGGGCGGAGAACATTCTCTTTCCGCGGCCTGTCATTCGAATGGGAATGGATCTCTTTGTCTCTGTTTGGAAAACGGTGTGTGCGGGGTGGTGTGATGCGTTGTATGACGTGAACACGGTTGCTGCGATATGGTTGTATATCGTCGTGGGGTGCTATTTTGGACTTCTCGTATGGATTCTTGGAAACGGTTACGTGTTCGCAAAAAATCGTTCTCAGTGGTGAGTGTGGTATAATATGAGCGTATGACGCTCGATTCAACTCGTGATTTGCTCTATCTCGTTCTTGCGATTGCCGTTGGCTGGGTCGCAGTCTTCCTTTGTTGGGCGCTCTACGAACTCGGAAAACTTCTCAATCAAACGAATCGCATCGTGAACGAAACGGAACAGCGGGTTCTTCGCATTGAGCGTGGCGTGATGGCCGTTAAAGAGCGTTTGGAATCGTCCGTGAGCTATCTCGGGGTTCTTGCAGAGGGCGGAAAGGCGCTCATGGCGATGATGAAGCGGCGTGTGCAAGATGACGGAGAGGATGAAGAGGACGTCATCGTCCGTCCGAAGAAAAAGAAAAAGAGTAAATTGTTTGCGGACGTGGGAATGGAGGAGTGAGTATTGACGGCGCGTGCAGAACCGTGGTATCTACACCACGGTTCTTTGTATATTCAGCCACGCGGAGGGGTGTATGGGCAAAACGGACGTTTCGTATCCCGAAGAGTTCAAGGATGTTCATGGCAAGATTCACATTCGTCCGGCGGGAGTTATTCCACAATGGCGGTTGAGCGCATACGCCACGGTCAAGAACGACGAGGGGCAGACGCTTCTTGTTCGAACGCCGTGGCAGGAAGAACTTCACTTGCCTGGAGGGGCGCTGGAGTTCGGAGAGTCGTTTACGGATGCGGTCATCCGCGAGACGCGTGAGGAGACGGGATACCAGATCATCCCCGATAATTTCCCTCGGCGGATCGCGCAGGGCACGTTCTATATCCCCGGCGCCTGGAGGCGAGACGGCGTCGATGCCTACTGCTGTACAGTCGCGTACTTTTTCGACGCGAAGCTTCACAGCATGCGGCAGGATAAAGAGGCGGTCCGGGTATCTCGCGAAACGGACTCCGTGCACTGGTTGGATACGTCGGTTCTTCCGGCGATGAGAGTTCATTTCTTCTTCCGGGACGCCCTGTTCTCCTCCTACTGAACAGCGCTCGGCTCGACGGCCTTTTCGGCCGTTTTTTCTATATTGCGATTCATCGTCTCACACGCTACGATCCATGCGATTACTCTTGAGCATCTCTCGCAGGGCTTGTCCCGACAGCGAGGAACTGTCCTATGTCCGACGTCGTCGAATCTCTTCCAAAGAGTCCGTTCGTTCATCTCCACGTCCATTCGATGTATTCGCTCTTGGATGCGATCGGAGATGTTGGCGATCTCGTGGATCGTGCGAAGGAACTCGGATACGACGCGCTTGCACTCACGGATCATGCGGGGCTCTACGGCGCGATTGAATTTTACGAAGCGTGTCACAAGGCCGGGATCAAGCCGATTATTGGTGTAGAGGCGTACGTTGCGCCGAACAAACATACGGATAAGCGTCCGCGTATCGACGATCACTCTTCGCATATCACGCTCATCGCAGAAACAAACGAGGGCTACCACAATCTCCTGACGCTTGTTTCGAAGTCGTTTCTCGACGGCTTTTATTACAAGCCCCGCATGGACAAGGATCTTTTCCGTGAATATGGAAAGGGGATTATCGCATTGTCCGGATGTGTGCGCGGTGAAATTCCGAAAGCCGTGAACGGTCATGAAATGGAGAAAGCGGCGAATCTTGTTCGTGAGTATCAAGAAATTTTTGGGAAAGAGAATTTTTTTATCGAGATCATTCATCATCCCGAAGCGCCGACGCAGATCGCCGTGAATAGCGCGCTCTACGAGCTCGCGGAGATGACGGGTGCGCCGCTCGTTGCGACGAAGGATGTCCACTATCTTCGCCCTGATGATGCGGATGCACAGGATGCCCTTCAGTGTATTCACGACGGCAAAGTCTTGTCGGACATGAATCGGTCGTCCATTTCTGGCACGGATCACTCGCTTGTGGCTCCGCAAGAAATGATCGACGCGTTCGCGGAGCACCCGGAAGCGATCGAGAATACGCGAAAGATTGCGGATCGGTGCAATGTTACGCTTGAGCTCGGGAAAAATCTTCTTCCCACGTTTGATGTTCCCGAGGGGACGACGCCAGATTCGTATCTTCGTCAGTTGTGCGAAGAGGGGCTGCGAGACCGATACCCGAGCGGAATTCCAACCGAGGCCATGGAACGGCTGACTTTTGAACTCGCGACCATCGAACGTATGGGGTTCGCAGCGTACTTTCTTATCGTTCAGGACTATGTGAACTGGGCGAAAGATCATGGGGTTGTCGTCGGTCCGGGTCGTGGGTCTGCCGCGGGGTCTGTTGTTGCCTATGCGCTCAAAATCACGAACATTGATCCGTTGCAATACGGTTTGCTCTTTGAGCGATTTTTGAACCCGGATCGTATCTCGATGCCGGATATCGATTTGGACTTCGATGATGTGAAGCGAAAAGACGTGATTGAGTACGTGTCTCAAAAATACGGACATAATCGCGTGGCGGGCATTATCACCTTCGGGACGATGGCGGCGCGCGCGGCAGTGCGTGACGTGAGCCGTGTGCTCGGGTGGACGTTCCAAGAAGTTGATCGGGTTGCGAAAGCGGTGCCGCCACCGGTACAAGGGAGGCACATTCCACTCGAAGTTTCTGTTAAAGAAAATCCGGAACTCAAGGCGATGTATGAGGGTGAGCCTCGGGTGAAGCAGTTGATTGATCTCGCCATTAAGCTTGAAGGCACGGCGCGCCATGCGTCGCAGCATGCATGTGGCATCGTGATCGCTCCGCGACCGCTTGCGGAGTTTGCGCCTCTTCAAAAAGCGCAAGGCGGCGATGTCGAGCAGGTTATTCAGTATTCATTGCATTCCGCGGAAGTTTCCGGACTCCTCAAGATGGACTTTCTCGGTCTCTCGAACCTTACGGTTATTCGTGAGTCGATCGAGATTATTAAGGCGGTGCACGGCGTCGATGTTGATATTGAGCATGTGCCGTTAAACGATCCGGAAACGTTTGCGTTGCTTGGGCGAGGGGATACGACGGGAGTCTTCCAGCTTGAATCTGATGGGATGAAGAAATACATCCGTGAACTAAAGCCGTCCGTCATTGAAGACATTATCGCTATGGTGGCGTTGTATCGTCCCGGACCGATGCAGTTTATCGAGTCGTTTATCAATCGAAAACACGGACGAGAGAAGATCGTGTACGCGCATCCGTTGCTTGAAAACGCGCTTGGGAACACCTACGGCATTCCGGTCTATCAAGAACAGGTCATGCAAGTGTCTAAGGATATGGCTGGCTTTACGGGCGGTCAGGCAGATACGCTGCGCAAAGCGATGGGAAAGAAGATCGCAAAACTCATGGCAGAAATGCGGGAGAAATTCATCGCCGGCTCTGTTCAAAATGGGGTAGGGAAGGCGGTCGCAGAGGGGATTTTTCAACAGTTTGAAGAATTTGCCGCCTATGGGTTCAACAAATCCCACGCCGCGTGTTACGCGATGATCGCATATCAAACGGCCTATTTAAAGGCGCATTGGCCTGGTTGTTTCATGGCGGCTTTGTTGAACTCCGATTCGCAGAATCTTGATCGCGTAACGATCGAAGTCGAAGAGTGTCGTCGTATCGGTCTTGAAGTGTTGCCTCCGGATATTAATGAATCGTACGCCGGTTTTTCTGTGGTGAAGGGAACGAATAAGATCCGTTTTGGTCTACAGGCGATCAAGGGGTTAGGCGAAGACGTGGTGCAGGTTATGGTAGCGGAACGAAAAAAAGGTGGGCCGTATGCGAGTTTGGAAGATCTCGTGTCGCGCATTCCGGGAAAAACGATTAACAAAAAATCACTGGAGTGTCTCATTCGTTCTGGTGCACTGGATCGATTTGGAGATCGAAATACGCTCTACTTCAACATCGATGGCATTCTGGAATATCACAAGCGTCGTGAACAGGAGGCGTCGTCCGGACAGTTCAGCCTCTTCGCGTCCGCATCGTCCGGCGCAACACCGCTCGTTCTAAAACAGGCTCCGCCTGCTTCGCGGCGTGAACTTCTGTCATGGGAAAAAGAATTGCTTGGTCTGTATGTGTCGGAACATCCATTTAAAGAATATGGTGAGCGCTTGCACGGAATGATCACTCCGATTGTTCAATTGCGAGAGCATAAGGCGGAGAAGAAAGTTCGGATTGGTGGTGTGATCACGGCCGCGAAAAAAATCCTTACAAAAAATAATGAGCCCATGATGTTTTGCAAAGTTGAAGACCAGAGTGGTGATACGGAGGTTGTAGTTTTCCCTCGTGTGCTCAAGGAAATGCCGTACGTGTGGCAAGAGGATCACGCGGTTATTGTTTCCGGCCGTCCCTCTGAAAAAGAGGGGAAGATGAATGTGCTCGCCGAGACGGGATTCGAAATTACGCCTCAAAATATCGATGAGATCCGTTCTCAAGAGAGCTCTTCCGCGCCCGTAGAGGCATCGATGGGACAGGATTCGACGTCTGCAAACGGAAGTGGGTCGATTACGCTATGCGTGCGTGCAAAATTGCCGGACACCATGCTTCGGCAGCTTCGTTCAATTTTAGACAGTCACCCGGGTGATCACGCCGTCTATTTTTCCATTGACGATGTTGATGGCCCTCGGCGCGTAAAATCCTCTGCACGAATTCTCTGTACGGATGAGGTTTGCAAGGAGCTTGAGGCGCTTCTTGGGAAGGATACCGTAAAAATCGGCGGATAGAATGTGACGTGGTATACTTGATCTATCGTTTGTTATGCCCATCCGTCATCCCCGCCGTTTTGATTCGACTGCTCGGCATGCCTTTCCGCAGCCACCGGTAGCTCCTCGGATGTATCGAAATATTGCATTAACATTTTTTGGTCTGACGATCGTGGTCGTCGCGGCGGTGCTGTGGATGTCGACCGTCCGAGCAACCGTTCGTATTCACGTGAAGCGGAACGTGACAAAGATTGAGTCCTCGATAGATATCGCGAAAAGTCCTGAACAGGGGCAGCTTCAGGGACGTGTCGTCGAAGATGTGTTTGATAGCATTCAGGAGTTTAGCGTCGCGGCGACAACCGGGACGGTGGTTCATGCGACGACAACCGGACGCGTTCGCGTGACGAATCGATATTCCAAGGCGCAACCTCTGGTAAAGACAACGCGGTTGCTTACCGCAGATGGTAAGCTCTTTCACATTAGCGCAAACGTGAATGTCGCCTCGAATAGCACCGTTGAGGTCGATGCGTATTCAGATCAGCCAGGTGATGAGTACGCGATTCCCGCAGGAACCAAACTCACGATTCCTGGGCTATGGATTGATCTTCAGAAGTGGATTTATGCAGAGTCGATAACGCCGTTTGAGGGTGGAAAGCGCACCATCAAGATGGTCACGGCAGAGGATATTGAGAACGCGGAACGTTCGCTTGAGACGGCGGTGGTTGAGCAGGCGAAAAAAACGCTCGCAGCGGAGGCTGGTATTCCCGCGGAAAAATTGGCAAACGATTGTCCACCGGAACAGGCGTGCTGGCAAGCGGTGTACGTTGTGACGCCGATTGAGAAAAAGAGTAATGTCGCGGCTGGCCAAGAAACGGATTCGTTTCTTGCACAGGCGAAGGTAAAAGTGACGGGCGTCTTTTATCCGCGGAAAGACATGGAGTTGTTGGTACGCTCAAAGTTAAAAGATAAGCTCCCAGAGGGTCGAGATCTCGCGGATTTTGATCCATCGAAGGTCGTGTACCGTCTTGATTCCTCGGACAAGAGTCTTGAAAAAGCGCACATTGTGTTTAGCGCAGAAACGGCATCTCGGCTCACGGCGCAGAGCCCGTCGCTCTCGGCTCGTGCGATTGCTGGATTGTCCGTGCAGGAGGCGAAGGATGTGCTTTCTAACGTTGATGGCGTAGAGTTTGTCGAGATTACACTTCGTCCATCTTGGGCGAGACGTCTTCCGTCAAAGCCGGGGGCCATCGATTTCAAGATTGAGTAATTCGCCAAAAATTGACGAGTGAGAACGGGATGGATACACTGACCGCGAACTGGCCTCACCACCCAGTCCCGGTCAACAGGTAAAGAAAAAGCGCCTCAGCGATTGCTGGGGAATACGGGTGGAACCGCGGCTGCGTGAGACGGATACCGTCTCTGCGTGGTCGTCCCGACGATCAGCTCATGGGAGCGTTCGTCGGTTTTTTATTCCTCTTTTCTATGATCTCTCTCGAAACTCGTCGTCACAGTGCGGCTCATGTCATGGCTGCGGCCATTTCGCGTCTGTTCCCAGCAGTAAAATTGGGTGTTGGCCCGGCCATTGAGAATGGTTTTTATTATGATATCGATATCGGCCGTGCGGTCACGCCAGATGACCTTGAAGCGATCTCGAAAGAGATGAAGAAGATCATCAAGGAAAAAGCGTCGTTTGAGCGCGAAGAGCTTCCAATTGACGAGGCGATCGCGCGCTTCGAGAAGATGGGGCAGGTATATAAAGTGGAGTTACTTCGCGATCTCAAAACAAAAGGCACAACGCGGATTTCTGCGAGTGAGGCGGCGGATGTTGATCCCGCGAACAGCGCCATCGTGACGGTGTATCGAACAGGGGAGTTTATTGACTTGTGTCGCGGTCCTCATGTGAACACGGCGGATGAAATTGGCGTGTGGAAATTGGATAAAATTTCTGGCGCTTATTGGCGTGGGAATCAGGAGAACGCCCAGATGCAGCGAATCTATGGACTGTGTTTTGCGACGCAAGAGGAACTCGATGCGTTTCTCCACATGCGCGAAGAAGCGGAGAAGCGAGACCATCGAAAATTGGGCGCGGAATTGGATCTCTTTGCGTTTTCTCCGCTTGTTGGCTCTGGATTGCCTCTGTTTACGCCGCGCGGCGTCATGTTGCGTCAGCTGTTGGTTGATTTTGTGTGGGATCTCATGAAGCCATATGGCTATGAGCGTGTTTGGATTCCGCATCTCGCCAAAACGGACTTGTATAAAACATCTGGTCACTGGGATAAATTTGAAGACGACTTGTTCCATGTGTCGAGCAAGAAGACGGATGAGGCGTTTGTCTTAAAACCGATGAATTGCCCGCATCATACGCAGATTTTTGCTTCGCGTCCGCGAAGCTATCGAGATATGCCACTTCGATATAGCGAAGTGACAACGGTGTATCGCGATGAAAACACGGGTCAGCTCCAAGGGCTTTCTCGCGTCCGATCCATTACGCAGGATGATGCGCACGTCTTCTGCCGACCAGATCAGGTCCATGATGAGGCATTGGCCATGTATCGCATCATTGAGGGGTTCTACGCGGCGTTCCGGATGCCACTCCGCGTGAGATTGTCCGTCCGTGACCCGCTTCATCCGGAAAAGTATCTGGGGAGCGACGAGCTGTGGAAGACGGCAGAAACGACGCTCGCGGATCTGATGAAAGAGGTTGGCCGTGAGATCGAACTTGGCGAGGGTGAGGCCGCGTTTTACGGACCGAAGCTGGACTTCATCGCGAAGGATGCGATTGGTCGGGAATGGCAGCTTGCAACGATTCAGCTTGATTTTAACCAGCCGAACAGATTTGAATTGGAATACGTGGACGCGGACGGCGAGAAGAAACGTCCGGTGATGATCCATCGCGCGATTCTCGGTTCGGTCGAGCGGTTCTTGGGAATTTTGATTGAACACTACGCCGGTGCGTTCCCGTTGTGGCTGTCGCCGGTTCAGATCGCGATCTTGCCGGTTGCGGATCGACACGTTGAGTTCGCGAGTGCACTTGCGACGGAGCTCCGTGGGCAAGGATTCCGCGTGGAGGTGGATACGAGTGTTGAATCTGTCGGAAAGAAGATTCGCAACGCTGAAAAGTCGAAAGTGCCGATGATGCTGGTGGTTGGGGATAAAGAAGCGTCCGGTGAACCGCTCACGGTGCGCCGGTACGGTCAGGCGGAACAGCAAAGTGTGGCAAAAGATGCGCTTATCGAGCAATTGAAAACAGAGATTCAAGAGCGCGTATCGTAAAGAAAGGTTGCGTAAAAATCCCGGGGATCATCCCGGGATTTTTCGTGCACGGTAAACGGATCAAAATCGATTGCGCGTGTTTGCGCGATTCACGGTTTCGCGACGCTGCTTCACGCCGCTGAGTCGGTCTATTTGGACAGGCTTCTTTCCGATGACGTCTTCGAGATTGAGTCCGAGAAGATCATTCCATCGACCAATGTTTTTCATTGCTTCTTTGTACGTACCTTCATCTCTAGCTTGAAGTGCGCGTTCTGCTTCGGCAAGGGTGAAGACGTAGAGTGTTGCCGGAACTTCTTGTCGACCAGATCGACGCGCCTCGCCAACCGCGAGAAGAATATCGTCGTCCATACCCGGCTTTTTCTTCATTGCGTCCATGACCTTGTCCCAAATCGCTGCAGCTCGTGGTTTTCCGCCCAAGAGTTCCGCAGCGCGGTCTACCGTCATGGATTCGGTTTCGTTTCCCTCGCGTTTTTCTTTGGAGGGTTCGGCTTGTTCCTTCGCGACGTCTTGCTGTTCAGGTTTTGGAGTGTCCATGTCCGACAAGTCGACGTCGATTGAGTCTTCTGAAAAAGCTTGCGCTGGTGCTTTTTTCTTCTTTCGATCTGAAACGCGTTTACGTGCTTCTTCGGGTGTTGCGAGGCCATATACGACTTCTGCGCCTTCTTCTTCCATGCCGAGCGTCGGGGTTTCGAGTTGCTGCGCGGCAATTCGATCTTCTTCACGCGCCTTGCGTCGGAGTTGATCTTCCGCAAGAACGCGCTTTGGCGTTATCGGGAGGCCTCGTGGTCGCGCGATCTGAGAGCGTCGAAGAGCCTCTAAACTTGCCTTGTGCGTAAGCGTCTGGATCTCCTCCATGAGGTCTTGTTGCTCGCTGTTTAGAATCTCGAGGTCATTTTCTAGAGAACGGATCGTTGCTTCCTCGGGTGTTTCGAGAGTGTTTCCAGTTAATCGGGAAAGCCATCGTCCGATACGGGCGCCGATGCTGCGATTTCGCCGAAGTTCGTTTAGCTGCTCATGAATTTTTCCCTCTTCTCGATTCATTTTTTGAAGTTTCGTCTGGAGTGTTTGAACTTCATCCTTCGGCTGGATCTCTTTTCGAAGACGAACGATGACTTTTTCTTCTTCCGCTTGCGCCGGAAGCTTATGCTCCGCAAGTCTTACGTCCGAGCGCGCTTCTTGGCGCGTACTTCTCGGATATTTACGATCAATGCTTTTGATATCTTCCTGCATTTTTTGCAGACGAGAACGAGGGGCTTCTGGTTTTTGATTGCGGATCTTTGCTACAGTGGTATCCATAAGCGCGTTGAACTCCGGGTCTTCAAGTCGTTCGTACGCCTCGGTCTCTCGTTGTTTTTCTTTGCGAACGGATTCAACGAGCTCTGTGCGAAAACGCGCGATATCTTCTCCGGACGGTCCGGTTTTAGATTTTCGGAATTCTCGTTGTTTGACCGGTTTTGAAACGGCTTGATCTACGAGTGCATTAAACTCCGGATTGTCGAATTCATCGACCGGCGGAGCTGGCGGCTCTGGAAACGATGTTCCTGGTTCAAGTGGAGCGGTTCGTCCTCGGCGATGAGAACGTCGTTCTTCGGGAGACGGATATGAGAGAGAGCGCATGGATTCTGGCATACGATGTACACAAGTATAACATAAAAGCGCCCCCGGAGTGGGGCGCGGACGATCGAATGGATCGTCGCTCATGATCGAGCGGCGAGGATCGCAGCCGTTGTTGGCTGGTAGATATAGGTGCCGCTGTCGATCGCGGCGAGGATCGCTGTCCGTCCTTGCGACGGGTCAGGATAGGCGACGTCTATCGCCTGGAGCAGAGAGAGGTGAGGGAACCTGAAGTCCCATTCCATCTCTGCGGGGACATCCTTGGCGAGTCGGAATTCCCACGGTGCGACCGGACGAGATCCGTGCGTCGACCGTTTGAGGATGCGATTCACGCGCCTGACCCAGGCGTAGGTCGCTCGCAGTCCTTGCTCAGAGAGAGGGGCGGGCAAGGGCATGAACAGGACGACGCCAATCGCGGCGTTCCGCTCTGGCCAGACGTAGGTTGGGCGCGTCAGTAGCAGCGCACGCGTCGTCTTACAGGGGACATGGGGGGCAAGGAGCGGCGGTAGCTCTTCTGAGCCGGACTGCCGGAGGAATCCTTTTTCTCTTCGTTTGGCGACTTCGAGTCGCTTGCTGTAGAAGAGCTGCTTCGCGTCAAGAACTCCATCGGAGGTGAGCTTGACGCCCTTTGGAAGCAGTAGATTTGGTTGGTTCGGTTGATAAATGGGCGTAGAAGTCACTCCGAAAAACCTCCTGACACAAAAGACGTACCGTGTCAGTACGTCTTTAGCATGTTGTGAATAGAATGTCAACTGTCTTTGACGCCCTATGAAAACCAGCTTTTCACGCGACCCCAAAGGCTCTTTTTTTGCTTGTCGATCTTTGCGGCGCTGGCATTGAATTTGGAGGCGAGTGCTGCGGAATCCTGAAGGAGTGACGCCTCTTCTTTGCTGGAAGGTTCCGTTTTGTCCCATGTTCGTTCGACTTTTGGAGGAAAATGGGCGAGCGTTTTATCGTATTCTTTTTGGCGCAGCGCGAGTTCGCCTTCGGCGATCGTGTCTTCAATGTCGCCAATGTATTCGTAGATCCGGTGGACGGTTCCTCGAAGTCCGGGACGATCATCCAGCTTCATGCTGTATTGCTGGAGTTGCATGAGGTAATCGCCATTTTTTACCAGCGCACTTCGTAGAAATTCAAAACTCGAGGCATTAAGATCGCGTGATGTTATGCGACGTTTGAGCTCGGCGAGCGTCTTTTTTGCTTGTTCTATTGTCGTGTTCGCGTATTCCTGGAGCTTGAGAACGTTCTCCGTCATCGGATCCATCTTTTCGCGAATACCGCTAATCTCCTCTTTCTCCTGTCCTTCTTCCGCCGGTTTTTTACGTCGCCCTCCCTCAATGACAACCTGTTCGGCGTATCCGCCCGGTTTTTCTTCGCGGATTTTTGGCGAGACGTTTTCAAATGAGGGCATAGAAAAGGGGATGCTTACGAGCTAAACGGATTCTCGTAGTGTTCGCCTGGACGTTGTTCTGTAGAACTCAAGACGTCTGCGCGGGATTCGATTTGTAACGCGGCACTCATCTTATCGAACGCGGCTTTCGCCTTGTCGTATGCGACGTGATCAACTTTTCTTGACGCTTCGTTCACACGCGCGAGCGCAAGAACGTACTCCGTCGCAAGTTTCTGCTTGTTGTTCGGCAGGAGGACGACGACATCGTCCCATAGTTTGTCGGGTCGTGTGACAAGATCGAATTTTTTCACGCGATCAACACTCATTGGGATGTCGGCAATTTCTTTTGCCGCGCTCTCTATTTCACTTGCTGCGTATGCCTTTGCATTCATTTCCATCTGTTCACGCGCGTAGCCCAGATCTTCCTCAATCAGCGCCTGTTCAATGAGCGCATTCATCGGAATGCTGAGGTAGCGGTTGAGCTCTGTGAGTCGATGGAGAACTTCTCTTCGAAGCATGGCGTTTTTTCGCTCGACAGCGCGACGGTAGTGACCGAGGACGCGGACGTAGTGAAGACCGAGGTCGATATTATTCGCATACGACATCCAGTCTCGCGCTCGATCCATGCTGAGCGCGAACGCTCCGATAGGCGCATTCTTGAGCTGCTCTTCGATGAATTCCGCGATTTGGTCGCCGTGCGCAACAAGCATCTTTGCTTCTTCAAGTGAAACGCCACGTCGTCGTTCGGCGATTTCTTTTGCAGATTTTTCGAATTGTTCACCTTGATTCAAGATGTCTTCGGGCGGACGGAGCATCTTTTCGTGGATCTCGCGAATTTTTTTCTGATCCTCCATCTTTGCCTGCTCTTTTTCGCGCATCTTTCGCATGCTCCCACGGAGCCGCTCTTTGCTCACGGCCTTTGCGAGAGAGTCTTCCGCGGCCGGAATCTCCATCTCTTCTTCAAATGCTTCTTTCGCCTGCGTTGGCGTCAAACGCTGTTCTTCTTCTGTAGCAACGCCTTGTTTTTTTGCTTTCCCTTTTCGTTCTCGGACGCCTGTTTGTTCTATCTCATCCGCTTCGGCAAAATATTCTGCGGCCGGTCGGGGATTGCGCTGCGTTGGAGGAAGCTCTTCATCTTCCGTGAACGACGATCGTTCAGATCGAGGATTTCGAAGCGTCGGAGGTTCTTTTTCTTCTGCGATTGGTTTTGATGGGGCTTCGTATTTACGCGCCGCGTTTCCTTCGAAGCCCATGTTGGGGCCGCCTGCGATAGAGAGTTTTGCCATATTGGATCAAAGTATATCATTGAGCCTGCCGCAAAACAAAAACGCCGACGAAATCGTCGGGGTTTTGTAAACAGATCCTTCGACAAGTTCAGGATAGTTCGGGCTTAGGCCCGAACTAATTTTTCGAACACCGGAGGATAGTCGCGGGCGATCTGCGCGAGGACCTTGCGGTCGAGTGCGATCTTTTTGCCCTTGAGCGCTCCCATGAGCTTCGAGAACGTGGTTCCGAGCTCTCGAGCCGCGGCGTTGATACGAACTTGGTTCAAGGCGCGATTGTCACGCTTCTTGAGCTTACGATCGCGGTAGGCGTTCACGCCTGCCTTGGTCATCGCGGTTTTCGCGAGGGTGATTTTGGACTTGCGGCCCCACATCATGCCCTTCGTCCGTTTGAGGATATTCTTGCGGCGCTTGATGTGATGCATGCCGCGTTTGACACGTGCCATAGAGAGTTCGATCGTTTACATCTGCGATCTACTTGATCTTCGCATCGTCGCTCGTTCATCGTAGCGCTGCTACGCCTCGCGAGCTTCTTGCTTCAGATCTTCGTATCTCATCAGATGTAAACGATCGCGGGTTAATTGTGGAGTTAGTTATGAGGCATGAGGCCCTTAATGTTCTTCACGTAGACAGCGGCAACGGACTGGTCGCGGCGCTTCTTTCGCGTGATTTTGCCCGGGTTGCGGCTGTTGAAGTGATCCTGACCACCGTGGCGCTTCAGGAGCTTTCCACTCTTTGTGATCTTGATCCGCTTCGAGATGGTCTTGTGTGTCTTGAGTTTCGACATAGAAGTGGATTATTAGCTCTTGCGTCCGACAATGGCCGAGACGTTTCCTCCTTGTTGTTTAATTTCTTGTTCCGTATACAGCGTGTAGTGCGGGGTGATGCTGTCCAGAAAATCCTGGATGCGTTTTGTGGCGAGTTCTCCGTGGGCTTTTTCGCGTCCGCGGAGGATGATTTCGATTTTGAGCTTCTGGCCTTCTTTGAGGAAGGTGAGAGCTTGCTCTCGTCGAACATCCATATCGTGCTCGCCCATCTTGACCGAGAGACGAATGCCTTTGACCTCGACTTTTTTCGCGTGTGCCTTTTGCTGGCGCATCTCCTTATCCTTTTGATATTTGAAGGCGCCGAAATCGAGGAACTTACAGACGGGAGGGTTTTCTTTCGGGGAAACCTCGACGAGGTCGTATTCGCGCTCGTTGGCGAGTGCGACGGCCTCGGATGTTTTCATGACCCCGAGAAATGTTCCGTTCTCGTCAATGACGCGAACCTCTGGCACGTTGATCTGGCCGTTGGCCCGATACTGTGGCGCGAGATCGCGTTGCGGCTGTCGCCGTCGGTAGTGAATACGCATTATTGAGAAATGAATTCCTAACGTCTTGCGCTGACGTTCTGCATTGCGTGCAGGGTCAAACGAGACGCAGACCGCGAGGGAGAAGCGCGTCGGAACTATGGGTTCAGACAGCGTCTACTCGTACGGGTCAAATTTGTGGTGGAGATGGGGGGAATCGCACCCCCGTCCGTACGTTGCGAACAAAACAGTCGTTCACAGGCTTGGTCCGCTCAAGGAGTTTCGGGATACGGCGTTCAAGCGGACGAGAACCGTTTCCCAACATATCACACCAGGTCATCCAACGCGGGATATGAGCGCGTGAGATCAAGCCCGAACAATGACGATCTGATCCGCGAGGTCGGGCCGCGACGCGGGAGATCGGCTCAGCGTAAAATTACGCGAGAGCGTATGCAGGCGAGGAGACGCGGAACGCCGAAGCGACTGCGCTCTTCACCTTGCTCAAGACGTTGGCAGTTGTCTTGGATGGAACGGTTTTACGAGTCATTCCGGCTCGGCCTGCCTATTTCGATCTGAACGAACGTCGAAGCTGATCATCCCCATGGCTCGACGTCTAGCATCGCGATCTGCTCGATCTTCGCATCGTCGCTTGCTCACCGTAGCGCTGCTACGCCTTGCAAACTCCTTGCTCCAGATCGTCGCGTCTCATCGATGCAATACGTCTCGTTGTCATTCTTCGTCGCGACCATGGAGGTTGCGGCGAAGTTCTCGGTCAATATCGCGCGTCTTGAGCTTTTCGCGTTTATCGTAGGTTGTACGACCACGACAAAGCCCAAAAGAGAGCTTGATGTGACGAGCGCGAGGATATAACGAAAAGGGTACCAATGTCAAGCCTTTTTGTTGAATTTTTCCCCGTAATGACTCCAGTTCTTTACGATGTACCAGGATCTTCCGGTCCCTGGCGGGGTCGTAGTCTGGGAGCGCCCCGGTTTTGGCGTAGGGGGCGATTTGCGCCCCGACAAGCCAGAGTTCGCCTTTTCGGAGGGTTATATAGGCTCCTGCAAGCTTTGCGCCGCCAGTTCGGACGGATTTCGTCTCATGTCCAAACAACGCAATGCCGCCCTCAAAGGATTCGAGGGTTTCGTATTCATGCTGCGCTTTTCGATTTTCGGCGTATCTGGTCATGAGGGGTATGGTTGGCGTGCTTGGGTATTGCCGGGGAAGAATACCATGTGGAAAACCGTTGACAATTCCATCACATATACATCAAAAAAGCAGGAAAAATATCGTGAAGAGGCTCGAATAGGTGTGCGAATTGTCGAGCACTATCGTGACACACGAACGGCGTGTAGACTACCATTATGGGAATCCAACAGGATCGGAATGTCACGATCAAGACGTCGACCATTTTGAAGATTTTCGGTCTCATGGCCGTGCTGTGGTTTGCGTGGAGCATCCGAGATATTTTGGCGCTTGTAGCGGGCGCGTTGTTTCTTGCGGCTGTTATTCACCCGATCGCGCGTTGGGGTGCTGCGCGGCGTATTCCAAAAGGGGTAACCGTATTGCTGGTGTATGCGTGCATGTTCGGATTGTTCGCGTTGTCATTCGCGTTGATCATTCCGACGATTTTGCAACAGATGAATGGACTGTCTCATACGGTCGGCTCTTCTATTTCTACGATTTCAAGCGGCGTCCAGAGCGTACGAGCTTTTACCGAACAATACGGTCTCGCGGATAATCTGACGGCAGGGGTCGCTTCGCTGCAGGACCGCCTCTCCGAAACGGTATCGCGGTTCGTTGCCGCACTCGGAAATTTGTTTGGCGGACTCGCGCAACTCGTTATTGTCCTCGTGATGGCGTTTTATATGGTCGTGCAGGATCGAGAAGCGATTCGGATGTTTCGGAATTTTGTCCCGGAGTCATATCAAGAGACAATTGCGAATATTTTGATCCAGGTTGAAGAAAAGATCGGTCGCTGGTTGACGGGGCAGCTCTTGTTGAGCCTTGTGATCGGGGTGCTGTACTACATTGGGTTGCTTGTTCTTGGTGTGGATGGCGCATTATCGCTTGCGTTGTTCGCGGCGTTTACGGAGTTCATCCCATATCTCGGTCCAATCCTTGGGGGGATCCCGGTTGTCATTGTCGCATTCAGTGTTTCGCCGATAAAGGCATTTTTCGCGCTCTTGTTAGTGATCATTATTCAGCAACTCGAGAATCAAGTGATCGTGCCACACGTCATGCGGAAAGCGCTTGGATTGAATCCGCTCGCCAGTATTATCGCTGTGCTCGTCGGAGCAAAGCTGTTCGGTGTTGCCGGCGCGCTGATCGCGATTCCCTTGGCGACGGCTGCTTCTGTTGTGTTGACGGAACTATATCGTCTGTATCACGAACGAAATATGCGAGAGGAGCGCGGTATATGATTGGTAAAAATACGATTATCGTGACGGCGATAATGGGGCTGATTATTCTGTCCGTTATTTCGCTTTGTTATGTCTTGTTCATAAAGACGGGCCTCTTTGAGGTTCCAGGAAGTCGCGCGTTGTATCATCCTCCTGCGCCGGTACATCTGGTCTCTTCTCGAATGATACGCGCCGATGAATTTCAGACGCTGTTAGCGACGCGCGTTCGCACGGCGGTCGCATTGCATCCAAGGCCGCCATATATCGTCTCGCTGAGCGAAGAAGAGATAACAGGCGCCCTGCAGGGTGTCATTGGACAAGCGCTTCGCTCGGACGAATGGAAGGCGGCGTCGTCGCAGGTGGCGTTGACGAAAGATGTTTTTGAAGTCTCCGGGAGGTTTGTTGCAGGAAAGATGCGCGCAGATGTTCGTTTTCGTTTTGTTCCGGTTGTCGAAAACGGTGGAATTCGTTTAGAGCCGGTCGACATTCGAGTGGGAGAGTATCCTATCCATCCGTATCTTGCTCGTCGTATTGCCGGTGCGTTATTTCAAAGAGATTTTGGGACGTGGGTGCTTCGTTTTGGCGACATTCAATTCCAGTCAGCCGAGCTTCGCGATCGTGCAATTGATTTCGTGATTACGATTCAGAATCCATGATGCTCCTGCTTCGTCTTCTACCGTTCTGCGTCGCGCTTATCGAAGGCGTCTGTTTTTGGTTGCAACTCCTGCATCCGCTTGCGTATCCATGGATCGCGGCGCTCGGCGTTCTCGCTATGCCAAGCGCAGTTGTGATGATCGCGTGGCGCAGAATATCCCTTCATGACGCGTTTGAGCGCATGCTGCCTTCGATCGTATTGACGATATCGCTTGCCTTCGCACTTCTTCTTGTTGAAGGACGCGTCGCGATTTGGTCGCTCCTCGCTATTGCGGCGGGATCGGCGTACCTCTCTCTCGAGATGTTGTTTGTGATGGTGTATCATCCTTCTCGGTATCCGGTGAACGGTCTCTCTCGCATTAATATCGCATATGTTCCTGTCGCCGTGTGGTACGCCGCGTCAACGTCCAGTGGACTGCTTGTCTTTCTGCACACGCGCTCCATATGGCACGTCGTGCTCATGACGGTAATTGGTGCGGCACTCTTTCGGACAACGGGGCATACGGATGCTACGGCAGAGGAAAAGAACATCTGGATGGTTCTTGGGGCGTTGATCGGTGTGCATGTGGGGCTTCTCGGCATTCTGTTGCCGGTTGCCATGTCGGTACAGGGACTCATCGCAGCGTTTCTGCTTTCCGCAACGTTACGGATTCGTCGGTATCTCTATCATCCAAAACCCTCTCGTATGCAAGCGTGGATTGAGGGAGGCGCGGCATTCGCATTATTTCTTCTCACTCTCGTAACCGCAAAATGGCTCTAACGCTACGTATGAAATCTCTTGGGACGATACTTTTGCTTTTTACGCTTTCGGCGACGGCAGGCGCGCTTGCCGGTGCAGTGACATCGGTGATCGTGACGCCGCGTGTCGCGGCGCCGGTCATCCGCACGACGCCAACGAGCACGTCGCCGATCGTTCCTACGAGTACGGCGGTGACACCGACAGAGCCGTCGCTCGTGTCTGTATCGCCCCGACTCGCCGAATCCTTGGTGCCGTCAACATTTTTGACGCGGCGTGCAAGTCCGGTTGGCGCACTCTATCGTCGCACGAAGGGGGTGACGCTGGAGGAGCGCACGCTTACGGATGATCGGATGCTTGGTCATGCCGTTGCGTTAACATCGGATGGATGGTTTGTGACAGTCGCATCCGCGCTCGGATCTCTGTCGATGTCAGAGCTAGTCATCTGGCACGACGGAGCGTCGCATCTCGTTACGCGTGGATTTATTGATCGCATCAACGGGACGGCGTACCTCAAAATCGATGATCGCGACCTCTCGACGCCGGCGTTTGGCGATGTAGATCGGCTCGTTGTGGGTTCGGAAACATGGACCGAACGACGACCAGGGTCGTTTGCGCCAACGCTGATCACATCGTTGACGGAAGGGATGGGATCAGAAGTTCTTTCGAGCGATGTCTCGGCGCGGCGCTTGGGGCTGTCGGGCATTACGCAGACGGGGGATATCGGATCCCCAATTTGGGATACGCGCGGATCGTTGCTTGGCATTATCGAGAGCGCGCCGGGCAAGCCGCTTGTCGCGATTCCTGCGGCGAGCATCTCCGCATCATTCTCGTCTCTACTGCTGCAAGGCGTTGTTCGTCACGCGACGTTCGGCGTTCGAGGAACGGATTTAACGACATGGAAGATCGATGGAGATCGCGGTGCGCTCCCGAAGCGAGGAGTGTTGTTACGCGATGATCGTAAAACCGGAAAACTTGCCGTGACGGCTGGATCGTCCGCGTCAAAAGCTGGTTTGAAATCTGGTGATGTGATTCTTGCTGTCGAACATGATATGCTAGACGGGTCACGCGATCTTGGAGAACTGATATCAGAATATCGACCGGGAACGCAGGTGACGCTTCGTGTGTTGCGAGATGCGTCTGAAGTATTAATTCCAGTTGCATTCGGCTCGGCGACAACAAGTGAGGCTCTCAAGTAAGTTGTATTTCACAATTCATGGCTACGTCGAATCTTGTTCATTTATTGATCCGCCGATGGCGGTTGGTTGCGCTTGCGACGCTTCTCGGCCTCGTGCTTGCGTTGGGTTTTTCGCTCGTACAACCTCTCCGATACTCGTCCACGGTCCGGCTGCTAATCACGCAGACGAATGTCACGGGGCTTGATCCGTACACGGCAGTAAAATCGACAGAGCGTATTGCACAAAATCTTGCGGAAGTTATCTATACGACCTCATTTTTCAATGCGATCGTTGCAAGTGAGACGATTGACCGGAGTTATTTTCCAACGGATGAGATCAAAAAGCGTTCTACCTGGCGCGATACGATTTCGACGGCCGTTGTTCCGGGAACGGGTGTGATGAATGTAACGGCATACCATACGGATAGGGGGCAAGCCGCGGCACTAGCGGTTCGTGTCGCGCAGGAGCTTGCAAATCAGGCGCCGAACTATTTTGGATATTCCGTTCGCGTACAGGTAATTGATGATCCGCTCCCATCGAGATTCTTTGCAAAGCCGGATTTCGTCTCAAATGGTCTCATGGGGCTGATTGCAGGGTTTTTGCTCGGAACGGCCTGGGTGTTAGGAAAAATTCGAACGTAGAGCCGAAGGATAGATTGGATCTATCGGTCGCAAACGGATGGTGATATGCCAAACAGCCTTGACAAAATGGCTGTTTTTTGCTATTCTCCAAGCCTTGAAAATTCAAGGAAATGCTGGATTTTTTGAAGATATTTGGCTGTATGGCTGTATAAGGGGAGTTGCCTTGACAAAAAAGCCAATTTGTGATAAGGTTTTGTGTCGCTGAGACGACTGTTTTGACAGAATGTGCGTAATTTTGGGGTTTTGAAGCCGTTCCACGATGGTTTGGGAATTTTCCTCCTTTCCCAAATCTGAATGGGACGGCTCCAGATCCTCAAAGCGTCTGGCTCTCAATGGTGAGAGTATCGCTGTTTCACAAGAAGTTTTTCTGCCCCCTCGTCGGGGCCGTTCACTATTGAGCGGCCCGCGAGGCCGTCAGGAGGTCTCAATGAACGTTCAAAAGACCTGCGCGGCCATCGTGGCCGCGCTGATCATCTGGTTCGTCGCGATTTCGGTCGCGATGGCAGAGCCCCCTCCGGGGGGACAGACGCCGGCTCCCGCAAAGGAGCCGACCTGTGAGGAGAAGCTCGCGTCGGCCACGGCCGACCGCGACGCAATGCTCCAGGATCCCGCCTGCAAGGCGGCCCTGGAGCAGAAGTCCAACCCCCAGCCCCAGCCGCCGAAGCCGAAGCGCTTCGACATCGTGTGCGGCTTCGGGACCACCGGTGGTCAGCCGACGGTTCTGGATCGCAGCACGGGCAGTTTTCACTGCACGTGCAAAGATCCGGATGCCGACGCATTGGTCACCGGACCGACGGGAGCGTCGGGGAAGTCGGAAATCTGCCTCCCCAAGAAGCAGGGCTCCGCATCCTCGACCACCGTGGTTACCACGTCGCAGATCACCAAAATCTGTGGCGAGGGGACGACGGGCGTGCCGTCTTCGAATGGCAACTGTGTGTGCGCGGATCCCGCGCACAAGGTGGTTACTGGCCCGACGACGTCGGAGACGCAGATGCAAATCTGCATCGACACGTCGGGGCCGAGGCCTCCGATGAGGCTCGTGTGCGACCCGTCCTCGACGACGGGTCAACCGGGCCCAGACGGGCACTGTTCGTGCAGTGACTCGGATGCAGAGATCGTGTCAGGTCCTTTCTCGGAAGAGGAGGGGATCCGCATCGAGAAGTGCATCCGCGGTGCGAGTGCTAGCGCGCTCGCGACGTCTGACCTCCAACTTTTCGCTGGGGTCGTCGCGGTCCTCGGCGGCCGTAACGGCTTCGTGGGTGGTGCTGGTCTCGTTGCCGGCCTGCTCGGGTGGCCGAGCCGGTACGTCGGCCTCACGGTCGAGGTAACGGTGAGCGCCAACTACGAGGCGGAAGACGCCGACCAGCTCGGTACGCTCTTCGCGGTCGAGGGTGGCGTTGGTCCGTCCTTCCGTCCGATCGACGGCTTCGAGTTCGCGCTGCTCTTCTACGGAAAGCAGTGGAACCGGGTCGACGCTCGCGGTGCCGGACTCGAGGGGAATAACCTCGGGTACCAGTTCGGCGGTGGGGTGAGTGCGCTCATCCAGCCGTGGACAGCGCCGATTGCCATCAAGATCGGTGGCAACCTTGGCTACGGATCCGTAGCCGGGACGGTCGGCGGGACGGCCACCGAGGCACCGATGGTGCAGGGTGGTTTCCAGCTTGGACTCGTCTTCACCGACGGGTTCAACTTCTAAGTAGTTCTTTCTAGCGCAGAATCATGCGCTCCTATCACACCTGACGCTCGCGGTATCTCCGCTGAGCGTCGGGACTCCAGGCGATCGGTCAATCTCGATTGAACGCTCACCCGGGAGTACCTGTCCCGAACATCCGCAAGGAGGTTATCGGGACATGCGTCCCACTTGTTCTCTAAAAATGTGTACGGTTTTAGCTCGCGGCTCCATGTTGGAGAAGCGAGCTCGTAACGGTTCTCGAAAGACCCAAGCGGGTCGTCTGGAGCTCTCAATGAAGAACAATCTCTCCGTGCTCGTTGTCTGTTTCTTCTTCGCGTCCCTCGTCGGGTGCACCGCCACGGTGGCGGACACCGAGGAGGGCGGGGCTGGTGGCGGTGACGACGTCAATTGCGACGTCGATCACGACGGCCACAGCGCTGTCGGCTGCGACGATGATTCGTCGCGGCCGCAGGATGATTGCGACGATTATAACAATCGTCGCTTCCCCGGCGCGCCCGAGATCTGTAACGGTATCGACGACGACTGCGACGGCAACGTCGACGAGGGCGACATCTGCGGAGGCAACCCGCCTCCGACGGACTCCGACTCGGACGGCGACCCGAACTCCACCGACTGCGCACCGCAGGACTCGTCGCGCCATCACGGCGCGCCCGAGATCTGCAACAACCTCGACGACGACTGCGATGGCAGCGTCGACGAGAACGACGTCTGCGGGGGCGGCGATGGCGGGTCGGGCGGGGGTGGAAACGCTCCGGCCTCGGTCCAGTTGTACGCCCACTACCGGGCCGGGTTCGACATCGACAAGGAGGTCTGGGTGAAAGGCTACTTGTCCGGTGCCGGGTCATCGGACGGGTACGTCGAGTGTTCTATGAACCTGTGGGGCGTGGAGGGGGCTAGCGAGGTCTGGATCTGCCCATTCACGTTCCCCGCGGGTTCGACCTTCGAGTTCTGGCCGCAGACGCTGACGGCGAGTAACTCGCCGATCTTCGTCTTCGACGTCTGCGATTACCCTGGCGCCACCCAGTGCCAGGGGAAGGGGGACTTCTGTGCAGAGATGTACGGAGCGTCCAACGCAGACTTCTGGTGGACGAAGGGCGGCCCAGAAGGCACGGTTGTCGACTACAGCTACGTCGACAACAATGACCCCGAGGGGTCATGCACCCGGAACGGGAAGTTCACCGTTCCGCAACCGTAACATCAGCTAGACCCGAAAGGGTCCAACCCCCGGTATTCGCGCGCTGCGATTCCGGGGGTCTTGTTTTTATGGGGTTTTCGAGGAGTAGAGAGCTTGACGAAACCCGCGAAAAATGGTATTTGGAGGAAGCTCATTACAGAGGAGAGGCCATGGCCAAAAAAGCGTTTTGCGTACTGCTCGGCGTTTTTCTTTGTACTCTCGCGTCCGCCGCTAGGGCGGACGGGGATCTCGCGGCGTGCATCCAGGCATGCACGCTCGAGGGAAAGATTGTCTGTGGCTCGGCCACGGACATCCTCCATGCGTGTTCCGACGTGCCGACATGCGTCGGCTTGTCCGAGGAGCAGGCGAAGGCCGCGAACGGTTTTTGCGACGCGTGTCGTGCGGAGGAGCATCGATGCGGCGAGCAGCCCGCCGATTCGCCGCCGCAGGAGGCGGCGCCGAAGCCGCAGCCCGACACAAAGCCTGCGGCTACGCGCAAGCCGACGCCGGAAGAGTTTTGTCGGCGCAAGGGCGGCGTGATGGTCGATGGGGTGTGCTACACGCTCTCGACCGTCGTCAAAGAGCTGAACAAACTCAAGGACGCCGATAAGCGGGATCTCGACGCGATTCGCAAGCGCGTCGAAGGCTTCGTGAATGCCGACGTTTCGGAGGAGTACAAAACCTGGGCCCGCGGAGTGCTCAATGAGAGCATGAAGTGGGTTGTTGAAAAGTTCGACAACGTCGACTACAGGTTGGAACAACAAGCCACACAGGACCACGCGCAGTCCCAGCGTCTCGACCTGCACGATCGGCAGATCGCCGAGTTGCAGCAGGGACAGACAAAGAGCGCAGAGCTCGGGAGCCCGTTGGGCTTCGAGATCGCGCTCGGTGGCAACGTTCACGCTGTTCGGCCGTTCCCCGACGAGATGTCGTATGACCTCGGCGTGGAGTTCGTTCTCCTCCCGAAGGTTACGACCGATATCAGCGTCATGTTCGCCGCTGGCATCGGCTACTCCGGCGAGGCGGATGACGGGTCGCTTGCCACGCTCCGTATCGGTGCCGGCTTGCGTGGGCGGATCGCCTGGAGGTTCTTCCTCACGGGTGCCTTCGTCACGGAGCAGACGTTTCTCGATTTCGACGAGAAGCGTCTCGACTTCTACGGCGTGTCGCTCGAACCCTCGGTCTCAATCACCGAAGGGCCGACGGCGGTCATCAGCGTGCCGATTGCGATCGGCGCAAGCCGCGCGCTCCTCCCGTCGGGCGAGTACGGCGCGTACTTCGACGCCACGTTCGGGCTCCGCGCGGGGTTCGCCTACGAATAGGCGCCTCGTGCACATACCCTCTGGGATATCTCCCCGAGGGTTTTTTTTAGATGACATATTCATGCAAACAACGTACGATTTTTGTCATGTTTCGAACGGAAGGAATTATCGGGCACGCGACGCAGCTTCGATTGTTGTCGTCTTGGATACATCATCCGGCACCCGGGTATTTATTTGTTGGTCCAACGCATCTTGGGAAACGGTTGATCGCGGAGCGGTTTGTCTGCGCACTTCTTGATCTTGAGCAGGACACGCTTCCGGCAGCGCATGCCGATTTTGTCGTGCTGGAACCGGAAGAGGGGAAGAACGTCGTCTCGGTTGAGCGCGTTCGAGAGGCACGATGCCGTCTCGCGGAGCGCCCGATGGTTGCATCCCGCGTCGTGGTTTTTATTCCCGCGATGAATCGGTTGAATGAAGAGGGGATGAACGCGTTGTTGAAAGTCCTTGAAGAACCTCCGGCGGGCGCGGTGTTTGTATGCGTTTCCGAATCGCTGCATCGCGTTCCTGCAACGATCAAAAGTCGTCTTGTTATTCTTCCGTTTACTTCGGTGCCGCGTGCGGAGATCGAAGAAGGTCTTCGCGCTCGCGGAATCTCGTCAAAAGATCTTGAAGATCGCGTAATGCATGCGCGTGGGCGACCGGGTCTCGCAATCGATCCACCGGCGTTAACCACAGACCTCCCAGAACGATTTTTTGCCGCAAAAACAACGGGGGAACGACTTGCGGTGATTGACCGACTGGCAAAAGTTTGCGATTCATCGGATAATACCGTCGACGCATGGAACGAAGCGCTGGATGAGTGGGCGGATGCGTTTCGTCTCAAGCTCGCTCGCGATCCCGAACGCGCCTACGTGGCAGGAGTTGCCGTCGTTGTCGCTCGCGGTATGGCGGGCGGTGCGCTTTCGCCGCGTCTCGCGCTTGATGCGGCGGCACTTCGTCTCGCGGCGCCCGATCCATTGATTCATCTCTTTCCATCACATCTTCCTCGCGCATTCCATCCACTTTTTCTATGAACACGTTTTCACGTTCCTTGCTCCGTTTCGCCGTTCCAACGCTCGCGCTCCTATTGATGGGGCAAGGGTGCTTTGGAACGAGTAGCTCCACATCGACCGGCCCGGATGGCGGCGTGTGGAAGACCACAGACCGCGGTCAGGTGTGGTCAAACAAGCGCGCGCTTGTGCAGGGCGCAAAAGTGACGGCTGGAGCCGCGGCGCTCTCGGTCGTTGATTTGGCGTTCGATCCGCAGGACTCCAGTGCGATTTACATGGCGACGGCCGAAAACGGTCTCGTATATTCTCTCGACGCCGGCGATTCCTGGCAGCAAGCAAAAGTATTGAACACGGGACGTATCGGTGCGGTGGCGGTTGATCCGAAGAACAAGTGCACGGTCTACGCTGCCCGCGCCAACGAAATCTATAAGACCGAAACGTGCGGTCGCGACTGGAACAAGATCTTCTTTGATCCGCGAACAGATAAGCGGTTCACGCAGCTTATCGTAGATTGGTTTAACCCGACTGTGCTGTATGCGGGGACGACGGAAGGGGATATCTTCAAGTCCAACGACGCGGGTCTTTCGTGGTCAACATCGAAGCGCGTTGAAGGAGCGGCCATCACGCATATGTTGATGGATCCGCGCGATTCACGGCTCCTGTATGTCGGGACGAATGGAAGCGGGGTGTTTAAGACGACAGATGCCGGGGGAACATGGACGCAGATCAACAAGCAGTTTGGAGAGGATTTTCGTGACGCGCGGCGCGTTACACGGCTCGCGCTTGATCCAAAAGTGTCGAACGTACTTTATGTCGTTTCAAAGTACGGCATTATCAAGAGTGAGGACGGCGGATCAACGTGGAAGGCGTTGAACCTCACGGCGGCACCTGGAACGATTACGATCAGCGCCCTCGTCATCGATCCGACGGATTCCAAGCGCATGGTGTACACCGGTCCGAGTACGCTTTCGATGACAGCAGACGGTGGTGTGACCTGGTCAGCGAAAAAACTCCCAACAACGCGCGCGGGTTCTGCATTGCTGATCGATCCGAAGAACGGCAACGTGATCTATCTTGGAACCGTTCCGAAAAAACAATAATCACGTCGTCGTTTGACGAAATGCGCGAAAACTGGCAAGATTTGCTGGTTATCGCGTATGCCAAATTCCATTGATTCTGCCAAATCTCAGTTTGCGAACGTCATTGAGCACTTCCAAAAAGAGCTGCAAAATATTCGTTCCGGTCGTGCGAATGCGTCGATGGTTGAGAATCTTCCGGTTGAAGCGTACGGTTCCTCGATGGAGCTCAAAGGCGTGGCGTCAATTACCGTTCCGGATGCGAAAACGATTCAAATTGAGCCATGGGACAAAAATGTCGTGAAAGATATTGAAAAAGCGATTTTATCATCGTCACTTGGATTGAATCCGAATGTCGCGGGCACGGTGATTCGTCTCGTGATGCCGCCGATGACCGAAGAAAATCGGAAGAGTCTCGTGAAGGTTGTTGGTCAAAAAGCGGAGCAGGCACGGATCGGTATCCGCAACGTGCGCGAAGAAATTCGCGAATCAATCTCTGCCGACGAAAAAGCGAAGGCGATCGGTGAAGATGAAAAGTTCCGGTTATTTGAACAGCTCGACAAGATCGTGAGCGACCACAACGCGCAGGTCGAAACGCTCGCGAATGAAAAAGAGGAAGAGATCATGACGATCTAATGTATGCCGATCTCTCCTGAAGAAAAGATGGATATTCTCGTGTCGCTTTGCAAGCGACGCGGGTTTATTTTTCCGGGATCTGAAATTTATGGTGGGTTTGCCAATTCGTGGGATTACGGACCGTACGGCGCGGAGTTGAAGAAGAATATCAAGGATGCCTGGTGGCGTCGTTTTGTGCGTGCGCGTGGCGATGTGGTTGGTCTCGAATCGCCAATCATCATGAATCCGAAGGCGTGGGAAGCGTCCGGCCATGTGCAGACGTTTTCAGATCCGCTCGTTGACTGTAAAAAATGCAAGCGACGATTTCGCGCGGATCATCTCATGGAAGAGCATGGAAAAGCGATTTCAGAGATCGCGTGTCCGAACTGTGGCGGGGAACTGACAGATGTTCGCCACTTCAATCTCATGTTTAAGACGACGGTTGGTGTCACGGACGACGCATCGTCTGTCGCGTATCTTCGCCCGGAAACCGCCGGCGGCATGTTCGTGGCGTGGAAAAACGTCAAAGATGTTGTTCGGAAACGGCTTCCGTATGGCATTGCGCAGATCGGCAAGGCATTCCGCAACGAAATCACGCCAGGAAATTTTATTTTCCGCACACGCGAATTCGATCAGATGGAGATTGAGTATTTTGTGAAGCCGGACGACGCGCCGCGCGCGTTTGAAGAATGGCTTGGAGAGATGAAGACGTGGGTTCGTGACGAATTGAAATTGAAAGACGAACACGTCGTGTATCACGAGATTCCGGATGAAGAGCGGGCGTTCTATTCCGCACGAACGGTGGATATTGAATACCAGTATCCGTTTGGGCTGAAGGAATTGTACGGGATTGCAAACCGTACGGATTACGATCTGTCTCGCCATCAGGAATATTCGAAAGAAGATTTGCGATGGCTTGATCCAGAGACGAACGAGAAGATTCTCCCGTACGTTGTTGAACCAACGTGGGGATTGGATCGCAGCGTGCTCGCGGTGCTCTGTGAACATCTCGATATCGATGAGGCGGATACGACCGAAGAAGGGGAGAAGGAGCCGCGTATGGTTCTTCGACTTCCGCCGCGGCTTGCGCCGGTCAAGGCAGCCGTTCTTCCACTGACGAAGAAAGACGGGTTGCCGGAGATTGCGGATGGACTCGTCGCCGCGCTTCGTCGCGAAGGTCTCGCGGTTGAATACGATGAATCCGGCTCAATCGGTAAACGCTATCGCCGACAGGATGAAATCGGAACGCCGTGGTGCTTCACGGTCGACCAGGAAACGAAGAATGATCAGAAGGTCACGGTTCGTGATCGGGATGCGATGACGCAAGAACGCGTCGCGATCTCGGACGTTCCGGCTTGGGTACAACATCGACTTCAGTAGCTTTTTCTTCTATGAAACCGACTCCACGTAAGCTTAAGAATGGAATGACAGCGATTCTCGTGCCTCAAAAGGGCGCGACATCGATGACGATTTTTGTCACGGTACGTGTTGGGTCTCGGTACGAAACGCGTGAGATCAATGGCGCGTCTCACTTCATCGAGCACTTGATGTTCAAGGGAACAAAAAAGCGTCCGACGACGGAGATCCTTACACGTACGCTTGATCAATACGGCGCGGAATACAATGCGTTTACGGGAAAGGATTTGACGGCGTATTACGTCAAAATGGATGCGGCAAAAACGGCGCTCGCCATCGATTTGCTGCACGATATGCTGTTTCATTCGACGTACGATCAAAAAGAAATTGATCGGGAACGCGGGGTGATCATCGAGGAGATCAACATGTACGAGGATAATCCGCGCATGCATCTCGACGATCTCTTGGAGGAGGCACTGTTTCCGGATTCGACGCTTGGATGGAATATCGCGGGTCCGCGAGAGGTTATTCGCAAGGTGAGTCGCGATGATCTCATCGCATACCGAGATGCGTACTACATCCCGGAGCGTATGACGGTTGTTGTTGCGGGGAAGATTGTTCCAGGCGTCATGCAGTTGCTGCAAAAAACGTTCGGATCCGTTCCGCCGCCAAAAACTCGATCCGATCATGCATTCGCGCCGTTTCATGCGCCGCGTCGCCTTGAAAAAGCGGTGAAGATCCAAAATAAGCAAACGGAACAAGTGCAGATCTCTCTTGCGTTTCACGGATTGCCAATCAAGGATCAGGATGTTCCAGCGGCGACGCTTCTCGCAACGATTTTGGGCGGAAGTATGTCATCCCGGCTGTTCATTCAGATTCGAGAACGACGCGGGCTGTGTTATTCCATTCGCGCCTCGCATGATTCGCTCGAAGATACCGGGGTCTTTTCGATTTCCGCGGGACTTGATAAGAAGCGGGTAGACGAGGCTCTGGAGGCGATTTTGAAGGAGTTGAAAGCGGTTACGAAAAAGCCCGTGACGCCAGAAGAGCTTCGTCGGGCGAAGGATCATCTTCGCGGCAGAACGATGCTGGCGTTCGAGGATTCCTCCACGCAGGCAGATTGGTATGGTCGACAGTGGACGTTCCTTGGATCGCTTCAGACGCCCGAAGAGAAAATGCGTCGGTTGGAGAAGGTGACGGCCTCGGATATCCGCCGAGTTGCTGCAAAAATTCTTCACCCGGAACGTATGGCGGCGGCAGCGATCGGTCCGTTTAAGAAAACTAGTGATTTTTCATCAATGCTTACTTGGTCGTAATGGTATGAAAAAACTCTTGATCGCGAACTGGAAAATGCACTATGGGCCGGTAAAAGCGGGCGCGTGGATTCGCGCGTTCCGTCGTGAGCGGTTGCCGAAAGATTTGGATGTTGCCGTTGCCGCGCCATTTGTGTCGCTTGCAGCGGTTCGCGCATCATTAGGCCGAGCATCGATCCCGGCGCTTGCTTCTCAAGACGTATTTTGGATGGAAGAAGGGGCGTTTACGGGTGAGATCGGACCGTCCATGCTTGCGGAGTTCGGAACGGCGTACGGTCTCGTTGGACACAGCGAGCGTCGGATGCATTTGGGTGAAACGGACGACATGGTCGCAAAGAAGGCCGCGGCACTCCAAAAGGCGGGAATCTCTCCTGTTATCTGCGTCGGCGAAACCGAAGCACAGCGGAAGAAGGGGGAGGCGTTGAAGGTTGTTCGTGCGCAAGTGCAAGCGGGTATCGCGCTTCTCAAGGGGGATGGGCGGGTTCCGGCAGTGATCGCATATGAGCCTGTCTGGGCGATCGGGAGCGGAAAGCCGTGCACACCGCAAGATGCGAAAGAAATGCATGATGCGATTCGCGTCGTGCTAAAAAAGAAGTTTGGAGCAGCTTCAGAGGATGTTCGAATTATTTACGGCGGCTCTGTTGATGTACGGAATGTTGGCGAGTATCTCACAACGACCGGTATCGACGGTGCGCTCGTTGGTGGTGCGTCGCTTGATCCGCGAACGTTTGGATTGCTTTGCCGAGCAGCGATTCCGGCATAAGCTGGGCGGTTTCGTTTGTCTCTCCTTGTATGCTCTATGGAATTCTTCTCATTATTGCTGCAATCGCCCTCGCGATCTGCCTTTTAACGATTGTCCGTCACTGGAAAGAGATTCAACTCTTGAACCCGGATTCCATCAAAGAAGAGCGCATGCGCCAGAAGCGGGATGAAATTATTCGCAATCGTTTTGAGCGTGTAAAATCAGGCGCAGTAAGCCCATTGCGGACCGTAGTGCAACATGGACTGCTTGCAGGGAAAAAAGCGTTTCACGGCGCCTATATCAAGCTTATTCGTCTCGATCGTTTTTATAAGCAAGCGAAGGCGCCGTTTGCAGCCATGGCGCCATCGGGAAAAGAAAAGGTGCGGTTGCTACTCGACGAGGCGCGTTCATTGGCGCGCGATTTGAAATGGGCTGATGCGGAGCGACGATATCTCGAAGCGCTCTCCATGGACGAGCGAAATCTTGATGCCTATAAAGGACTTGCACAGATTTACTTGAAACAGAAACTGTATCCGCAAGCACACGAAACGTTTGAATTCTTAATTAAAACGCGTCAGGCGGACGCGTCGTGTTACGCAGGGATGGGTGAGGTATATGAAGCCGAAGGCGATCAGATGAAGGCTGAACAGATGTATCTAAAGGCGGTTGAGTTACAGCCGCGCCTGGCGCACTGGAGCGCAGAGCTTGCGAGATTCTATCTCGAGCAAGACGAGCCAGCAAAAGCGTGGCCTTTTCTTCAAAAAGCCCTAGAGCGAGAGAAGAAGTCGGCAAAATATCTTGAGATGTCTGTTGAAACGGCGATTCAACTCGGTCGTCGTGAAGACGCGCGTCGATTGTATGATGCGTTTCGCATCGCGTCCGAAGATCGCCCTAAGTTACAGGCGATGAAGGATCGCATTGAAGGGATGGGGCGTGGTGAATCTGCGTGACGTATGAAATGGGGGTAGATAAACAAAAATACTCGCTTTGCAGCGAGTATTTTTATGGTGGGCAGGCAAGGATTCGCGTCGTCGTGATGCTCCTCCTACGAAAACCTTCGGGTTTTTCGTGAGCTTTCCTCAGCAAGCAAAAACTCCCGTTTTCGCCCTTTCCCTGTTCGAATCCTTTTGTACCCGGCATACGAAAAACAGATCCCCGGAGAGATCTGTTTTTCATGGTGGGCAGGCAAGGATTCGAACCTTGGAAGGCGAATGCCAGCAGATTTACAGTCTGCCCCGTTTGACCGCTTCGGTACCTGCCCGTATGTGTTTGTAATGCTGCCGATTAGTTGCGTGCGCTCGTTTTTACACGTTCGCATGCTGCGAATGTCGTCTATGTTGCCACACGTGGTGGCGTGGCATGTCCGCGTTTCTGCGGATGGCTCCGGTTGATCCGTTAAGGGGTCGTTCGGAGATGGAGCCGTTGACCGGGATTGAACCGGTGACCTTGTCCTTACCATGGACACGCTCTACCAACTGAGCTACAACGGCACGAAAGAGACGAAGTTATTTCGTCTCTTTATGTGGGTGGTGTGCCTTGCACTCCTTGCAGAACTTTTTGAGTTCCAAACGGGCCTTGACCGTCTTCTTATTCTTTGTCGAATGGTACATCACGCGTTTGCAGGACGTGCATTCGAGTTTAATGAGGTTGTCTTGCGACATACGGATAATTCGGTGGCCTCCGCTCAGGGAGGATGGAGCCGGTGGTCGGATTTGAACCGACGACCTGCGGTTTACAAAACCGCTGCTCTGACCAGCTGAGCTACACCGGCTTGGGTCAGCTATGATTGAACGTGGGCAGAGTATACCGGAAGGCCCGGGGCTTGTCAAAGGCGAAAAAACCGCTTTTCTATAGGAATTTTGGGCTATCTCATGATGTGAGAATGTAGGGTGTTGAGGTGGTTTTTTTGCTTGAGAGAGGAGAGTTGAGGGTATATACTCCACATATTCAAGTAATATTTCTATGACTTCCCGTATCTCTATCCTTCTACTGATCGTTGGTGTCGTGTTATTCGGGTTTGGTTGTTCTCCGGGCGAAAATTTCCGCGAAAAGGTTGCTCAGGGTGTTGTGGAAAAGGCGATCGAGAATCGAGTGAAAGCGGAATCGGGGAAGGATGTGGATGTAGATATCGGAAACGGATCCGTAAATGTGAAGGGGGAAAATGGCGCAACGTTTTCGATGGGAAAGAATGTGAAGATTCCGGACGACTTTCCTTCGGATGTCCTGCGTTACGAACCGGCGACAGCAATTAGTGTGACAATGGATACGGATCGAAAAGAGGCGCTGCTGATGCTGACGGCAGATGTTGATCCGGATGTCGTCATGTCTTGGTATAACGAACAGACGTCGGAAAAGGGTTGGGTGCCTCGGTCATCTACAGAAATGGGCGAAGGGAATTACATGAACGTATATTCACGCGCGGACGGCTCAACGATGAGCGTGTTGATCGCCGGCTCAGAAGATCAAAAACAGACGTCGATTACGCTGACGTGGAAGAAGAATGCGGAACAGAACTAGCAAATCTTGTTATTCCGAGGTTACAAGCTCGGCGGTGACAATAAAACGTTTTAGCGCTGTTCCGAGCGGATACGACGTTTGAAGCGTGAGAAGGTGTTTCGTATTTCCTTGTTGGTCAAGAACATGGAGGTCTTTAGGACCTACGATCCTCGTGCCTGTGACGCGGTACGTGAACACGGTGCCACTTGCATTCGTGACGTTGATTATTGCGCCGTTTGCGATTTTTGGGAGGAGTGCAAAAACTGTTTTATACGAACCCTTGCTCCATCGATAGTCGCTGGAGTGGCCGAAGATGTATACGTTCCCTGGTTCACCGGGTAACGCGGTTTTGGGGTAATGAACGACGCCGTTACGGAGCGCGGTCTGGAACGCGGTTTCGGAGACGGTGTCTACGTAAATAACGGGGGCTTGAATCCCAAGGCTCGGGATACGAAGCGTGTTTGGCTGTTCTCGTAGTGTTGACGTCGCGACACCGGGTAAGGTGATTCCTTGCGTTGTCTCGGGTGTGGTGGGAGGAGAGAGGTAATAGGAGACGTTTGCGCGAAGATACCCGGCGTTCATGATGAGAAAGAAGCCGACGGAGAGTGCGAGAGCAAGAAGTAGGGGAGATGGACGTTTCATTTCGAGTACCATACTACGGCAGAAATTATCAAAAAACCAGCGGATGCTGGTTTTTTGGCTCTGATTAGCGTTCTTTGCGCT
>CAYMTE010000005.1:0-39026 GCA_964393325.1 uncultured Gammaproteobacteria bacterium
CAAGAGGTCTGATTCGACGCGCCGGTCGTTCGATCGCGAAGAGTGCTGTCGAAGCTTCTCAATGGCGATCACAGCCTGTTCCAGGGCGAGGAGGAGTGGTGTGCCGAGAGGCGTCCTCTTCGGGACGCTGCAGGCGTGCCTATCCTCGAAGGGGTCATTCGGCATAGATTCCCCCTGAGCATCGAACTGTTCTCCTGGACACAGGGCGACCATCCATTGCCACTGCCGAGGTTCTCTCGGTGTTGGAGGGGAAAATTCTCTCGCGCTGACTACGAGCGGTCCTCGGCGGGCCCTGAGAAGGGTGTGGGTGATACCGAGATGGAAGCCTTTGCTTTTGAGATACTGTTGGAGTATCTCCATCTTGATGGGCTCGAGGATGATATCCTGCGATTTCCACCAGACCCTCTGCAGCGAATAATGAATCTTTTTTGAGATGTAGTCGTGAAACGAGCTGGGCATGTTTATCTCCTTTGCTGTTCTATGTAAACAAATTTTATAAAAAAGGTCAAGTATCACAAGGAGGGTTCTGGCGCGCGGCTGATATAAAAACACTCCGAAACGCGCGGAGTGGGGTGTACGATGACGGCGCATGACGCGTTTTGTTATCTACGTTTCTACCAGAATGAGCATAAGCTGCGGCTCGCGGCCGAGCTTGTCTGCCTTGCCTTTGACGCCGTTGCCGAGGATATGGATCTCACCCGGCGCCTCTTGAGGCTCGGTGATGTCGAAGTAGCTCTCACCGGGTGATGGGTGCGACTTCGCAGATCCCATCAGCACGTAGGTGCTCATTCCAAAAATGCGGATTTTGAGGCGGACGTTTCTCTCTTCGAGAACATCGCATTCGATCGATGTAACTTTGCTTAGAGGTGTTCGATCGGGCGTGAAGGCGTTGAATGTGCGGAGCGAATCCGCCAGGCGTTTGGCGGCATGATCTCTTCCAGGGACGGTTCCGTCAGTCATGTTTCATCTCCTGTTGACGTGTGCCGAATAGATAACATGCGCGAACGACATGAGCAACTCCAACACCCGCAATGGCGAGCAATACCGCCTCAAACGGAATGCGATATTTTGTGAAATAGAGGAAGATCGCATAGGCGCCGGTTGCGGAGAGAGCGAGAAAGAGGGGAAGTGTGACTTCAAGATATTTTTTCTCTTTCCATAATCGCCATGCGCCAACCGCGAAGAATCCGGCGAGCACAAGATTCCATAGCATGTAGCCGTACGTCACGAGTGCGGTAAATGCCTTTGATCCAAATTGCTTTGCGGGCGTAAGAAACGGCGACCAGATGCCGGCATATCGCCAAATGGTCAGTTCGATGAACTCGCGCGGATGCGTCTTGATCCAGCCTTTTGCGAGCGCTGCAAGCGCGCGATTTTCTTCGGATTCGGTCACGCCGCCGCGGCACCATCCTTCGGGTTTGCAGCCGGCATAATTCTCCGGGAGATTGAACGGTGTTCCTTCGGGAACGGGTGTCGCTTCTTGTTCTCGTGTTTTGAGGAGTTCCTTCGCGTACGGACTATTGCCGATCCAAAGCGTGACCCCACTTTCGGTGGTGAGCGGAATGAGCTCATGAAAGACGAGTGCGTTGCGGATGACCCACGGTCCCCAGGTGAGCATCATTCCAACGCAAAATGCCGTCACGAGCAGGAGACGCTGTTTGATCGCGATCTTCCATCCAAAGAGCGCCGCAACGACAAGAAGACCGAGAAAGGGGACGATCGTGCTCATGATAAGGACGCATGCACCAAACAGCGCGCCAGAAATACCGAGGTGTAGCGCGCGTTTTGTTTCCATCCCCTTAAAGAGAAAGAGAAACCCGCCAAGGAGAAGTGTGGTGCTTAAAAACGTGTGATATAGCGCGGGATCGTGATAGACGGTGTAGGGATGTATTGCGAGGAGTGCCGCGGCGCCTAAGGCTGCGTCATCGCGTTTCGTGATCTGCTTCGTGAGCAGGAAGAGGAGCAGGATGTTTCCGGTCGAAACGAGGATCTGTAAAAAACTTGGACCGACGGTCGCGAATTTCCCAAAGATCGCGTAGCACAGGGCGAGCCAGAGGACGTAGAGCGGTGGACGATACGCCGTTGGGCCGGCGCCATCTTTGAGCGTGAATCCTTTTCCGTCGAGAAGGCGCGCTGCCGGGATCGACATGCGTGCGTCGTTTTGCCAGCGCATTTCCTCGTGGTTTACCGCAAACGATCCAAGGCGTAACACAAACCCGACGAGCACGATCCAAACGATGGGCTGTCGGATGATGTTTAGGAATTTGCCTTTTTGATCCTCCATACGGCCGCGAACGCTTCTTTGATTTCTTTGAGCGTGAGGTTTGATCCGCCCCGCGTGCGATTGACGAATCGGATCGGTCGCTCGATGAATCGGACTCCCTTTGTGAAGAGTTGATAGCTGATTTCGGAGAGTACGATATACCCCGTCGCTTTGATACGGTTCATGTCGAGTTTTTCTATCGCCGAGCGTCCGTAGACACGGTAGCCATTCGTGTAGTCGTGAATGCCGATATGAAAAACAGCGTTTGTGTAGATGTTCGACAGCCTGCTAAAGATGCGGCGTTTGAGCGGCCAATTTTCGATTTTGCTTCCCGGAATATAGCGTGAACCGATCACGACGGCGTCTTCCGTTGCTGCCTCGAGAAGGCGGGGGAGCTCTTGCGGATCGTGTGAAAAATCCGCATCCATCTCGACGAGAAAACGGTACGCGCGTCCAAGGCCGAATCGGATTCCTTCGAGTACCGCAGAACCGCGACCGCCTTTTCCTTCGCGTTTAATTAAAAACAAATTTGGATGACGAGACTGCATCTCACGGACGATGTCTGCCGTGCGATCCTTTCCGTCGTCAACGACGAGAACATCTACGCCCACGGGAAGCGCGAGGAGCTGTTCGGCAAGCCGACCAATGTTTTCTTCTTCGTTGTAGGCGGGGATGATGACGAGGGTGTTAGCCATAGAGAAGCGTATCGAGTCCTCGTGTGAGGTTGTACCGAGGAGGAACCGGATTATTAAAACGGAAGAGTTTTGTTGCCTTGTCCGGCTTCGTCGTATCATGCGTGATGCGCAACCGTTTGCCTAGCTTTTTGAGGATCCGTTGCGCGAGCTGGTCGACCGTGACCTGCTCGGGATGTCCCACGAGGAGGAATGATGGGGTTTTTTTGAGACCAATGGCAACGAGATTCGCGGCAAGGTCGTCCACGTGGATGAACTGCAGTTTTCGTTTTCCGGTACCCCAAATGACGAACTCGTTTTCGCTCTTGCGGATCCGATCGATCATCGACGGGATGACATTCGCGGTTTTTGGATCGATCGTTGGCTGTGGGCCGTAGACCGGGGCAGAGCGCACGATTTTTACGTTCCATCCAGTCTGTGCGGCAAATGCGCGAAGCGCGAGTTCACCGACGCGTTTGCCGAGAACGTACCCGTCGATATCCGCATCCGCGTCGTCCGCGTATTCGGCAAGAACCGAGCTGACGTACACGAAGGTTTGCGGAGGAAGATCTTTTAGCGTGTCGAGGACGGTCAGTAAGGGGAGCGTGTTGTCGCGTACGAAGTCGAAGGGATGTGCGGTGTGGTGTGCGATGTTCTTTTTTGCCGCCGCGAGGTAATAGATAACGTTTTTGTTCTTTAGCGTTCGTTTGCAAAAAGCCGCGTCCGTAAGATTGCCTTGCTTCCGCGTCAGTGCCACGATCCGATGTGGCGTCTTTTGCAGCCTTGCGCACAGCGCGCTCCCAACGAACCCCCCGGCTCCAAGAACGGCGATGTGCTTCTGCGAGCTTGCCATACCTAGTCGATAAGGACGTGACCATTTTGTGTCACGTCTGCAAGATCGTAGTCGACCATGATTTTTACGAGTTCGTTGAACGTCACGCGCGGCGTCCATCCGAGTTTCTCTTTTGCTTTTGTCGCATCGCCGAGAAGGAGATCGACTTCGGCTGGCCGAAGATATCGATCGTCGAGTTCGATGATGGTCTTTCCCGTTTTTCGGTCGCGTCCTTTTTCGAGACGACCTTCGCCATCCCAGACGAGATCGATGTCGAGGTGTTTGCACGATTCCTCGACGAATTCTCGAACGGTATGCGTTTCACCCGTAGCGATCACGAAATCATCCGGCTGATCCTGTTGCAACATGAGCCACATCGCCTCGACGTATTCCTTCGCGTACCCCCAGTCTCGCTTCGCGTCGAGGTTTCCGAGCTTAAGGACGTCTTGGTGTCCAAGTTTCACTTTGACGAGCCCGCGGGTAATCTTTTTAGAGACAAAGTTCTCCCCGCGGCGAGGGGATTCGTGGTTAAACAAAATGCCGTTCGAGCCGTATAACCCGTAGGCTTCGCGATAGTTTTTGACGATCCAAAACGCATACAGCTTCGCGACGCCGTATGGGCTTCGCGGATGAAATGGCGTCGTTTCTTTCTGTGGCGTTTCTTCTACTTTTCCGTAGAGTTCGCTTGTTGATGCCTGATAGAATCGGGCAGTTTTATCGAGTCCGAGAATCTTCATGGACTCGATCATGCGCAGTGTTCCGATCGCATCGACGTTTGCGGTGTACTCCGGCGTTTCAAATGAAATCTGTACGTGCGATTGCGCGCCGATGTTGTAGATTTCATCCGGCATCGCATCTTTCATGACGCGCATGATACTGGAGGCGTCATTTAAGTCCGCATATTCGATGCGGAAATGCGTATGATGATCGCCAAGATGGCGATAGATTTTTTCGAGGCGCCACCGATTAAATGTGGATGCGCGACGAACTGTGCCGATGACCTCGTATCCTTTTTCGAGCAAGAGCTCTGCGAGATACGATCCGTCCTGGCCATTGACGCCGGTAATGAGGGCTTTCTTCATATCATGTGTACCGGCTTAGCCGTGCCGTTTGAAATATCGATGGAGGAGATCAGCGGCGATATCGAGATGCGTTTGTTGGGACTCCTCGTGAACCGTATCCATTTCTTGATGGCAGCCGATATAGAATCCGTGCGTGTTAATCCAATGAGCAACAGGATAGTCCTTTGTACGGATGCTGAATTGTTTTTTATAAAACGGTTGATTGATAAGCGGGAGCATGTCTCGCGTTTCCACGCCGTGACTCTCCAGGTAGTGCACGAGGTGCATTTTTTTGATGCCGAGTCCTTTTCGGATTACGATCGGAAACATCATGAACGCGTGACCTCGATCTTCTTCTTGAATGGGGAGTTGGATGTACTGTTCAAGCGGTTTCAACCGATCTATCAGGTAGCTCGCATGTGTCTGACGCTTGGCGAGAATCTGCTCCGCGATATCCAGCTGCGCGCAGCCGAGCGCTCCTTCGAGTTCCGTGACGCGATAGCTGTAGCCATTGCGGATAAAGCGAAACCGACGCTCGACAATCTGCTGCAGGACGCGGCCTTTTTTCCCTTTGTCATCATCGATGCTGATGTAGATCCCATCGCGTCCGTGATTTGCGAGGCTTCGGAGCACTTCCGCGTATTTTTTATTGTTCGTGATGGCGATGCCGCCCACACCCGTGACGAGCAGGTGAGCGACGTATGTTGAAAAACAGCCGATATCTCCAAAGCTCCCCACGGATTTTCCTTTGTAGCGCGTGAACATCGTCTCGCATGAATCTTCGATCACTTTGAGCTTATGCTTTTTGGCAATTTTCATGATCGGATCCATGTCTGCCGGTTGTCCAAATAGATGAACGACCATGATGGCCTTTGTGCGTTTCGTGATCTTTTCTTCGATTTTTGCCGGATCGATATTGTAGGTTCGCGGATCCACGTCCACAAAGACGGGAGTAAATCCTTGCTGAATAACGACGTTGGAGGTTGCGACAAACGTTACAGCGGGGACGATAACCTCGTCGCCAATTTTCCACTTTCCGAGTTCCGCGAGGCAGGCGACCGCGATTTGGAGTGCGGATGTTCCGCTGTTCACCATCACGCCAAATTTTGCGTCATGATTCTCGCTGAATCGACGCTCAAACTCTTGGATGAAGGGTCCATATGACAGGCGCCCTGTTTTGAGCACCTGCGCAATGTTTTGTTCCGCTTTTTCGGTTAGCGACAGGCATCCGACCCCGATGCACACATTCTTCATAATTCTCGCAAACGATAGCGAGAAAATGACGTTCTGACAAGGAGAAAGAGAAGAATGAAAAAAGAGACGTTTCCGTCTCTTGTAAGGCGCTGGATGTCAGCGCGGCGTGATGCCGAGGGCCTTCGTCACAAGACGGAAGCCGCGCGTCAGATCCTCGAATTGGATTCGACGCTTCTCGAGCATCATTTCTTTGTTCTCCTCCTCTTCTGCGCGTTGCACGGAGGGGTAGAAGAAGTCGATGTCGTAGCTGTCGATCGTGACACCCCGCGCGATCGCCTCGAGGAGAGCGATCTGCTGGATGTACGTGTCGGCTGCTCCGTACTTCGCGGGCTCGCATGTCGCGAAGTGCTGCAGCTCCGAGCGGGAGAAGATGACCGGGCCGAACATGACGTCCAGCTCAAGTCCGGTAAGCTCCGCAAACACGTTGTTCGCGGCGAGCTCCGACGTGATCTGAAAGCTCGGATAGCTCTCGAGACTCTTTTTGGATCGTCGCGGGACGATGATGTTGGGGTAGTCGACTTCTATCCGGTCCACGAGACCGGAAAGGTGACGAATGAGATCCGTCTTTTCCGGCTCGGTCCAGACGTGCGCTCGCGTGAGCTTCCGCTGGGTTGCCTCGGCGAACGCCTGGCGCCGACCCGGGCCCATACCCCGCGTTTTTTCGGGGTGATAGTGCGCCCCGAGCCCGGCCAGGCTCTTTGCGACTCTGGCGTCCGGAGATCCGTCCACGAAGGTGACGTCGTACTCCATCGCTCGGGCGTTCCCGATCATCTGGCAGGCCAGGTGAAATCGGGTTTCTTTGATGCTCTTGTAGAATGTTGTCGTCACGATGCTTATCGTCACGGTCGGCCTCCTGTGTTGGTGTTTTACGACAAGGTACGTGGTTGCTACGTATAGCAAAAAAAGAGGAAATTGTCAATGCGTCATGACGAAAAGCACGAGGAACGCGAGTGCAATGCGATACCATGCAAATACGTGTAGGGTATGTCGCTTGAGATAGCTGATGAGAATGTGAATGCATCCGAGTCCAACCACAAATGCCGCGCACGAGCCGAGAATGAGCGGAAGATAGGTGAGATCAGTCGGGGGGTCCTGGATGAGATCAAGAAGTTTTTTGAGACCGGATCCAGTAATGATGGGAATGGAGAGGAGAAAGCTGAATCGCGCGGCGCTCTCCCGCGTGAGTCCGCGGAATAGTCCACCGGAGATCGTTGAACCGGAGCGTGACATTCCTGGAACGAGTGCGAGGCATTGGAAGAGTCCGATCCAGATGCCGTCTGTTACGGAAACGTGCTCGTGCGCTCTGCGTGCCAGGTGCTCCGCGAGCATGAATAGGGCGCTGCCCACGAGAAGCGATAGGGCGACGAGAAGCGGATTGCGAAATGCGTGGTCCATGACGTCCTCAAGAAGGAGTCCAAAGACGAGAGCGGGGATGGTACCGACGATGAGCGCACCGATCAGGGATTTGTCGGTCATCTGCACACCGCGGCCACGCGCAAACACGAGGCGGAGAGTATCACGGATGAGTTTGAGAATATCCGATCGAAAATACACAAAAACGGCAAGCATGGTGCCGAGTTGGAGGACGGCGTCAAACGCGAGCCCGCCGGACGTGTTAACGCCGAGGAGCTCGCGCAGCAGGATCAAATGTCCCGACGAAGAAACGGGCAGGAACTCTGTGAGTCCCTGCACCGTTCCGAGAAGCAGCCCGTCAAATACGGTCATCGCGTTGCAGGAGCCGGCATCATCGCAGGGGCGGATGCAGGTTCGGATACTTTTACTGCTCCCATGGGGACGATTGTTGGTTGATCGGTTCCGCCAAACGCATCGTCGGCGACAAGCGGAACGACCGTGCGGTACACGTCACTTCGCTCCGACGTGTATGAGACCGTTCCTTCTGCGGCGAGCGCGGGGACGAAATATGTTTGCTGCTGGTTGTTTTGCCATGCGTCATAGCGCATCCATACGAGCGATGCAGACTCGATGCGCACGGTGATTTCCTTTACATCGTCACCGGCGTAGTACGGATAGATCGGGTTTCGACCACCGTCCTTGAGCCGCTTCAGCGCGTCGGCAGAGGAGATGAGCGGGTATCGAGATGAGTCGGTTTCTGGGGAGAGCCAGACATTGCCGCCGGTTACTTCCTTCGTCGCGATGTCGATTTGGATGCTGATGGCGCGGAACGGCCAGCCTCCGGCATCATGGACGTTGCGGGTATCGACTTGCGCGGTATATGTCACGGTGACTTGTTGCGGATACCAGTCGCCACACGGACCCACAATCATTTTGCTGTCGACGGTTGCTGATCCGGATGCGCCGGCAACACCGGCTCCTTCTTCGGGAGGCGCCTCTTTGAGGTAGGGCATCGGTGAGATCGGGCACGGAGCAAATGTCGGTTCCGTACCGTATCCCCACGGTTTTTCAACCTCAGCAGACCCGTGCGGGATTGAGGAAAAACCTTTGCGCGCAAGAAAGGCATCCGCAATACGAATGGCGTCTGTGTCTTCAATCGTGCGTGCGCGTTTTTCGTCAGACGCTTGTTCTGTTAGTGTTCGTACGTCGGTTTCCTTCCAGAACGAGAGAGAACGTCCATATCCATCGAAGCTCCAGGTAAGACCGTCCGCATCCTTCCAGCTCACGTTGATCGAGCGAACATCTGGATTTGATCCGATGACCTGCGAGGGGAGCCCGCTCGCCGTTGCAAGCGCGGCGATACCGGATGTTGGCAGGCGCGCTGGTCGTACGCGGTACACCGAGTCTTCGGCACCCCATGTTGGCAGTGCGGCAGAAATGTCATATCGAACGGGTGCCGCTTTCATGGGATACGGTTCGGGACGAACCATCATGGCATTTGTTCCCACGGCCGCATCTTTCGCGACGGTTCCGGCGGCCGCGCCACCTTCGCCGACAGCGTTCATCATTGATGCGACGGGAGCCGCGATTGGTGACGCGACGGATGACGCGCGGGCGGAGATTGCCTCCGGAGACCCGAGCGTTCCCGGAGCGGAGATTGCCGGAAGTAGGCCAAAGCCCTTCGTTTCGGCAGGAGCACTCGGTTGTTTTGGTGGAGGTTGCAGAACCGTCGAGCGGTTACATCCGGCGCCAAAGACGAGGAGCGCGGCTACCGCGCTGATAACAAGGGAAGAATGTTTCATATGTTGAGTACAACGAGGAACGATACAGGGAATGACACTAGACGATAAGGGGAAGTTTTTCGAGCTTAATTTTTTCGCCAGTGATAATGCTTTCGATACGATACGATCCGTGTGTTGGGGCTTCAACAAAGCCGTTCCAGGCCATGCGGGCGAGTCCGCCGCTCGCGATCCAGTCGAAGAGCCATTCATCAACATATCGCGGGTCTCCTTGCGTAACACCCCCGCCGATCATTTTTAGCCATACGCGATTAAATAGTTCCTGCGATCCGATCGAAGGCGCCATAACGATAGGGAGCCCGATGCCGGTATAAAACGAGAGTTCGCTCGGCTTCGTCCAGAGAATATCGGTCTTTCGCAAAAGTTTTGTGAATTCATGAAAGTACGTGGGGCGATCGGGAGCAGTGTCGATAAAGAGTGTTTTACCCAGCGCTCGTCCAAGACGAAGATGCTTGGCGGCGTCTAAAAAGTATCCCGCAACATCTTTTTTCGTGCCTGCGACCATGTGGAGCGTGATATCTCCACGCAGGAGTTTTGATTTGAGACTCGTCATGACCTGAACGCCGAGCGTGCGTTGGGCGCCTGCGCCTCCGATCGAGAAGGTGACGGTGATCGGATGGTTTGCGTTCATTTTGCATTTTCCTTCCCCGAGTACCGCCTCGATCGTTTGGAAATATTTTCCGATGAAAATTCCGTTTGGATCAAGGTTGCACAAACGTGAAAGGAGGTCTTCTTGAATGATCGTGCTATCCGGTCCGCCGATAACCTCTTTCGGAAGGGGAAAGCCGGTTAAGTAAATATTTTCCGGTTTTACCCCGTAGAGTTTTAATCGTTCAACAACGCGTCCGTTTGGCGCAAAGTACTTGATGCGGCTGCGTTTTGGATCTTTTGCTACCCAGGCGCGACTCATGTCGGCGTCGCAGACGACGAGGTAGATGTCGCCGGGATAGTCAAAATATTCTGCGGCAAACGCTGGGATAAAAAACGTGCAGATAAGCGGAAGGGGATGTTTGGCGAGAGCGTCGATGAGGTGTCTTCCGAGTCCAAACTTCTCAATCATGAGATATGTCTGTTTCACCTGCAGCGTGGGCGCCGATAGGTCGCGCCGCGGGTAGAACGGATCAATGCGCTGCATGCGATCCATGACTTCAAAAATGGCATCGCCGATCACGGGGAGCGGTTGAAGTCGCGAAACGGTTTCGTAGAGTTTTCGACTTTCCTTCCAGAGACGTTTATCGGAAGCAGGAATGCCGTCGTAGTCGTTTGCGGTGATAATGCCCTCGTGGGCAAGATCTTTGAGCGCAAATGCCGCGCGCTCGTGTCCGTAACCCATGTTAACGGAGATAACGTGCGCTTTACCACGATGCGTTGTCATAGTTCAAACAAGTATATCGTGTGAGACGCCACGCGACTAGCGAGGTTGCTGTGTGCTTTGTTCGATGCGCGCCGCGTTGATCATCGTTCGACAACCGTCCCAGAAACTTTGGGTGCTACGGGTTGTCGAAATGCACTCAATGACGTGATACATGCTGGGATCGTGTGCATCCGCTTGCGTGGCTCGTACGAGAATGCGATTCGCTCGAGCGTCAGCGACCTCAACGATGGTCCAGTCGCCAAGCGTGTCAGTACGGAGAAGCTCGAGCGAGGGGATTGCAAGAAAGGATTCCGTATCACGCGTCGGCGTACCTCCGACGGCGATTTGAACACGGATTTCTTCACCGGGCGTTTGTGTTGTGTAGATCCCATTTTCATCGCGAAATGTGGGTGGTAGAACGCTGACGAACCGTCGTCCGGTTTGCGCATCTGTTGAAACGGCTTCAGGCCCATCCAGGAGAGATGCTCGTTGCAGGGTTGCTTCGGCTTGTTTTGAAGAAGGGGGCGTGGCCGTTATTGGCGTGCGCATGCAGCCGGCACCGAAGAGTACGAGGAGGAGTGCGAGAGCGAAATAGTTCATGCCAAAAGAATAGCGCACGGAAAAGCGGTGCGCACGATGCAGGCGCCACGATCGCTGTTCGACGTAGACTAAAACAGGCAATATCCTGTTCGAAGACTACAGATTGACGGTATGGGTGTTGCTGCTATGCTGGGGCTATGGATACGGAATTTTTCTCGATGACCTACTCCCGGAAGGAGCTTCGTGAAATCTACGAGGCGTTATTGCTTCGGGGGATGCTTGAGGACGAACTTCGGCATGAAAAGGGGATGGAACCGATCGGACCACGTCCGCTGATGTTGCGTTTGGGTTCTCTCCTTCGAATGTCTGATGCGCAAATTGAGCGCATGACAGACGTGATGGATGGGAGTTTATGGGAGCATGCGTGGTATGTATTTACCGACGAATGGGCGTGGTTCCGAGCTCGTCAGGATGTTGAAAAAGAGTTGCGGGGCACTGTGCTCACGGAAGAAGCATTGCAGGAGAGGCTAGAACGAAAATACAACGAAGAGTTTGAACGCTACGTCAAAGAAATCGAGATGAAAGAACCTCGGAAAACCGTTTAGTTTTTTACGACGACGTCGGAGACGGAGATTGAGGTGTCGGACGTATGCGTCGTGGGGAATAGGGAACTCGCGCCTGGCAGCGAGGAGACGACGTAAAAAGCTGCCCCGATAAAGAGGATCAAAAATGTCACGACAACGGCCATGAAGCTCTTGCCAAAATCTAAAATCGCGGGCGCGACGTAGAACACGAGATACGCGAGTCCAAGGATGAGGACGGCGACGATAAGTGGGAGAACCATACTATTTCGAACATACGGCAAGATGAAAGAAAAATCAAGTCCACTAGGCAAGGTGACCCAAAACCGTTAGGCTTCTATCCATTGTCGTATGGACGCGATTTCTCGCAGTCATGCTGGTCAAATCCTTGGCGCACTGCGCAGTATTCCGGTGCAGATGGGCTCAGAGGGATCGCGTATCACCGTGAATGAAACGGTGGGTAAATTTTCGTTTTTGTACGAGCGCATCCGGAACGCTGTTGATTACAAGGACGAACATCTTCACCGCAAGGCGGCGATTCAGCGAATTTTAAAACGGCAGCTTATTTTGGAATCAAGCCCTGCGGTTATTGCAGAGCGGCTTATTCGTGAGCTTATCGGGGCTCGATATCTCCCTAACGCGGTTCTCCCCGAGTCGCTTATCGAGGATGTCGCGCAGCACGTACGGAAGTATAACGCGATTCGATCCATCCGTGCCGGAACGGATCGCCATGCGGATTGGTTGAATGGGATCCTTGCTGTCGAAATTGAGGAATTGTTGGTAGATGCGACAGGGGAGAAGGCGCTGGTTACGTTTTTGTATGAACGGTTGGCGGACCGGATTCGAGTTCGCGGCGCGCAGATCGATGAAACGGAGCGCCGATTGCAAGTCTATGTTGCGTGTTATCGCTCGATTGTGAAGGCGGACGATGACATGCTGGGCTATAAACTATTGCGCGCATATCTGCCGGAGTGGCTTCGTCCAGACGAGTGGATCCAGCATCCTCGTCCGATTGCAGAACGGCTTGTTGCGGTGGATTTGCGGATTCGGGGTCGATTGCGCCACCCGCTTGCACAACGTTTTTTGCGAACGGTAAAACCGCATGCGGTCTCGCTTTGTCTCTTGCGAGATGTTCTTCAAGAGGCGAAGGCGGATGCGGCTTCATTGCTTGAAAAACCGGATGCGCTCAAGGCGCATCTTGCTCGACATGCGGAAGAAAAATATGCCGAAGCACGAGCAAAACTGCGTCGTGGGACGGTTCGCGCTATGGTCTATTTGTTTTTAACGAAGATGATCGTGGCGCTATTGCTTGAATTGCCCATCGAGTTTTTGTGGTATCGAGAAGTCTCCTTTGTTTCATTATTGATTAATTTGCTGTTCCCGCCGGTTATTATGTTTTTTGTTGGACGGCTTATTCGCGTTCCGGGGAAGGATAATACGGAGCGTTTGGTTCATGGGGTGATGGAGCTCCTTTCTTCCGGGGAGATGCCAATGCGAGAGATTCGTGTGCCTACGCCAAAGAAGGGTCTAGCGAGAGTGCTTTTTGGCCTTGCATATGCCGGGACGTTCTTGTTGAGTTTTGGTCTCGTTGCCGCCATGTTGGATGCGCTTTCCTTCACGTGGATCTCGTCCTGTATTTTTGTCTTCTTTTTGTGTGTGGTGAGCTTTTTCGGATTTCGCCTTCGTCTTACCTCTCGAGAGATGGTTGTTGTCGAAGAAAAGCAAAGTATCACAGCTATGTTCATTGACTTTCTTTCGTTGCCCATCCTTCGAGCGGGACGCTGGCTCTCGCAGACGATTAGTCGATTGAATGTCTTTTTATTCGTCTTTGATTTCTTGTTTGAAGCGCCTTTTAAGTTGTTTCTTTCTATCCTTGAGGAGTGGTTTTCGTTCCTCAAAGAGAAACGAGATGAATTGCAATAATATCCTCCTATGTTTCAACTGAAGCTTACCTCGAAGCGTTCCGGTGCTCGCCGCGGAATTCTTTCCACGCCGCATGGTGATTTGCAGACGCCATTTTTCATGCCGATTGCAACCAAGGGAGCGGTAAAGACAATCTCATCGTTTGATGTGGAACGAATTGGAAGTCCGATTCTGTTATCGAACACATATCACCTGTATTTACGGCCAGGAATGGAGACGATGGAACGCATGGGTGGTCTCCACCGATTCATGTCGTGGAACGGAGCGCTCCTCACGGATTCAGGAGGGTATCAAGTATTCTCGCTCGCAAGCATGCGAAAGATCACGGATGAGGGTGCGCTGTTCGCGTCGCATATTGACGGCTCACGTCATCTGTTGACGCCGGAACTATCGATGAAGATTCAACAGACGATTGGGAGCGATATCGCGATGGTTCTCGACGAATGCACGCCTGCTGGATCGTCGGCAGCGTATCTGAAAGATTCACTCGCGCGGACGATTCGCTGGGCAGACCGTTCGAAGGTTGCGTTTGAATCCGGGAGATCTTCATCGAATAACAAAGGTGCTCAATTGTTTGGTATCGTTCAGGGCGGTACAGATGCCGAGCTTCGAACGGCGCATGCGCAAGAGTTGATGAAGATCGGGTTTGACGGTTACGCGATCGGAGGTCTGTCGGTTGGGGAGCCATTTGAGGATGCCTGCCGAATGGTTTCTACGCTGCATGATGTTCTACCGACTGATCGGCCACGGTATTTCATGGGGGGAGCAAAGCCGCATGAGATCGTAGAATATGTACGACGGGGGATTGATATGCTGGATTGCGTTCTCCCTACACGAAACGCCCGGCACGGGCACGTGTACCGGTTCGTTCATGATGACCTGACACGTCCGGATTTTTACGAAGTCCTGCATCTTACGAATGAAGGGTTGAAGACGGATGAACGTCCCTTGGTCGAGTTCGTAGAAGGGGATGCTATTGCAGAAGAGCTGTCTCGTTATTCGCTGGCGTATATTCGTCATCTCTTTACGGTTGAGGAAATGCTCGGTCAGCGTCTCGCGACGCTTGCGAATGTCCGGTTCTACGTAGAGCTCATGGCTCGAATTCGCACAGCGATTGATGCGGGAACGCTCTAGAAAAAATGGGGATTGACCTCTAAAAAAACCGGGAGCATACTGGTGTCTTCCGTTTCTCAAGAGAGGAGCGGATACGCCCTTTTTATCACATGGAGGTGAACCGATGCCCTTGAGAAAGAGCGATGCCCAGAGCGTACTTCGTTCCATGCGTCGTGGAGGTGTCCTCTGTGACGTCGATACACACCGGCTGGATGCCCAGCACGGTGTCATCCTTGTTGCCTGCGGAGACGGAGATCAGTTTCACGATCTCTTCGGGTACAAGGCATCCATCCTCGCACCTCAGCAGAACGACGTGCCGCCCCGGATCCATCCGCTCACGCTAAACGGGGGCGCATTGTTGATCCCGGAAGAGTCTCCGTTCAACACGGAGATTCCATACGATCAGGTGTTGCTCCAAAATATCGACGGAGCAATGAACTTGAAGGGGATTCGCACGGTCGCGGTGTACGTCCACGCGCCGTGCGGTATGGCGCGTACCGCGAATCTTGATATCGCGGACGTCATTCGTCTCCTTGTGTCTGCGAAGCGGCGCATTCGGCGTGAGCTGGAGCGCCCGGGCCTCCATGTGGCGGCGTTTTGCCATGTGGATTGGCTTGAGGGGAAGCGGACCTACTTTGTGTCCGGCGACGCATGGGATATCTGGAAAGAGTCCCCGCCGCTTTCAACCGCTGCCACGCATCGATCCTCCTGTGAATTCGAGTCGTAAGCTCTCATTACTCCTCGTTGTCTAGACGGGAACTCTTCCGAGCCTTCATGGCTCGTTTTTATATCATTAACTCTTGTCAGAGTGGTCGTCCTCCGGTACCATCACGCTACATTTTGTATGTCGATTCTCCCCATTCAAGAGCGAATTTTTCAAATCAACGCCGAGCAGTCTAAGCGATACGTTGATGAAGAGGCGGCACGGCGTCGCTATTGGGCAGAGCACACGACGTTTTTTGCCTGCGTAAAATGCATGGATGGTCGTGTACTTTTTCCGTCGATGACGAAAACGCCGATCGGGATCGTAAAACCATTTCGTGCCATCGGTGGAAAGTTTAACGTTTGGTGGCCGAGTTTTCTTGGGCGTGTTCGGCATTGGACGGATAAGGGGATGATGCGCGGGAGTCGGAGCGTAATGTTTGTAACCTATCATTACAGTGCGAGCGATGCGCATCTTGGGTGTGCGGGATGGAAGTACGACACGAAAGCGGCTCGTGCGCATGCGGAGCAGCTTCAGCGCGATCTTTCGTACGTGTTCGGCGAACAGCTAACGGCGATCGTTGCAGGCGTTGAAACAGACAAAGATCTGTTGGTTCTTCATGGTCCGCAAGGGGATATTTCCGGGAAGTCCGTCGTGTCGATGACAAAAGAAGACGTCTTTGCGGAACTGCAGAAAGTTTTTCCAGGAATGGAAGAACGAGTCGCTGCAGACATCGTGCCATTTTTACTTGGAAACGCGGCGCGATATCAGGAGTTGGTTCAGCATCCACGAGAGATACAGGAGATGGGGCATAATGAGCGCGTCATTGCCATTGGTCAGGGATTTGACTGGCTCGCAGACGCGAACGTGGCGCTGATCATTAACGACGCGGACCCAAATCTCGCGGATTCTATCCGCGTCGCGGGTTCCTTGATCGAAAAGAATCTTGCGCATGCAGCGGAAAACGATCATGCGACGATCTGCACATCGATTCCGTATCGTGAACCGGGAATGGATTATCGTCAGGCGGTTGCTCGGGCGATTGGACTTCGCCGCTTTGCAGAGAGCATCCTCTCCGAGAGCGCGCCGACATTGATGGCGTCAGGAAAGCTTGAATCCATGGCGGCGGTTATGTGGGAACCGAGTAAGCGTATCGAACGGGTAGACGACTCGTTGTTGAGTGAGTAATCTGAAAAAATGCCCGACATCCTCGAGGGGTTAAACGAGGCGCAGGTTGCCGCCGTGACGCATCAGGACGGACCGCTTTTGATTGTCGCGGGTGCGGGAACCGGAAAGACGACCGTGCTTGCGAGACGTTATGCATGGCTGTTGCAGAGCGCACAAGGCGTGAGTACGGAAAATATCCTCGCGCTGACGTTTACAGAAAAGGCGGCGGAAGAAATGGAGGATCGCGTTCTGCAGCTTCTGCCGAACGGGGCATACGATTTTTGGATCTCAACGTTTCACGGATTTTGCCAGCGCATTCTCGAGGAGTTCGCATTGGAGATTGGTCTTCCGAACCACGTTCGTCTTCTCACGGAAACAGATGCATGGCTCATGCTCAAACGCCATATCGATGAGCTGCCGTTGAACCACTTTCGTCCACTCGGGAATCCTGTAAAATTTTTTGCCGGTCTCCTCCGGCATATCTCGCGTGCAAAAGACGAGGGCGTAACAGTTGAGCAGTACTTGGAATTCGCTCGGAATGCGGTTTTAGACAAGGATGCGGAGACGGCGGATGCGGAGCGAGCGCGGCTCCAGGAACTTGCCGACATGTATGCCACATATCGCAAGTTATTGCGGGATGAGGGTGCGATGGATTTTGGCGACCTTATCGTCGAAACGCTTCGCTTGCTGCAAGAGCGTCCCGCGGTGCTTGCGGAGCTTCGACGGCGATTTCCGTACATCATGGTGGATGAATTTCAAGATACGAACGGCGCGCAATATGAGCTGGTAAAATTAATCGCCGGCAAGGAGCGTAACCTCACAGTTGTGGGGGATGATGACCAGGCGATTTATAAATTTCGCGGCGCATCACTCGCGAATATTCTTCAGTTTCGCGATGACTTTCCCGACGCAGCGACGATTGCCCTCACCGAGAATTACCGATCTCGCCAAGAGATTTTGGATGCTGCGTACCGCTTTATTCAAAAGAATGACCCGCATCGTCTCGAAGTGAAGCTCGCCGAATCCGGTTTGTCGAAGCGGTTAACGGCGGCGCGCGGGGGCGGCGGAGCGGTTGCCGTGCATTGGTATCGATCATTGGATGAGGAATGTGAAGCAGTCGCAAAGGAGATTGCAAATATTCATGCACGGGGCGACGTGTCGTGGAATGATATTGCGATCCTTGTTCGTTCGAATGATGGCGCGGTTCCATTTGTTCAGGCGCTTGAGCGGCATGGGATTCCGTTTCGATTTTTCGCGATGCGCGGTCTCTATGCGAAACCCCTGATTGTCGATATTCTGTCGCTCCTACGCCTATGTGACAGCGCACATGATTCTCCCTCGGTATGGCGCGTTCTTTCGATGGAGGTCATCGGAATGGGGGTACGAGATGCGGCGGAATTCGTGCAATATGCGAATCGAAAAGGGATTCCACTTTGGACGGCGATCACGCAGGCGGCAGTTGTTCCTGGGATTAGCGAACAGGGGCTGAAGCGAGCAGCATTTTTTGTGACACTGGTTCAAAAATTGGCAGAAACGGCCAAGCGCGAAAAGCCACTCCGTGTTTTTCAGATCGCCCTACAGGAGTCCGGTTTGCTTGCGGCGATCATGAAGCGTCCGGAACAGGAGAAGTTGGAATCAATTGGTTTTTTGAACGGGTTTGCGGATCGAATCAAGCGGTATGAGTCCATGACGCACGGGCCAACGCTGAAGGGGTTGTTGGATGATGTGCGACTCGAGATTGAGAGCGGGGAAGAGGGCGCGCTTGCTGCGGACCCGGATGCTGGTCCGGAGCTCGTAAAGGTCATGACGGTTCATGCTTCTAAAGGTCTCGAATTTTCGCACGTCTTCGTGGTTTCCATGGTTGACCAGCGTTTTCCGACACGTCCTCGATCCGAAGCGATCCCGCTCCCGGACGGCTTGGTAAAAGAGCGTCTCCCCGACGGCGATGCACATCTCGAGGAAGAACGTCGATTGTTATACGTCGCGATGACGCGAGCGAAGGATTCGTTGACGCTGACCGGCGCCGCGGCGTATGGCGGAGCGCGTCAAAAAAAGCCATCGATATTTTTAGCCGAGGCTGGACTTGATGCCGAGCATCGATCGATTGAAGGAGGGGATGCACTTGCACTCACCGTTCAGGATGTCCTTTCGACGCAGGAGGAGACGGAACGGGAAGTGTTTCAGCTTAAACGACGTTTTTCGTTTACCCAGCTCGCAGCGTTCCGGAACTGCCCGCTGCAGTATAAGTTTGCGCACGTCTATCGTATTCCGATTTTAGGGTCCTTTCAGAAAAGCTTTGGTCAGTCTATCCATCTTGCCTTTCACGATATTTTAAAGCTCCATCAGGATCGGGGAGCTTCTCGTCAATCGACGTTGTTTGACGCGCCGTCTGCTGAGCCGATGCAGGGATTTCGGGTAACGCTTGAGGAGGCGCTACAGATCTTTGAGGATCGTTGGATTGATGAATGGTACAAGGACCGGGCGCAACATGATCTTTTCAAAAAAGAGGGACGTGACGCCGTGAGACGGATGTGGCAGCTGTGGAATGAGAATCCGCCAAACGTATTCGCACTCGAGCAGCCGTTCGATTGGCGGCTCGATGATCATTCGATTAAGGGGAGTGTTGATCGCATTGATCGCGTGCCGGAAGGAATGGCGATTTACGATTATAAAACAGGTACGCCAAAATCAACGGATGATCTTGAACGAAAAGATAAGGAGCAGCTCTGGTTGTATCAAATGGCGATGGAAGAGCGGGGACTTCCTATTGCAAAGCTCGCATACATCTATGTTCGCAGCGGAGAGCTTGCGGAGGTGGATATCCTGCAGGGCGAAGCGCGAGAGGCGTTTCGTGAGGATATCCAAGGTCGAATGGCGGAGATATTGTTATCTCGCTTCCCGGCCAAGCCATCGAAATTCACCTGCGATTACTGTGACTTCAAAGGGATTTGTGAACATCGCGCATAAGATATGGGGTTTGAGTCTTTAAAACGTTTGTTGCCAACGGTCGTGCGTTCTCACGGTATTGGAACGCAAGTTGAGGCGCGTCGAGTTCTGGAACGGTCGATGGTTGTGCTTCGTGCGCTGTGGGGGGAGGAGCGTGCAGGGGGAGTTTCTGCTGTATCATTTCGTGATGGGGTATTAAAGCTCGAGTCTACATCTCCGTCGGCGCTTCACATGCTCCGTCTCGAAGAATTAAAAATACGGAATGCGATGAATCGTGATTTAGGATCACTGGTCGTGAGAAAACTCGATGTGCGCGCAAAGGGTTTTTAATACGCGGCGTGGTATACTTGAGGCATGACGTTTCGGATGTATCTTTTGTTTATGGCTCTTGCGACCGCACTGTCCTGGATCGCATGGGCGTTGGTTCTCTATACGATGAATCCATACGAGGTGGGTGTAGGCGGATTCATTCTTTTTTACGTTACGCTTTTATTCGGACTGATTGGAACGTTGACGCTCGCCGGAATGGGCTATCGTATACTGCTTCTTCGTCGAAGCGTGATGGTTACGCGCGAAGTGCGTATTTCCTTTCGTCACGCGGTTTTTCTTTCCGCCGTTGCCGTCGCTGCGCTCGTGTTGTCTGCGGAAGGTTGGCTGAATGTGTGGGTCTTTGTAGTAAGCATTCTCGTCATGAGCGTCTTGGAATACCTCTTTTTGTTGCGAGAAGAAGCGCGAAGGTCTTGAACAACTTTTCTATTCAAAGAAAACATGCATGTTGTACACAGTGATGATCTTGCGTGTGTAGTTCGAGCATGTCTAAATACCTGTTGATATGTTTGGAGCATTCGCCGCGCGATTTTCGAAAGACCTGGGTGTAGACCTTGGTACCGCAAACACGTTGGTGTATGCCAAGGGGAGAGGGGTTGTCGTGAATGAGCCGTCTTTCGTTGCGGTGAATATGCGGAACGGCCAGATTCTTGCCGTTGGGCATGAAGCGAAGGCGATGCTTGGGAAGACGCCGCCTCATGTGATGGTGTCTCGTCCGCTTCAGCGAGGAATCATTGCGGACTTCGAGGTTACAGAAAAAATGTTGCGGTATTTTTTTGAGAAGGTCCATCGCGAGAGTTCATCCTTCATGCCACGTCCTCGCGTCGTCATTGGCGTTCCACTTGATGTGACGGAGGTGGAACGAAAGGCGGTAGGAGACGCTGCGATCTCCGCGGGAGCTCACGAGGTCCATATTATTGAAGAGCCGATGGCGGCGGCAATCGGCGTGGGACTTCCGATCGCAGAGCCTATCGGTAACATGATTGTCGATATTGGCGGGGGGACGAGTGAGATCGCCGTCATTTCCTTGAACGGTGTTGTTACGGCGAAGTCGATTCCGATCGCTGGTGATGAAATGAATCGAAACATTATTCAATATGCGCGTGACGTTTTTAATTTACTGCTCGGTGAGCGCGTTGCGGAGGAAGTGAAGATTTTGGTTGGATCTGCCATGTCACTTGCGGAGCCAATGGAAACGCCTCTTCGGGGAAGAGATTTGCTTTCAGGACTCCCGCGCGAAATCTCCGTGAGTGATGGTCAGATTCGCGAAGCGTTGGCGCGATCCGTTAAAGCGATCGTGGAAAATATTAAATCCATTCTCGAAATTACGCCGCCGGAACTTGTTGCGGATATATATCGACGAGGAATTATTTTATCAGGAGGCGGTTCGCTGTTACGTGGACTGGATCGCGCGATTTCGGAAGGAACCGGATTAACCGTTCGGATTGCGGATGAACCTCTCACGGCGGTTGTTCGTGGCGGAGGGATTCTTCTTGAAGATCGGAAGCTTCTCAAAGATGTTTCACTGCCGATGACGGATCGGATGCGATAACGAAATATGCGGAGTCGAACGAAGAGAGCGGTGGTGTTGGGCGGGATCATCGTGCTCCTCGTTGTGTTTCGCGTCATTGGCATACTTGCTCCACTAGAGAGTGGAATGAGATATCTATTCTTGCCTGTTGTTCGAGTTGCATCGGGGATTGGTTCTGCAATAGGAGGTGTTTTACGACGAAGTACAGATACACGCGAACTGCGCGCGAAGGTCGATGAATTAGAAGCTCGTCTTGGGACGATTACTGTGGATTATGTTCGGCTTCGGTCTCTTGAGGAGGAGAACCAGTCATTGAAGCAATTGACTGGATATTTAGATGCGACGGGATACGAGCACGTTCCGGCGCGCGTTATTGCACGGAGTATTGATCCGCAGCGTGCGACAGTTTTAATTGATCGTGGGTCGAGAGATGGTGTTGAGACAGGAATGGCGGTAATCGTCGGTGAAGGCTTATTTGTGGGAAAAATTACGGCCTTGAAAGAGCGTGTCGCGACGGTGACGCTTGTTGCGGATGAGGGGAGTCGGATTGCGGCATCGCGCGCTGGGCAACATCGACTCTTCGGATTGGTAGAGGGCCGAGGGAACTACGTCGCGCGGTTGACGTTCGTTCCTCAAGCGGAAGAACTTCGTGCGGATGATGTGATTGTGACGTCAGGATCTGAAGACAAGATCCCTTCTGATTTGGTTATTGGGTTGGTGAACGAGGTAGATGGGAAGCCGACGGATCCGTTTAAGAGCGCGTCTATTCAGCCGATAGTTCAGGGGGATCGGTTGCGGTTAGTGAGCGTGCTTGTTCCTTCTGCGTTGCGTCCGAAAGGAGGCGATACGCCATGACGAGACGTGGGTGGGTGTTTGTGATTCTTTCCGCGTGTTTTGCGGCGGTCTATGAGGCTGCGTGGATGACGTTTTTGCCAACTCCTTGGCGCGATATTCGGCCGATTCTTCAAATCCTTGTCCTGTTGATTGTGCTGAATCGGCCTCGCGGCGCTCTTGTGTACGCGGGGATCGCGGGCATGTTGGTTGACCTCTTTCGAGTGGACGCGGGCGCATTCTCCTTGGGCCGTTTCGTTGTTATCGCGATTATCCTTCTCGCGCTTTCGGAAACAGTGCTGACGAATCGTTCTGTGTATGCCACGACGGCACTGATGTTCGCCGGGCGCGTGATTGATGCAATCTGGATATGGATTGTTCACGCGGTCGGGACGAGAGCCTTCCATCTAGATATTCAGATGGATTCCGCGGTATCACTTCTGTTGACACTGTGTTGGGATATCGGATTAATGAGCGTCGCGTTCATGCTCATTGCTGTGTTTACGCGGCGTTTTCTCATGACGGCATCACGCGAGCTGAATCGATATGGTTGACCCCTTTCGTTGGAAGTCGGAGGGGGAGGGGTTGCGTGTGCAGGAACGAACCTCGAGTCTTGTGCAGCATGAAGTCTTATACGAAGATGATATTACGCATATTAAAGATCGCCCGATGTACATGGGGGCGGCGATTCCGTCACGCAGATTTTTTGGTGCCTTTATTCTCGTCGTCTGCATGCTTGCGGGGCTGTTTGGTCGCGCATTTTGGATGCAGGTTGTGCATGGGGCGGAATATCGTGAACGCGCTGATCGCAATCGTTTGCGCGTCGAGATCGTATCACCGCGTCGTGGGATTATTCGTGATCGAGAAGGGCGCGTTCTTGCAGAGAATATCCCATCCTTTGATGTGAGATTGACGGAGCGGTTGCTGCCTTCTGATCCAGGAGAGCGAGATGAGGTGTTAGGAAGGATCGGAAGAGCTTTAACAATGCGGGTTTCCGAGATCGAAGCCGTCATGGCGTCTTCGACCGATCCGGATGAGAGTATTGTGTTGCAGCGAGACGTTTCATATGATCGCGCAATCGCAATGAATATCGTTGCTGCGAATGTTCCCGCAATTGATGTTGTCGTTGGAAGTAAACGGAGATACCCCGTTTCCGGCGAGGTGCTTTCGTTGTCGCATGTCCTTGGCTATATCTCTGGAATTACTCAGGATGAATTACGGAAACGTAAGATGGAAGGATATCGACAGATTGATTTGATTGGGAAAACGGGTATTGAATCAACATATGAATCAATATTGCGTGGATCCCCAGGTGAGCGATTGTATGAGGTGGATTCACGACATACGGTTACGGCTATGGTGGGGGAAACTGCGCCGGTTGATGGAAGTGACGTTTCGCTTTCCATTGATCTGGATCTACAACGCGAAGCCGAGCGAGCCCTGCGAGCATCGATGGAAAAAATACACGTTTCTCGTGGTGCGGTGATTGCAATGGATCCGCGAGATGGGTCAATTCTTGCGGTTGTTTCGTTGCCCGCGTACGACGACAACGTCTTTTCTGGAACAGTTTCGTCCACGGCGTATGCGCAGCTTATTTCGAATTCGGATCATCCATTGTTGCCTCGTGCGTGGGCTGGCATCTATCCGTCCGGATCAACAGCAAAGCCGATGCTCGCCGTCGCAGCGCTTGCGGAAGGGATTATTACTCCAAAAACGACCGTTCTTTCTACGGGTGGTTTGCATGTTGGCCCATGGTTTTTTCCTGATTGGAAGGCGGGGGGTCACGGGCTCGTGAATGTTCGTAGTGCGATCGCCTGGTCGGTGAACACCTTTTTTTACTATATTGGCGGCGGTTATGAGCGATTCGTTGGTCTGGGTGTTGATAAAATTTCTGCCTGGATGAAAACATTTGGTTTAGGCGAAAAGACGGGGATCGATGTTCCGGGCGAAGTCGCTGGATTCGTTCCTACGCGCGAATGGAAGGAATCAACAAAGAGTGAACGGTGGTTTATCGGAGACACGTACAATCTTTCCATTGGTCAAGGCGATCTGCTTGTAACGCCGATTCAGGTCGCATCGTGGACGGCAACGATCGCGAATGGCGGGTACATTGTACGGCCGAAAATCGGCATGAAGTATGGTCGTCCAGAAGATATTCCGATATCGGTGAGCACAACGAGATCGGAAACGCCTCTTGCTCCTTCAAGCGCGGTAGAAGCGGTTCGTTTGGGAATGAGGGATACGGTCGCCTATGGTTCGGGCAGAGCGCTTGCGGATCTTCCGTTTCTCGCTGCGGGAAAAACGGGCACGGCTCAATGGCGCGCAGATAAAGATAACCATGCGTGGTTTACGTCATTTGCGCCGTTTGAAAAACCCGAAATCGTTGTCACGGTGTTGTTGGAAGAGGGGAAGGAGGGATCAAGTGCTGCCGTCCCGGTCGCGAAAGAAGTTCTGCGAGCCTGGTGGGCTAAACGTTCGCGGTAGCATTGTTGACAGGGGCTCTAGTCTTCGTTACGCTCGTGTGAGAGATATGGCGCGTGATCGTTGATCGCGCGTTTTCATTCAATTGTATGGCAGACAAAATCCACTACGTAAGTTCTGAAGGTCATGAGAAGCTCAAACAGGAGCTTCAGGAATTAAAAACCGTTCGTCGTCGCGAAGTTGCCGCGAAGATTGAGGCTGCAAAAGCGCTCGGTGATCTTTCGGAAAACGCAGAGTATCATGAGGCGAAAGACGAGCTTGGGTTTATTGAAGGCCGTATTTTGGAGATCGAGAATATTTTAAAAAATGTTTCGTTGATTGAAGAGGGTGCGTCAGAGGGGATGATTCGCATCGGTTCGCATATCGTTGTGGAGGTTGCGGGAAAGCGGCGCGAATACATGATTGTGGGATCAAATGAAGCGGATCCACTTCAGGGAAAGATTTCAAACGAATCGCCGCTCGGAAACGCATTCTTGGGGCACGCGGTTGGTGATCGTGTGAGTGTCACGACGCCCGGAGGAACGCAGACGTATACGATCGTTGAGATTTCGTAGTCGCGTTGACGTTGTCCGCTTGACCCGATATTTCAGTCGGAGTACCGTGCAGCTACCCCCTCGTATGTCCGTTCCGAACGAACACGAAATACGTCGCGAGAAAGCGCGACAACTCACGGATGCAGGAATTCCTCTGTATCCATCTCAAACAACGCGAACGGCGATGTGCGCTGACGCGTCCGCATCTTTTGATGAATGGTCGTCAGATGGACGTTCCGTGTCTCTTGCAGGTCGTTTGATGACGACGCGTGTTCACGGCGCGCTCATGTTTGCTGATCTCGCAGACGCGTCGGGACGATTGCAGATTTTATTGAAGCAAGATGTCGTGGGAGATGATGCGTTTGTTCGATTTCGAGACACTATTGACCCTGCGGATTTGGTTGAGGTTTCGGGAACGCTTTTTCGAACGCAACGCGGCGAAAAAACGCTCCAGGTGACATCATGGAAGTTGCTTGCAAAGGCGCTCTTGCCGCTGCCGGAAAAATGGCATGGTCTTGCGGATCAAGAAACGCGATATCGGGAGCGCGAATTGGATTTGGTTTCGAATGCAGAAACGCGACGTATCTTTTCGATTCGTAGTGCGACGATTCGTGCGCTTCGACGAGGCTTGGAGCAGGAAGGATTTGAGGAGGTCGAAACGCCGATGTTGCAACCCATTCCGGGTGGCGCAACCGCGCGTCCGTTTGTAACACATCATAATGCGCTTGATATCGATCTCTATCTCCGGATCGCGCCAGAATTGTATTTAAAACGATTGATCGTTGGGGGATACGAACGTGTATTTGAGATCGGACGGCAATTCCGAAATGAAGGGATCGACTGGTCGCATAACCCAGAATTCACTTCACTCGAATTTTACTGGGCGTATCAGGAATATCGAGGTCTCATGGATTTTACCGAACGGTTCATCCAGGATGTGATTCGACAGGTGAATGGTTCGTTGGTTGTTCCACACGGCGAGAGTTCGATTGACTTTTCGGGACCATGGCCGCGGAAGACGTTCCGTGCCGCAATCCGCGAGGCCTGCGGTATAGATATCGTTGGACTGTCGCGTGATGAGCTTCTGGCAGAAATGAAGCGTGTGGGGGTGCAGACGGACGACCAGGGGGCAGACCTTGGCAAATTATACGATGACCTGTATAAGGATACGGTTCGGTCGCGCCAGATAGAGCCGCTCTTCATTATCGACTACCCGATCGAAATGGAACCGCTTGCCAAGAAATGCGAGGATGATCCTCGATTTGTGCAGCGATTCCAGCTTATTGCCGGAACGGTAGAGCTCTTAAAAGCCTATTCCGAGCTGAACGATCCTATTGATCAACTTGATCGATTCCGTGCCCAGCAGGCGCTGCGAGAATCCGGGGATGACGAAGCACAACATATTGATATGGCGTTCGTCACAGCGCTCGAGCACGGGATGCCGCCAACGGCGGGATGGGGGATGGGTGTGGACCGTTTCGTTGCCTTACTTGCGAATGTTCGAACGCTGAAAGAAGTTATTTTATTTCCAACGCTGCGACCCGCGGCCGATCGAGAATCATCCATGTCATGAAGTATGGTAAAAACCGTCATGTGTTTCGGGACCTTCGATGGTCTCCATCCAGGTCACGAAGATTATTTTCGTCAGGCGCGTGAGCACGGCGATCGGTTGATTGTCGTTGTTGCGCGCGACGCGACGGTGGTTGATGTAAAAGGGGATCTGCCTTCGAACAACGAGCAAGATCGTCTCATGGCAGTAGAGGATCATGCGCTCGTTGACGAGGCTGTTCTTGGCCATTTGGATGACAAGTATCGCGTGATCGAGGAGTATCAACCAGATATTATCTGCTTGGGGTACGATCAAGAGACGTTTACCGATACCTTGGACGTTGAATTGACGCGCCGAGGTCTTGCCGCAACCGTTGTGCGCTGTGAGGCGTATTTTCCGGACACCTTCAAGTCATCGCTCTTGCGAGGCGCGCGGGTGGCGGATGACGATTTCCAAGAAGAAGCGTCCGAAGAAGAAGGAATCCCGCTCTAAGCTGGGATTTTTTCATATGCGTCTCCTGCTCGCGACGAATAATCCGGGAAAGATCCAAAAGATCAGACACGGTCTCGATGGGCTCCCGTGTTCTATTGTTACATCGGAAGAGCTTGGTCTTGGACAGATCGAGATCGAAGAGACGGGATCTACGCTTGAAGAAAACGCACGTCTCAAGGCTCGAGGATTTTTTGATGCCGCGTGCGAGACTGGTTTGAAAGACATCGCGGTGCTTGCAGATGATGGTGGGTTTGAAATTGACGCTTTGCACGGGGAGCCGGGTATCTATGCAAAACGGTGGGCAGGGGAACATGCGACGGATGAAGAAATCATCGCATATACCATGAAGCGATTAGAGGGGGTTCCAAAGGAGCAACGAACGGCGCGATTTTGTGTATATCAAGTATTGATCTTCCCAGATGGACGGGAGGAGATCGTGCGTGGATGTACGGAAGGATGGATTACAGAGGAAGCGAGAACAAATAAGACTCCGGGGTTGCCCTATAGCGGAATCCTCGTTGTACAAGCCTTTCAGAAGCTTCTGGACGAACTGACGCCGGAGGAATTAAGCTCTACGCATCGCGGGAGCGCCCTTGGGCAAATCCGTGCTATCATTCAGCAGAATATTTCCCGTTATGCTTGATCCGAAATACATCCGCGAACATGCGGCAGAGGTGAAACAGAACTGCGAACGTCGAAACGTCCGCGTTGATCTTGATCGGTTTTTGCAGCTTGATGAGGAGCGGTTGTCTCGTACCCGGGATGTCGAGGCCCTTCGCGCCGAGCGGAACACGGTTGCAAATCAGATGAAATCCGTGTCGGCGGATGACCGTGAGGCATTGATCGCGAAGGGGAAAACGCTGAAGGATGAGATCGCTTCAAAAGAGCAGGAATTATCCGATTTGGAAGGGGAGTGGAAGACGATATTGCTTCAGATTCCGAACATGACGCACCCGGATTCACCGGACGGAAAAACCGATGAGGAAAACGTGGAAATCCGGCAGGTGGGCGAGGTGGTGAAGCTCGATGCGCCTTTGGATCACGTCGCGCTTGCCGAAAAACACGACCTTATTGATTTTGAACGCGGCGCAAAAGTCGCTGGCGCGAAGTTTTATTTTTTGAAAGGGAAGTTGGCATTGCTGGAACAGGCATTGATTCGTTTTGCGCTCGACTATCTGACGAAGGAAGGATATGTCGCGTTGTCGACGCCGGATCTTGCGAAGGATGAGGTACTCCTTGGAACGGGATTTAATCCGCGCGGAAATGAAACACAGATTTACTCAATAGAAAATTCCGATCTTTCCTTGATCGGTACGGCAGAGATCACCGTTGGCGGGTATCACATGAATGAGACGCTGTCCGAAGAAGACGCGCCGATCAAGTACGCCGCTATTTCGCATTGCTATCGAACAGAAGCGGGAACGTACGGACGGGAATCCTACGGGTTGTATCGCGTGCATCAATTTTCGAAAGTTGAAATGTTTGTTTTCTGCACACCTGAACAGTCAGAGGCGCTTCACGCGGAGCTATTGCGCCATGAAGAGGCGATCTTTCAGGCGCTCGAGATTCCATATCGCGTCGTAGATATCTGTACGGGTGATCTTGGTGGACCGGCCTACCGCAAATACGACTTGGAAGCGTGGATGTGGGGGCGCGGTGAAGGAAAGGGTGGTTGGGGTGAGGTCACGTCAACATCGAATTGCACGGACTACCAGGCGCGTCGCTTGAATATTCGCGTCAAATCAAAGGATGGAACGACGCAGCTCGCGCATACGTTAAACGGTACCGCGATTTCCGTCGCACGCGCGCTTATCGCACTGCTTGAAAATCATCAGCAACCGGACGGATCGATCCGCATTCCGAAGGCATTGGTTCCGTACTGTGGATTTGATACGATTGCCTCATGACGCGTACGGCGAAAACGTGGGTTGAGATTTCAAAACGCGCCCTGACGCAGAATGTCCGGGCGTTTCGTCGTCACGTTGGAAAGGAGACGTCGGTGATGGCGGTCGTGAAGTCCAACGCGTACGGCCACGGTCTTGTTGAAGTCGCAACGATTGCGGACAAAGAAGGTGCCGCGTGGTTCGGTGTCGATAATATTGATGAAGGGATCACGCTTCGAAAAAATGGCATCACAAAGCCAATTTTGCTTTTAGGTTACACGTTAAACGATCGTCTCGCGGAATGTGTGAAACATCGACTCTCATTCGTGGTCTACAATCTCGAAACGGTAGATGCGCTCAAAAAACTCCGTTTAAAACCCCTTCATCGGCACGCGGCACTCGGCACTCGTGCCGCGTTTGTTCATATTAAAATTGAAACCGGGACAACGCGTCAGGGTGTGTCTGGAGATGATCTCCGAACCCTTGTACGAGCGCTCAAGGAGACGCCCGGTGTTGTCATTGAAGGCGTCTCAACCCATTTTGCGAATATCGAAGATACGACGGATCATTCATATGCCGAAGGGCAGCTCGTGCGATTTAACGACGCGCTTTCTCTTCTCCGCGAAGAAGGTGTTGATCCGCCTTGGAAGCACGCCGCATGCAGCGCGGCGACGGTATTATTTCCGGACACATACTTCAATCTTGTTCGGCTCGGCGTATCGATGTACGGATTATGGTCATCAAAGGAAACACAGGCAATTGCACAAACGCGATCATCATCTCTCCAGTTGAAGCCTGTATTGACGTGGAAGACGGTTGTCGCGCAGGTGAAGCGGGTAAAAAAGGGAACGCCTGTAAGTTACGGATTAACGGAACGAGTGAAGCGGGATTCCACGCTCGCTGTTCTTCCGGTGGGATATTGGGACGGGTTTGATCGCAGCCTTTCGAGCGTCGGTGAAGTTCTCATTAAAGGGCATCGATGCAAAGTCATGGGACGTGTATGTATGAATATGTGTGTCGTCGACGTGACGGACGTGCCGAATGTTCGGGTTGAAGACGAGGTCGTGATTCTGGGATCGCAGCGCGGAGAGCGTGTGAGCGCAGAAGATATTGCATCAAAAGTTGGTACAATCAATTACGAGATCGTTACGCGCATTAATCCGCTGCTACCGCGCGTTGTTTCACCATAACGTATGGACCCTCGAGAGGAACGTGGGGGAGGAATGTTCCGGGCTCGCCGTATAGAAGACCGTCGATCAGGCTACGGAGCGGTTATTGCGATTGTCGCGGCATTTGCCGTCACGGGTTGGCTGTGGTTTTTGTTTCGTTCCGGATTTTTGGATGTCCAAACGATAGATACGGGAGCGCTTCATGAGCTCGACAGGGGAGAAGTGCTCGCAGAAGTAGATCGAGCGCTTCAAGAAAAACCATGGAGACCGTGGAGTTATCGAAATCTCTTGCTCATAGATACGAATGAGCTTGCGAGTGTATTGCAGGACAGATTGTTCGCGGAATCAGTGACTGTGGAAAAGTCCTATCCTAACATTTTACGACTCAAGATTCAGGAGAGGCAGAGGAGTGTCGTTGTTGTCTCAAATGACCAGTACGCACTCGTAGATGCGACAGGACTCGTGACCGGTGACGCAGATGGTGATGCGCTTCGTGCATCTAAGGATCGCGTTGCTGCTCGTGCCTTTGCGGATCAGATCCATTTACCGGTTATCGTTATGAAAACCGCAGATCCGTTGGCGCCGGGATTCCAAGTCGCGACGCCTGAACAGATGCGGCGTTGGCTAGATGCGACGCGTTATACGGTCCTAGGAGGCCTTCGATATAGGTTTATGAAGGTAGAGAGCCCTGAATCGTCTCTGGCGCGTTTTGTGAGTGAACGAGGCTACGATATCTACATAGACCTTACACATCCATTAGAGCCGCAGCTTGCAACGTACCTGGCATACATGAAAACAAAGCCGGATGAATCGAAGATAACGGCGTACGTCGATGTGCGTGTTCCAGGAAAGATTTTTATTAAATAGCGATCAATCAGATAGTCATGGGTCTGGAAGTCGTTAACCGCTCAACGGCCTTTTAAAAGCCTACATGGTGCGTATAACATATATTGTGCGACGCATGTTTAGTTTGCCGTTGTGGGGCTTTTGTTGCGTTGGTCTCCCTACCCCACCGTTAAAAAAAAGAAAAAAACGAGAGAATCCTATTTTGGTCATTTATATATTTTTTATTCTGAACGTCTTGTTTCGTATTCGTCTTCGTTACCTTCTGACACTCACGAATATTTTTTTTAAAATTATTTTTTTGCAGGACGGCTCGTGAATAATTTATTCAATGCATTACGAGCTTATTTCCGTTTAAGGGCCTATATACACTCCCCTTCCTCGCCTCTTGGGTTAGCTGTAGAAGAACATAACGTCATGTATATAATATTTGACAAAACCCTTATCTTGCACTAAATTATTTCTTCGAACATTCAAAGAAACAATTTTGAAAACGGCGTATTACGGCCAAAAAGTTGGCCTTAGCATGCCGTTTTCAAACCAAGGGCAAGTCTTAAGGCCGCGAATCCTCGCGACCCGGACCAGCCGAACGGCACCCAAAGGAGGCAAGCCATCATGGCCAGCCTTTCGACCAACACGGACGGAGAGATCACGGAGTTCAAGGGCCGCCTCGCTCGTGCGGGCTTCACGGCGGAGATCGTCCGCGAGGTGAACACCGGCGACGACAACGAGCTGGCGAAGCTCATGTACGAGACGCTCATGCGCCACCCGCGCTTCGCGCTCGTGCACGGCCTCTTCACCTCGACCGAGAAGCAGATCGCCCGCGTGCGCGAGTGGAACAAGGAGTTCGGCTGGGGCATCTCCGACGAGGCCTTCGCCGCGGCGGAGAAGTCCGTCCCGGCCTGGCCCGAGGAGAAGCTCGTCGCCGTCGTGCTCGTCCCCTACCTCGCCGACAAGACGAACGAGGACGAGAAGACGGTCACGAGCGGCCTCGAGCGCACGTTCCACGAGCTGTGGGCGCGGGCGAAGGCGGAGCAGGAGGCGAACTGGCGCTGGGACGGCTACGACAAGGCCGGCCCCGAGCGTCTCCGCCTCCACAAGGGCATCGAGCACAAGGTCGGCCTCCGCTGGGAGGTCATCAACCTGGGCTCGCAGCGCAACAAGAAGCCCTGCGACGTCCGCTCCGCGAAGTCCTCGCCCCACGCCGGCATCCTCGCCGCCGCCGCGCTCCACCTCCAGTGGGTCAAGAGCATGGACGGCGACAAGGTGCCCTACGCGTGGGTCCCGGGCTACGAGGTCTCGGTTCCCGGCGGCGATCCGTGGGCGGACGTGCCGAGCCTGTACTTCCTTCGCGACGACCGCGAGATCAGGCTGGACTGCAGCTGGGGCGACAACTGCGATCCGGGGTGGGCGGTGCCTTCGTTCGTCCGGGAGTAGGTCGGCTCTCGGAGCTCGGCCACGTAAAACGCTTCGCGTCACGTGGCCAAGCCGGCATCTACAACGCAACGCTCACAAAAGAGCTTGCGTCTCTCTCGTAGATGCCGGCTTTTTTGTTTTCTAACGTTTCAATATCTGCGACGCCGTATGAACAATAAAAAAACGACCGCTTTGGAGTTCCCAAAGGGTCGTTGTGAGTTGGTTACGCTCGACGACGCGTCGTCTTCCGAGTCTTCGACGGTTTCGGGTCGTCGAGGTCCTCGTGAGTCACGACGCCGAGGCGTACGAGATTCTCAATGGTTTGTTGGTTTAACGTGCCAGGTTTTGCTTCTAGGACAGTGCTGCGCACCCTGTCCTTAATGTCTTTCTGCACGCTTTTTTGAAGCTTCTCGTAGTAGCGGAGGATGTCTTGCATCGTATACGAGTGGCTATACAGGAGCGAGATATACTCGTCTCCCAGTAGCTGCTTCCAGTTGAACAGTTTCAGAATCTCCAGACGCTGTTCTGGCGTGAGTTTTTTTTCTAGCGTCCGTTCGGCATCTTCTCTGCAGAGAAGATGCCTGTTTAGTGTATCGGCTACGAACCGCACATGCTCCAGGCTCGCGATGAGGCAGAAGACTTCGGACGGCACGAGGTCGTCGTAGCCGAGGGAGCGAACCCATCCGATCGCCGCGCGAACGTTGTCACAAATAACGGTGCGTTCCTGTGCCGTTACCGGTCGTCGGAGTTGTCTCGCAAACCGGAGGAGAACGTTGTTTTCGATGAGACGTTCGTTTTCCGCCCGACGGATCTGCGCGCGAGCTTTTTTGAAGCTCGCTTGGTCGATCCATGCGCTCTCCAGATCGCCGCATGCGGCAAGCATGGTCCAGGTGGTGAAGAGAGCGCGTGGAAGATCGGAAATGTGGTCAATCGAAACCGTTGAGGGGAACTGCGTCGATTCGAGAATCGGCGTCACGAGAGAGAGCGTCGTCTCGATTGCGCGCATCTCTTTTTGTGCGAGATGCGCGGTGTAGGCGTACTCGAACTCGTGCGCGATCGGCTCGAACGAGAGCGCTATGATGTCGCGTTCTCGGGAATCGACGTGCAGACGGTTGTAGTGCCCACGCACGATGCTTTTCCCCCCAATAGACAAGCAGACGCGCTGCTTCCTCTGGATGCGTTCTTTCGCTTGTAGGATCTCTTTGCGTGTCTCTTGTGTGAGCTTGATGAGCCCTCCAAAAAACATGCTGACGGATCCCGCGACCTCCATGAGCGGTGTGCGTGTCTTGTACATCGACGCGGCAGCATGACTTTGCCGGAGGGCATTGAGGAGGTCTTTTGCTGCCTCCTCGACGGTTGCATAGCGAAGGAGAAGTCCTTGACTGATCAACCGATGCGCGACCGGGATGACAGTCGTCAGAATATCGCGCGGCGAGGTTAGGGTTGTGATGCCCATTTTTTCGCCGACGCGAACGATAACGGGCCACAGGCCTTCGGTCAGAAGTTCCTCGACAGGTAGTTCCTGCCACTCCGCTTGTCCGAGCTCCGTCGTTTGGATGTTGCCGGCAGACGCTTCGTATACCGTATGGAAGAGCGCTGCGAGAGGCGCTCCGGTGAAGCGTGGAGCGACCTTTTTGTCTGCTTCTCGAGGAAGCAGAACGAGAGCGCTTACTGTCATCAGAGACCTCCGTTTGGAAAAGCCCCCGACCCGCACGACGCGAATCAGGGGCTATGAAGGTTAGAACCCAACCCCTTGTTTGAGGCGGGCCGCGACCGCGACTGCATCCGTTTCGGGCAGACGCTTGGATGCCGTCTGTCGCGACGCGGCGACCGCGGCGGCGAAGTCCGTGGCGTGTGCGAGGGTCAGCGAAGGGGTCGCTTCCTCCTCGACGCGCAGCAGGAGATGCTCGAGCTCCGTCGTCCCCTCCTGGGGATCGATTCCGAGTTCGAGCATGGTCGATTTGTGGACATCGACCTCGTGGTTGGTCGCGATCGCGAACAAGATCCACTCCCTCAAGGAGAACGTCCCGATCACGCGCGAACAGATGTCGCCGTAGTCGGGTCGGTCCTTGATCTTGTACGCCCACCGGCAGAGCCGGTCGGCTGTGTCGCGACGATATTCCGGAGTGAGACGCGAGTCGTCGTCCTCGACCGTCTGCGCCTCCTCCTGGTAGGCAGGGGCGGCGTTGCGAGGCTCCTCGTCGTCTTCTCCCCCGGGAGACGTGTCTTCCACGTCCCCCTCCTCGAGCTCTGCCCCCTCCTCTTTCTCGAGGAGGGGGTGGCCCGTGTCGGACGTAACGTCTTTGACGATCGCGAGAATGAGCGCGTCCGCGTCAATGACGAAGGCTGCGCTGCTGGGCAGCTCTCCCCTCCCCGTGAGGAGCTCGGCCGTACGTTCTGCGGAGAGGTAGTCCGTGAGCAGGCTCTTGGACTGCGAGTCGGTACCGATCGTCTCGACGATCAGATCCAACGCGTCCGAGGACTGTCGCGGGGAAAGCCCCAGGTCGCTATCCGCGTTCCCGAGAACGGCGAGCGCCGCTGTCGGGTTTTGGCGGATGAGCGCGAGAACGCTCTCGCGTTGTTCTGCGTCGCGCCCAGAGAGCGCAAGTTTGAACGCACGTCCGGCATCTGCCGGCGAATCGAAGGAAACCTGAACGATGTCACTCATGAATCACTCCTTTGGTCGAACAGGCTTCCCTGTTCATTGTCTTGGTCCGCCTCGTCCTTCTGCTCCTCCCCCGTCGGTTTCTTCGATTCTTTTGAATCGGTGAGAACCGTCGCGAGAATGCTCGCGATGCAGACGATGCTGACGGCGCCGTCGGGTGTTTCAAGGAGGAGTTGGAGAACCCGGTTCGCAGGGTGTGACGCCTTCAGCTTGAAGACGTCATCGAGCCCGCGTTGTCGAACCGCGGCCTGCAGTTTTTTTGGATTGCGCATGTTTCCTCGCAGATCAACGAGCGTGCGCTCATTGATCGAGACGACGCCGTTCGAGAGGATCGCGGCGAGATCGCCGCAATCCATGATGCTGAGCGCGCTCCCGTCGGTCATCTCAGCGAGTTTTTTCGCTGTGTCGTCGCGCGTGTCGATACGCTCCCCTTCTGCGGTGCGGACGTACACGCTCATTGCAGCTCGATATTCTTGAAGATCACTATCTATTCCCATTTTCCGTTCCTTTCTTGTGTGTGAGTGCAACAAAGAGATCGCCGGGTTCACCGGCGTTACGCCCTTCCCCGCCCGCTCCGATGATTCGGAGCCAGCGAGGTATGGGTCCGGTCGATGGCACGAAGAATTCGCGCTGGTCGACCACGACTTTCCCCTCTCGAATTTCTCCGCTGACGACCTCGTGTCCTCCCTGTTGGCTCGCTTTTGGTGCCGAAGGAAGAAGCGCGCTGATGAGACGGAGACCCGCTGGTCGCATGAAAAGATCATGCAGTGTCTGCGGGGCGCTGTTGGATCGGTCGTACCTCGCGCGTTTTCCGGGGTCCGAGAGCACCGTGTATGCCTGGGTTGCCTCGTTGAATCGCGCCGCCGCTTCCGCGTTTCCCGGATCTTTATCCGGGTGAGAGGCTCGCGCGATCGCACGATAGGCCTTCCGGAGTTCTTCCGTACTTGCCGTTTCGGCGACGCCGAGAACATCGTACAGGTTTCTTGCGATACCCATCCCCCTTTCCTTTCTGTATTGGTTGTCGATGAGCACATCGTACGCTAAGCCATTTTTTTCATTTTGTCAAGCATCCCTGTCATGCGTCGGAGATTAAAAAACCCCGACAATGATCGGGATTTACGCATTTTTTGCGATGCGCGCGAGGAGAAGTCGCTGCACGGCTTCTTGCGTTTTTTCGATGCGGGAATGTGAAAGGATGAGTGTTGTCCAACGCGCATGCTCTGGGAGGATACGTTTCCTTCCCTGAATATCGCATCGGGCGATATCTTCCATACGTCGTTCAACAACGGCGCATTCTTGGGTGGACGCGAAGACGATCGTCCGTTCCTTCGTGATGATACCGAAGTGCTGCACGCCTCGCGGAGGTGTGAACGCGAGGATATCTCCTTCGATCAGCTCCCCCGCCGAACAGAGCCGCATTCCTCGACGCAACTCATGTGCTGTTCCCGGGAGGCGAAAGCCCATTTGCAGATAACACCACCGTACAAACGACACGGGACTAAATTCCCATGGCGCTTCATGAAACGGGGCGTTGTAGCGGACGCTGATTCGTCCGGACGCCATCGGGTAATCAAGATATGAGCGTACGAGTCGCGTCATGTCTCGATGCGCCAAGAATCGAAAGCCCTGCGTATGCAGGATGTGAATCGCCTCGCGGTCATCGATCGGGAGGCGCATTGCGGAAAAATCGATATGCAACAGAGAATCAAGTGCCATGATCGCCCCCCTTTGTTGAAAGGATCTACATGCAAGAGACCACGATGGACATGTTTTGTCAATGAATACTGGTGCGTTCTGAAGAGGGATTTGTTACAATCCGTCGATATGAAAACACTTCACCGGTATGCCGTCGCATTGACGGTTTGCGCCTCTTGTTACGTTGGCTGCGGTTCCGTTCCTCCTTCGATGCCTGTTTCCACGGAAACGGTTGCGCCATCTGTCGCAGACAACGCGCCAGCGCGTCGAGGTGTTTCTGATAGCGTCCCAGCAGAAGGCTGCTTTAATCCGTACTACCCGCTTCGTTCCGGTTCGTCGATCACCTATCGCATGAAGACGGGGGCGACAGAGGTTCCTGTCACGACACGTGTGCTCGAACGGACGCCAAACACGGCAAAGCTGGAGTATTCCTTCGCGATTCGTGATCGCGTCGCAACAATGACAAATGAACTGGTTTGTGAGGACGGTTCCATGAAAGGTAAGGGATATTTTGATTTTGCGCAGGCGTTTTCTGGTCTCGATGTGACGTATGACACCATTTCCATGGATGGAGATATCCTTCCAAACGATTTGGATGTTGGTCGCGAATGGACGCTCTCAACCGAGGTTGAAATGCACACAACGAATACGCAGATGAAAGCGATTTTGGATGGACGTCGTCAAAAAACAACGGTGAAGAGCCGGGTGTTGAAGGAAGAGGATGTGACGGTTCCGGCAGGGACATTTCATGCGCTGGCTATCGAGCAGAAAATGACGCTCGAAGGAATGATGAATGGTACGCCGATCGAGACAACGTCGTATGTGTGGTTCGCCAAAGATATCGGGCTTATAAAAAGTGAGCATCATGCAGGAAAAACGACATCCACGCTTGAAGCGATACAGATAGATGGAGTCCGATAGTTTTACGGTTTGTGTCGGGCCTCGACATATTGCGCATGTTGAACAGAAGTGATAATCTTCCGCGGCGTTTAACGCGTTGTTCCTTACACGAGACTAGCTTCTCACAACCACAAACCGCTCGTTCGAGTGAACGCAGTACGGTTTGCTTCGAATGAGCTGTTATAGAAGGAGTAGAGCATGTATCGCTCTGGTCGCGTTCTGCTAGCTATGTTCTCGATGTTCCTCGTCGTCATTGCGGCGTCGTGTGTCATCGAGACCGACAATTCCTTGCCCGAGGTCGACGAAACGCTCGGTTCCACCGAGCAGGCGATCTCGAACGGCGTGAAGCCCGTGGGTCTTGGTTTATACTTCCACCAAGGGGTGTGGAACCAGAACCTCGCGGAGAACGCTCCGTTCGACGCGTACGTTCCTCCCCCGTCCTCCCTGCATGTAGTGGGTACGACTCCTCGCTTCGTGCAGGAGATGTACATCACGGCAAAGGTGCCGTCGACGATTGCTGCTGGCCTTGCGCCGGCGCAAACAAGCGGCGACCTCGCGGGGTTGGACTGGACGGGCGTGCAGCAGGCTGGGCCTGTGGATTGGCGGTGGCTGGCGGACGGCTCGAACCTCTTCCAGCGGCAAACCTTCTATGAAGGTGCCGCGTGGATGAAGGAGAAAACCCCCTTCCTGGTCAGGACGCGAGATGCGCAAGGTCACGAACTGAGCCATCTCAAGGTCCACCCCGGGAAGGACAACAAGTGGAAGGAGGGCGATGATTTCTTGGCTCGGCGGTTCGTTGCGCGCGTCATCACCGTGCATTGTGCGGCGGTGGGCGACTGCTCGAACCCGGAGGCGCAGACGTTCGCCGAGGTGCTCATCCAGTTGCAGGGCAACCTGCGCGACGACCGCGACGACAAGTGCGAGACGGACGACAAGGACGATTCGCTCAAGATGCCGGCGGAGGCTGCGTCGCTTGAAGTGACGTGGCCGCAACTCCCCGGCAAGGTGTGGAGCGTCCCGGTGGTGCACGACGACCCGGATCCGGATTTCGGGTATGGGTTGAAGATCCAGCTCGAGGTCGTCAACACGCCGGTGAGCGGGTACTTCATGCCTGGCGACAACGTCCAGGTTCGCGTCACGTACACCGATGA
>CAYMTE010000005.1:39126-43436 GCA_964393325.1 uncultured Gammaproteobacteria bacterium
TGCGACGAGAGCCGTAGATGGGTGGACCGGGCTCGTGCAAGAGACGCCGGAGACCTCGATCATGTTTGGGTGTGCGGGCGGTGACTTGGGCTTGTGCTTGACTCCGTCTCCGGATATCTACGACTTCACGCTTCCCGCGGATGCGGAAGCTGGGACGTACGTTTCCGGCATCAAGGCGCGTCGGTACTGGGCGGGTGAACCGCAAATCCAGGCCGAGAAGGTTCACTTCCAGGTCGGGACGCTCACGGAGACGCTGTTCTCGGGCTTCCCGATTCCTCCGGAGGTGGACAGCGATTGCCGGGAGTGTCACGCGGGTCGGGCTCGTCTCGACGCGGTCTGGCATGCACCGACGGGCGTGAACGGCGTCGATGAGTCATGTGTCGCGTGTCATACGGATTCGCTTCCGTTTGAGCCCGACGCTCCGCTCGCGACGCGCCTCATCCAGGTGCATCGTTCGCCGCGCGCAAAATAGTCGCACCTCATAAAAACGTACCTCGTAAGGTACGAGTGCGAGAAGCTGTGTCTTGGGGTGGGATCTCTCTTCCGGAGCTTGTCTCCGGTTTTTTATATCGCAATGGTGTCTACCGGCCGGTCTTTGTTGATTTCCCAGAAGGCTTTAACGCTTGCCATCAAATCTCTCACCCAATAGTACGACGCGTCTTTGTACGTTTGCTTGTCTGACGTGACACCGACGGACTCGACGCCGAGCGCATCGCAAAGATACAACGCGCGTGCCATGTGAAACCGCTGTGTGACGACGATCGCGCGATCAATCTTGAGTTCTTCCTTTGCACGTCGACAGCTCTCGAACGTTCGATATCCTTTTCCATCAACGAGAATCGCGTCTTCGGGGATGCCGTGGGTTCGCAAGAATGTATGCATCACACTGATCTCGTCAGAACGGAAGTTTCCATCATCTCCCGTGATCAGAATGCGCTCCGCGCTCCCCTGCTTCCAGATGTCGATTCCAACAAGCAGCCGATCTTTCAAGGCGTCAGACGGTTCGCCATCCTCTTTTACCGCAGCGCCAAGGATAAGCACGACGGGTGCTTTCTCGGTGAGATCGCTTGTCGACGAGAGAATGTCGATGAGATGCGCCATCTGCACATGGACGATCACGAAGAGCACGAGAAACACCACAACGCCGAAGAGCCACAAGAAAAAGAGGCGGATTTTGAGGAAGATATAACGGAATTGTTCAAACGTCATACGGTGTCTTCTTGAGGTTTATCAAGTTGGACGGCTTGGTAGCCGGCAGACGCTCCGCTGATGCGCAGGATGTCTTTATCAATCATGCCAAAATCTTTGGACGCGAGATTGTATTGATTAACGACGGTTCCGAGGTGTTTGCCTACGCTCGTGAAGTGTTGTTCGTACGAGGCGAGGTGTTTTCCGAGTTCTCCAACACGCTTCCGAATCTCTTTCGTCTGTTCTTCAATCTGCAGCGCGCGAAGACCCTGAAGAACGGTTTGCAGATATGCGAGGAACGATGTTGGCGAAACGATAATAACGTGCCACTTCCCTGCCGCGCGTTGAATGATGCTTTCGGTATCTTCATCAATCGTTCCGATTTTGTTGACGAGAAGATCGTAATAGATTGCTTCGTGCGGGATAAACATGAAGGCGAACTCCATCGTTCCCTCCTCCGGACGAATGTATTTTGCCGTTTCTTTGACACGCTCTTTGAGGTCGTTTACGAATGATTTTTCGAGACGCTCGCGTTCTGTCGGATTCTGCTCTTCAACAAGGCGGTTGTAGTTTTCAAGACTGAACTTTGAATCAATGGGAACGATCTTATCTTTGACGAATACCGCCGCGTCGACGATTTCTCCATCCTTAAAGCCGTATTGCATCTGATATCCGCCGGGAGGAAGGATATTTTTTAGCAGCGTTTCCAGGTAGTACTCTCCCAAAATTCCGCGTTGTTTTGGATTCTTGAGCATGTCTTGCAATCGCTGAAGCTGGCTCGTGACATCTAGAACCTGTTTATTCGTCTCTTCCATGCGTGTGATGCGTTCCGTGACGTCTCGCACGACGCCGGTAGATGCGGCAAAGCTCTGTCGAACCGCCTGATGTGTTTCAACCATGCGATCTCCTAAGTCTTTTTGAAGCTGCGCAATTTGGTTTTGGAGCAGCGTCATCACTTGAGGGTCATTCGAGGGCGCCGCAGGACGCTGCTGGCGCACGATGAGCCACGCGACTGCGCCGAGGAGGCCGACGAACAGAATGGTGAGGATGATCTCAAACGGGGTCATAGTCAGTCATAGACTGCCAGCTACGCGATGAATTCGCAATGTCATTTGCGTTATCCACAATATCGGATATTCCCTTTCAAAAACGGTTTTGGTATCTTCGAAAAACGTGAATACAATCTCTATGCATGCGACACCTATGGATCCACAAGACTGGGATGACAGCGAGACGGAGAGCGAAGAAGAAGACCTGAACGAGCTCGGGATGTCTGTCTTGTCTGTAGACGGAAAGGCGGACAGTGACGACGATGATGACCTCGATGAAGATGACGAAGATGATGACGAGGATGACGAAGATGATGACGAGGAAGAGTCTGAAGAAAACGAGGAAGACGTCCCCGTTGATGGGTTAGAGGCGCTGGAACGTCTTGAGCGTGAAGTTCAAGAAGATCAGCAGGAACAGACGGACGCTGACGAGGACGAATAGCTACCGAGCGCGAAGACGGAACTCTTCGCGTCTCTCCTCCCCTGCTGGGATGAGCGCGTGTGAAATATTCAGTGAAACGGATTTAAACGCGCAAACAATCACGACGAGCCACAACAATCCAAGAACGGCCCACGCGCGTCGAAACCGTGCGCAGTAGGCTATCCCTGCACCAAAACCAAAGAACGGAAGCGCGAGAGAAACGATCCAGTCGTTTCGGTCCATGGCGGTGAGTTCGGTATTCGTCCCAAGATGAAGCAGTGCGGCAAGTCCAAGAAGCATCGGAAAGATGAGCAGAATGGCGATTACGATAACTTGTCGTGAGCTTCCAAGCGCAAACAATGCGTTTGTAAGCGCCGTTGCATCCGCGCGACTGACAACGGATCGAACCAGGAGCGGAAGTGAAAACGTGAGCCCGAGAATGGGCGTAAAGAGCGTCCAGAACGCCCAGCGTTTCCAGACATACCAATACCAAATAGCCGTAAGCGGATTAACGATCATCGCAATCCCCCACAGGAGTCGCTGATTCCACGTCGCACGAGGCGTTCCGAGTGCATGAAGAAGCGCCCATGCCCAAAGTCCAACACCAAAAAAGAGCGAGAAGCCGAAAATGAGATATTCGATAACATCACGGACGGTCATGGTGTTTTTTTGCGTCGGCGAACGGGTTTCTTTCGTGTCGGTTCAACGCGAGGTGTTCGTCGCATACGGTACCAGCTTGTCGCTGCTAATGACAATCCCACGGCGAGAATTCCGACAACGAGAGGGAAAAGTAGGTCTTTGAGCTCGGCAAAGCGTTCAGCGAGGATGTATCCGCTTAAAAAGAATAACGCGTTATAGATCGCAATCCCCGCGGTCGTGAGAAGCATGAATGGGCCAGTGGGGACGCGCAGAACGCCAAAAAAGAGACTACCAAGATTCCGAAGACCCGGAATAAATCGAACAACAAACGGAGCCGTTTTCCCAAAGCGTTTCACGGCGCGTTCTGCGGCGCGAATATTTTGTGTGGTAATGAAAATGAATTTTCCGTACCGCTCAAACAGTGGTCTTCCAACCTTCCATCCAATGAAATAGGACAAGAGATGCCCAACGAGACTTCCCATGAGCGCCATGAGATACGCAAGGACGGCGTTCATGTCGCCGGTTCGCGCGAGATATCCCGCGAACCCTAAAAAAAGCTCGTTTGGTGTGAACGGGATATTCGCACCATCGAGGATCATGATCGCAAAAACGGCGAGGTATCCGATATCCTCAAAATGAACGAATGTGAATCCAAGATTAATACCGTCCACCGCAAAAGTGTACCATGATATTGACGCCACACGTGAGCATGTTATATTCGCGCCATCGTTGTTCTTTCCACTCATTTCAGTTGAGAGGTGCCTCATGGCAGATGTTTCGTCAGTGAGGCGGTATGCCTCAGATTCTGTTTCTCAAGAAGAAGATCGAGGTCACGCGAACACGTTGCCCCTTCGTCACGCGGCGAAGGACTCGATCGATCTCTCTGCGGTTGCAACGCTCTTTGTGGAGCATTGGCTTCAGACGTTCGTGCAAAAGCGCAGGGAGGATGATCCCGTGCTCCTCGCTCTCGAACGACTGCCCGATGACCTTCGGGCGCAAATCGTGCGTCAACT
>CAYMTE010000005.1:43536-58433 GCA_964393325.1 uncultured Gammaproteobacteria bacterium
CTCGACCGGAGGTAGTACAACGATTTAACGCCGAGCTTCCACGCGAGCATGTGTACGTCGTGAAGATATTTTCCGCTCACGGGCGTCGTGAAGAAGATATTGAGCGATTGCGCCTGGCAGATGTACGGTTGTCGATCCGCAGCCTGCTGGATAATTTCACGCATGTTCATCTCATATCCGGTACGGAAGACCGTTTTCTCATCTTCCGACAAGATATCGAGATGTTGCACGCTCCCCTTTGCGGCGATAATGCTCTTCCAGACCTCGGTGGTATTCATACCCTTTCCTTCCAAGAGCTTCTCCAGATATTTATTCTTCACCAGGAAGCTTCCGGAGAGCGTTTTTTGCAGGTAGGCGTTTCCGGCCATCGGCTCGATTGACGGCGTCGCCTCTCCGCAGATGAACGCCGTTGAAGCCGTTGGCTGGATGGAGTTGATGTAGGAGTTGCGTTGCGTTCCCCCATCGAGCGGAAGTCCGCGTTCTTCCGCGAGGCGTTTGGATGCGGCAACGGATCCTTCGTGGAAGTGCTTGAAGATGTCTTTGTTTACGAGGCGCGCCTGGAGGCTCTCAAGCGGGATTCCTTTTGACATGAGATACCCGTGGTATCCCATAACACCGAAGCCGATGGAGCGTTCGTGTTTTACGGAATGGATCGCTTTTTTGAATTCGACCGGATCCGCCATTTCGATGAATGTTTCGAGGTTGTTGTCGAGCGCTTTGACGCAGGCGTAGGTGATTTCCGGGATGTTGTGCTTCCACTCGTCATAGCGTTCGAGGTTCATGCTGCCAAGACAGCACACGGCCGTACGTTCCGAATCCGTCGGGAGAACGATCTCCGTGCAGAGATTGCTTTGGCGAACAACGAGGCCCTTTGCTTTGTGATGTTCCGGAATCGCACGATTCACCGTATCGATGAAGAGCAGGTATGGCTCCCCTGTCTCGGCGCGCATTTTGAGAAGTTTGCGCCACATGTCGACGGCGCTCAATTCTTTGGTGACCGTTTTATAGTGTGGATCGACGAGCTGATATGTCCGGTTTTCTTCAACCGCTTTCATGAATTCATCCGTAATAACGACGCCATGGTTGATATTCAGGCACTTGCGATCCATGTCTCCGCCCGTCGGCTTTCGCATCTCAAGGAATTCTTCGATATCCGGATGATCAATGCGCAGGTATGCGGCTGCCGCGCCGCGTCGTGTGGAATTGCGAGAGATGGCAATTGTTTCCGAGTCCATGATTTTTAGGAACGGAATCACGCCGGACGAACGAAGGCCGGAGGCTTGCAGGGGCGAGTTTTGACCGCGAAGTTGAGACCAGTCCGTGCCGATGCCTCCGCCGTACTTTGAGAGAAACGCGTTTTCTCGATACAGATCAAAAATGCCTTCGAGCGTATCCGGAACGGTGTTTAAAAAGCACGAGATCGGAAGACCTTTTTTTGTACCGATGTTCATCAGTGTGGGCGTCGCGGGAACGAACCACTGCTGAACCATGAGATTGTAGAGTTCTTGCGCATGCGCCGCGTCGCCGCGCGCCATGCCTGTTGCGACGCGTGCGTAGAACGTTTTTGGATTCTCGCAGATTTCGCCGTGGGAATCGCGGAGGAAGTAACGATCGCGAAGATTTTCCAGTCCAAAATATGAGAGCGGTGCCGCGGGAACCGCGTCGAGGTTGATGGATTCTTGGATAGCGCGATCCGCGGTGTAATGCGGGCAATCCCAGCTGTGTTTGTCGGCTGTTTTTGTAAGAATCTCAGAGAGGAGTAGGTCTCGAGCTGACGCGAGGTCGTTCGCGGAGAGTGCGTCGATGACGGAGGCGTAGGTAGGCATAGGAGAGGTGCGATTTTATTTTTGATGATGTTATGCAGACCAGTCTTCGATCACGGATCCTTTGGCGTATTCCGTGGCGCGATTCTCAAAGAAGTTTGTGTGTTCTTTTGCATTGACCATGACATCCAGCCAGCCGAGGGGGTTTGAGACGTTATAGATCGCATCGAGGCCGAGATCGTTCAGACGGCGATCGGCGATGTAGCGAATGTATTGTTTGACCTGTTCCGCCTTGAGACCGGGCACATCGCCCATGGCGAAGCACGTGTCGATGAACGCATCCTCGAGATTCACCATGTCGCGACAGGCGCTATACAGCGTCTCTTGGAGATCCGTGGTCCAGATGTGTTTGTTCTCGCTGACGAGGTCGCGGAAAAGCTGACAGACACCTTTGGAGTGCAGGGTTTCATCGCGGATGCTCCAGGTAACGATCTGGCCGACGCCTTTCAGCTTGCCGAGGCGTGGAAAGTTCATGAGAATGGCAAACGACGAGAAGAGGCTGACGCCTTCCATAAACCCACCGAACACAGCGAGGTTCACGGCAAGATCTTCGACAGAGCGCACGTCAAACGACTGGATATAGTCGTATTTTTTGCGCATGGATTCGAACTCGAGGAATGCCGAGTACTCTTTTTCCGGCAATCCGAGTGAATCATTCAGATACGAATATGCCCACACATGAATGCCCTCCATCGCGGCGAATGACGAGAGCATCATCTTGATTTCCGGTTTTGGAAACGTCGGAATCAATCGGCTGTTGTAGTTGTTATTAACCTCGATGTCGCCTTGGGTGAAAAAGCGAAGGATGTTGATGACGAGGTTGATCTCCCCTTGTGTGAGATTATTTTTGTAATCCACGATGTCGCTCTCCATGGGCACCTCGGTCGGCATCCAGTGCGCCTGGTTCTGCTTCATGAAGTGGTCGAAGTATTGCGGATACTCAAACGGCTTGTAGAATTTTCGCGGCGTGAGAATCGGGCTCGCGCCAAGGAGCGGGCTGCGATGCTCGACGGGCGCGACATCGTTCTGTGTTTCCGTTTCATGCTCTTCGATCGGCGGAAGATCTGGTTCGGTGTCCGGAAATTTTGTTCCCAGCCAGCGGAAGATGTAGTCAACGACGGATTTTGCAACGCGGATGTTTGGGTTTTGGGTGAACCCGGATGGCTCAAAGCGAACATGTGAAAATTTTGCGACGAGCGTTTTGAGCGGAACGCCATATTGCAATCCGATCGACACGGATGTTGCGAGCGCATCGAGCAATCCCGCGAGCGTGCTCCCCTCTTTGCTCATTGAGACGAAGATTTCTCCGGGTTTTCCATCCTCGTACAGACCAACGGTAACGTAGCCGGTGTGTGATCCGATCTCGAACTTATGCGTGATCGATTGGCGTTCATCCGGAAGTCTGCGGCGTCGCGCGACAAGCGCGCGCGTTGTTGGTTTTGCGGTCGGGAGCTGTTGTAGCTGGAGTGACGGGGCATTTTTCGCCTGCACGTCGTTTGTCAGATAGCTCTTTGCAACGTCGAGAAGATCTCCATCGATAAGAGACGCGCCAACGAGTTCTTTAATGTCTTGCGTTTCCGGAATCGTGTGGCCGTTAAACGCTTGCGTGAGGCGATGGATCGTATCCTGAACGACACCCTGGATGCGTGCGTGTTCTCGTTCAGCGTTCATCCCGGTCGCCTCGAATGCTTGGCGAACAGATCGCTCTAAAACCGCTGCATCGAAATCCTCAATCCGCCCGTCGCTGCGGCGGATTGTTTTTACAGACGTGACATACGACCAGACAGTGTCTGCGGCGTTTTTTGTCTGCGATGACGAACGTAAATCAGCCGACGTATTCATACAGCGGAAAACAAAATAAGAAAGGGTAGATTTGACTGCGAAAGCGCATCTTTCCGATGAATCTGCATTCATCGGAGCGCGTGTGATGCATTATTTCGCAGTTTCGCGCGATCACTAGATATTGTGGTCGCTGGAGAATTATACCACAACATCTAGTGGTATTCTGGCGGGAAAATGTTGGGTTTTTTGAGGGTGTGGATAGTTTTTTCCTACAGTCCAAGTGTGAGATTGATTTTTGGTTTATTTTCCGGTTCCGGTGGAACGATCGGCATAGGAACGGTCTGTTTTTGTCCCATGCGATCAAAAAAGTTCACGTTTTGATTCGCGAGCGCGTACTCATACACGTCTCGCGTTACGCGCACGTCTTGCAAGCAGTAGTCTTTCAATTTTTGGATCTCCCCTTTTCGCCAGAATTCCACAGCCTGAAGACCGTGGCCACTTTTTCCGGTTCCGAGTGTCGCATGAGCGACGTCATCGAGTTTGACGCGAAACCCGATGCGCTTTTCGATTTCAACGAGAAGGTCGACCGTTGGAAGCTTCATGAGATTCCCGGCGTAATATTCCTGCATGCAGGGATAGTCGAACCCGAACAAGTTGTATCCGATGATGCGATCCGAGCGCTCGAGTCGCGGCCAGAGTTTTGGGAGATCTTCCTCGAGAAACGTTTCAAAGGTGTCTGTTTCGTAAAAGTAACAACCGATGAGAGAGATATCGAGCAGCGCGGGGTTGTACGCGCCAACGTCCTGAAACGTGTTTTGCGTCTCAATGTCGAGAACGATTTCTTGACGAGGCATACAGAAAAATGTCGGTCGAATGTAACATGCATGCATAAAAGATGCGAGACGTCCCCGTTGTCAGATTGCGGAGGGCATGATATTTCTAGGCTGCTCTTTACACTGGGAGGACGAATGAGCGGCCAACGGAGGCATGCTGTGCTACCGCTCGGCCGATCGTGGCCGGAGGCGGATGAAGAGATTCTCCTGTCCATCGAGGACATCCTTGAGAGCTGCGACGCGAATACGAATTTCATCATCGAACCGCTTCAGGGTGATCGCATTGAGGCGTTTTCGGAGGAATACGCCGACGTGCTTCGCCAGCGGCAAGATGATGAGTATGTCGTCGGTCTATGCGGCGTTCAGTCGCTCGGCACGCTTCTCGGTGCCTGGGGACGCCTCGTGGGAGATTTCCCCTTTTTCGTCCGTGCGCTATGGGTTGTCTTCGTGCGCGACGATCAACCACGCGGTGACGCATTCTGTCGGAAGCTCCGATCGCTCGGGGAGTTTGACGGACTGCTCTCGGAACGAGAAGACCTCCTCGTCTGGAGGCCGAGTGTGTTGAGGAACGCCTCGTTCCTTCTTGTCCGAACGCGGGTGTGGGATCTGGACGCCGTGCAACTCTACAGTCGAAAGCACTTCTCGACCGTTGAACGAAATACGATCCCGGCTCCACCGAGCCTCTCCCCTTCTCCGCGTCCGCCGGCCAGCAGTTCGTTGTCCGGAGCGTCGTCGTCGGGTCTTCGGTTGCGAATTCCGCACACGAAGAAGAGCGGAGACGGCCAATAATCCTGCCGCTTGGTTCTTCCCAAGCGGATTTTTTTATAAAAAACTCGCACGTCAGTGCGAGGAGAAACATGCCGATGGAACGGCATCGAGAAACAGAAGGTTCTGGCCACTCCGCTTCTCTTCGCCCGTATATTTCCAATAGAAGGTTGGTTCGGGCGGGAGCGCGATGGGAACGTTGACGGTTTGAGGGCAGGAGTTCGTTCTCCGCGGAGGCTCTGCGCGGATGCTGTATGCGCCTCCGTTGCCCTGTCGCGTTGACGTGTCGTTGTCGCTCTCAAGGGAAGACATGTACGCGACGAACCCGACCGTGCTGGTAGCGAACAGGAAGAAGGTTCCTGCGGCGCACTTGATCCCTGAGAGAAGATTTTCTGCGCGTGTGAGCCGTCTCTGCAGACGGCTCGATTCGTCTACCTCCGCAGAATGTGCGTCCTGCCACTTTTTGATTTCCGAGTCTTTTCGAGCAAGCTCCATGTTTGCTTCGTAGAGCTGTCGCTCGAGGTCTCGTCGTTTTGGAGATCTGAAACGGTACGGATTGTTCATTCCTCGTCTCCTTCCAGTATCGTTCTCAAGGGTCCGCAGGCATGAAGAAGCATGTGGCATATACGTTCCCGCTCTTGGCTGACGATGAAACGCCCCAGATAATACAATGCGAGCGTGAGTTCACGAGCTGAACGAACGGCTTGGTATTCCAACATGAATCCCCCTCTTTTTACAGTGCTGGACACACGGTAGGCGAACGCGCGAAAATCGTCAAGAATGCATACACGAAAAAACGGACAATATGTCCGTTTTTTTGCATCATTCGTGGATTATGCCGCGCGCTTTCGTTCAAATTCCTTCAGGAACACCTTCCGGAGGCGAATGTTTTTTGGCGTGACCTCAACGAGTTCGTCGTCGCCAATAAATTCGAGCGCTTCTTCGAGTGTCATGGTGCGCGGCGTATCAAGACCAGCGGCAACGCCGTCACCCTTGGAACGCATGTTTGAAAGCTTTTTCTCTTTGCAGACGTTGACCATGAGGTCTTCTGGCTTGGCATTTTGTCCGATCACCATTCCCTCATACACTGGAACGCCGGGGCCGATAAACAGCTGTCCGCGCTCTTGCGCCGCTTGGAGACCATACGTATTCGATTCTCCCGTTTCAAAGGAGATGAGCGAGCCGTGCGCGATAGATCCGAGTTCACCGACGTATTCGCGATATCCGAGGAAGAGGCTGTTCATGATCCCCTGTCCGCGCGTATCCATCATGAATTCGTTGCGGTACCCGATAAGCCCGCGCGTTGGGATGACGAACTCGAGATAGGCAACGCCGTTTTCCGTGCGCATGTCCTTGAGTTCACCCTTGCGCTTGGAGAGTTTTTCGATGACGGATCCAGACATCGCTTCCGGAACTTCGAGCGATACTTCCTCGAACGGCTCCATTTTCTTGCCCGCTTCTTCCTTAAAGATGACTTGCGGTCGCGAGACTTGAAGCTCAAATCCTTCGCGGCGCATCTTTTCGATCAAAATCGCAAGGTGGAGCTCACCGCGTCCAGACACGATGAAGCTTTCCGCGGACAGCCCGGGTTCAACGCGAAGCGCAACGTCATTTTGCAATTCGCGATCCAATCGTTCCTTGATATTACGAGACGTGGTGTATTGGCCTTCTTTGCCGTTAAACGGTGATGTGTTCACGCCAAAGGTCATCTTCACCGTCGGCTCTTCGATCTTCATGACGGGGAGCGCTTCCGGGCTCACGGTATCTGCGACGGTTTCTCCGATGTTGATACCTTCGATACCCGAGAATGCGACAATTTCACCTGCCGGTGCTTCTTGAACTTCGCGCTTTCCCATTCCTTCAAAAACCATCACTGAGGTGATCTTTGCCGGAGCTGACTTTCCATCACGGTTGATCCACGTGACGGCGCCCGGCTTGAGCGTTCCGCGAACGACGCGGCCGACGCCGGTCTTTCCCTTATAGTTGTCGTAGCTCACGTTCGCGACAGAAACTTGAAGCGGCGCAGCGGTATCCACGACCGGCGCCGGAACTTCCTTGATGATTTCCTCGAAGAGCGGGCGGATGTCTGTCATCGTGGCGAGATTTGCTTCTCGTCCGGCTTTCCCCTGTTTCGCGGATGCGTAAATGACCGGGAAATCCGTTTGACGATCTGAAGCGCCGAGCGTCACGAACAGATCGAACGTCTGATCAAGCACCCATTCCGGACGAGCATCTGGTTTATCGATCTTGTTAATGACGACGATGATGCGGTGACCGGCGGCGATCGCCTTTTTGAGAACGAATCGCGTTTGCGGCATCGGACCTTCTTTTGCGTCAACAAGAAGGAGCGCGCCATCAACGAGGTTCATGATACGCTCAACTTCTCCACCGAAGTCCGCGTGTCCTGGCGTGTCAACGATGTTGATCTTCACGTTTCCGTACGTCACGGCGGCGTTCTTTGCGAGAATCGTGATTCCGCGTTCGCGTTCAAGCTCGTTTGAATCCATGATCGTTTCACCTTCAAGTCCTTTTTCTTTGAAGGTTTCCGATTGTTTCAACAACGAGTCAACCAAGGTGGTTTTTCCATGGTCGACGTGGGCGATGATCGCGATATTGCGGAGCTCCATATAGTGCGCGGAGTATAGCGAAAATTGAGGCTTTGGTCAAGCTTTACGGGAGTTCTTCGCGGGGAGGTTCAACGTTACGGGCGATAGACGCGCTTCGCTTCGTTCCAGAATTCCGGCCGATCGTGTTTTTCTTTCATCCAATACCACCATTCAATCCCCCACAGATCGATGGGAGAAATACCCATGTTTTTGGCAAAATCGATGTTTTGCCGCATCTGTTTGAGGTCGAAGGTTTTTAGCTGATCGTCGATCGGGGTCGAGGGGAGCGGCTGGTTGCTCCACGGCTCCATTTGAAATTCACTTACGTAAATCGACGAGGCACCAAAAGGCTTTAAGAATTCTGCTTTGCGTCGATAAAAACTAGGCGGCACAAACCAATAGCGCCAGGTCCCAATGAGTGGATTGCGTACGACACGGTAGACGCTGATGCCGAGTTGATCGATGCTATCGCCAAAGGTTGTCCACGTTGAGAGCTCTCCCGAATCCGTGGTGACAACGCGTCGGGATGGATCGAGTCGTCGAACGAGAGCTGTTTCTTCGCGCAAAAACGTCATGTCGCTCTTTGGGCAATCGCCGTAGGCAAAATGTGGTTCGTTTTCGATCTGCCACGCCACAACCGCGGGTGTGTTGCGATAGCGCTCGACGACCGTTTGGATATATGCGAGCGTTTCTGCGCGTTGTTCTTCCTGCGACAGAGTCTTCCACCATGACGGTTGCCAGCACTCTGGCCATCGCGGCAACTTGTTTCCGATCGCGAGGACAATGGTTCCGTTTCGATCCTGAATCGTTTGGATATCGCGGTCGAGGTCGGTGAAATTCCAATCGCCTCTCCGTGGTTCGATGAATTGCCAATACGCGCCGAGCCGGAATCGACGAATGCCGAGATCATCCAATGCGGCGGCAAGGACGGTGTCCGCATCAAGACCGAGCTCATCGCGCGCGTACGGACGACTGAATGTTGCTCCGTACTCAACGTTTCCGATCGGCGTTGGCCCGTTGATGAATAAGATGCCAAGAACGAGCAAGCAGATCCCGCCAAGCGCCGCGACAAGAATGAGGGTCATATGATGGACGTGGCGAAGCATATCAGATGACGAGCGCGAGTCCTGCGGCAGTTAACGCAAGAGCGAAGAGTTTGATTCCCACGACGCGCACCGTTAGCGTCTCGCCGAGAAGCGTCGGTGCGCGGCGTCGAAGAACGAATGCGGCGAGAACGAGAAGCGCGTACTGCACGGCTTGCAGGGCGTTCACGATTGCGGCACTCCCCTGCGCGGTCGCGAGTTGGACGAGTAGAAAACCGAGCGCGCCAAGCGATTGCCCAATGAAGGCGAAGAGTCCGGCGGTCGATCGGCGTTTTGACGAACGTTTTAACGCGATGATGCCGCGAAGTTCAGTGCCGGCGTTTGGGTCGATGACGGTGACGAGTATCAGGGATGCGACAACGGCGGCGAATCGGCTCGTGAGAAACGGTGCAAGAAACCCTGCAGCGTCGTATGCGGCTTTTGCCGTGACCGAGGAGATGGCGAATAGCGTGGCAGAGAGAAGCGCAAAACCGATTGCCGCTCGTGGCGGGCGGGACGCTCCCCCGCTTGATGAGAGAATTGTGGTGGCGACCACAAGCAGTGCAAAACCGATGAGGCGCGAGGCATTGAGGCGCTCATCGAGCGCGAAGACGGTTCCGATGAGCGTGAGCACGGGAATGAGTGATCCTACGATCGGCACGATGCGACTTGCTTCTGCTCGCGCAAGCGCAGCAAAAAACGACCATAGAGCTAGTACGAACAACGCGCCAGACACGATGCTTATGGTGAGTATGTTCCCCGTCGGCCAGCGATCTACCCACGGAATAGCCACGACGACAAGCGTCGAAAGAATGCCGACGAGTCCGGCGTACGTCGCGCTTCGTTTGAATGCGGTTGAGAGCAGTGCTTTATCGATCACGAACGCGACACCGTTCGCTGCATGCCCAAAGATCGCGAGAAGGAACCAGTTCATATGTTAGAGCGTCACGACATCGCCAAGGCGCGGAACGTCCGCGGGGATATGTAGTTCTTCGGTGATGCGTGTCGCGAGCGCGGCGGACGCGTCTTCTTCGCCATGCGTGCAATAGACATGACGTGGCGCGGATTCCGCCTGTTGAATCCAGGTGAGAAGTCCGTGCTGGTCGGCGTGCGCACTGTATGCGCCAATCGAAGTGATGCGTGCATGCACGGCAACGTGTTCGCCGAGAACATCGACGCGCTTCTCGCCGGAATAAAGTTTTCGCCCGAGTGTTCCTTCGGCTTGATATCCAATAATAAGTACGGTGGAATGCGGATCGCTCAAATAACGCACGAGATGATGTTGAATGCGTCCGCCATTCATCATGCCTGCACCAGAAATAATCACCTTCGGTCGTGGCGCGTCGTTGATTTTTTTTGAGTCGTCGCGCGACATGCATCGATGGAGGCCGGGAAAATCAAAAAGATCATCTCCTGCGGCAACGAGTCGTCGCGCTTCTGTATCATAATATTGCGGATATCGTTTGATGACGTCGGTGATCCGTATCGCCATTGGACTATCGAGATAAATGTCGACAGGAGGAATATGTTTGTGCTCAACGAGGTGATTCAATTCGTAGAGCACTTGTTGTGTCCGTTCCACGGCAAATGCGGGAATAATCAAGACGCCATTCTGATTAATGGTAGACATGATTGCTTCCCGTAATTTTGACGTGCGCGTTGATTCGTCTTCGTGGATCCGGTTGCCATACGTTGATTCGATGACGAGCGCGTCAGCGGCAAACATTTGCGCCGTTGGTCGGAGGATCGGGACGTCGGTATTCCCGATGTCGCCAGAAAACACGGCTCGTGCCCCATCGGTTTCTTCAACTTCGATGAAAGAACTCCCAAAGATATGTCCGGCATCACGAAATCGAAACGAGAGTCCATCTAGGGTAATCCGTTCGGAGTATTCAACGCCGCGCATGGCGGTTACGGCGCGGTCAACATCTTCCACGCGATACAGCATTTCGCTTCCCTTTCGTTCCGCATCATCCCGCATGACTTGCACGGCATCCTCAAGAACGATTTTTGCGATGTCCGCGGTGGGAGCGGTCGCATAGACCGGGCCTTGAAATCCTTCTTTGACGAGTTTTGGAATCCGTCCGGTATGGTCAAGGTGACCGTGCGTCACGGCGACGGCGTCGATCGTTGCGGGATCGAAGTCAAACGGCTTGAAGTTGCTTGCGGAGGCGAAATGCGATCCTTGGAACATGCCGCAGTCGACGAGAAGTCGCGATCGGTCGGTTTCGATGAGATAACACGAGCCGGTGACTTCGCGTGTAGCTCCTAAAAAGTGGATCTTCATGAGAAAAGGATAGCACGCGTGCTATACTTCCTGCATATGAAGCGTGTGTCTTTTTCGCGCATCGCGATCGGTGTTGGTGCCGCGTCCTGTCTTCTTATAGGTGCGGGATGTCGTCCGTCGCCACAGCAACAATCAGCCGACATTCAAAAGAAATTACGACAGCCCACGGAGGCCGCAGCTCCAACGGGACAACCGGTCATTCCTCCGGAAGCTCAGAAGGTGCCGAAGCCGTACTAGCACGGCGGAAGGGTGTCTATTCCGGTTGACAATACGCGAAACGTATGATAGATCGTACGTAGTTCTTTTCTTTATCCAACAACCCACAGCGCGAGGAATTCGCATGAGAAAAAGCGATGAATATGTTGGAATGACGCTTTCCCGCATTCGGGAGAATGGTCCTCTGTCGATCAGCGCGAGCGTCGACATCACCGACGATCTTCCGATCGGCGCTACGCGAAGACAGCATGGGAAGCGTATTCACCTCGTCTTCGGCATGGGGCGGGACGACACGTTCGTCATGATCGCGTATTCCAGACATCTCTTCGGACTCCTACGCTACGTGAGCGAGCTGCGCACGGGTAGAACGTTCCGTTCGGAAAGCCCGGTTTTCGATACGACGACGCTGTTCGAGCTTCGTCAAATGAGTCTCACGCCAGAGTCGTACGTCGCTCTCGTCGAGCGAGCGCTGCGCGTCGCCGAGATCGCCTAGCTGCAGATCTTGAAGGGATTCGTATGAAAAAAACGGAAGAGTTCAAGGGTCTGTTCTTCTGCTGGAGTCTGCAGGGTGAGAAGATCGTCGTCACGGACACGGTCGAGATCACCGAGGATCTCGAGCGGCCGGGGAAGAAGGTGTGTCTGGCGTTTGCCAAGATACGGGACGACTACATGGTCTCCGTGATGTACACGAAGAACATATCGGGCCCCGCGCGCTACTTGAGCGAGCTACGCTCTGGCGTGTCGGCATCTCCTCGTATTCCCGTGTTTGATCCTGATATGATGTCTACGCTTGAATCATTGGGGCTTACGCCGGAGACGTACACGGCTCTCGTCGAACAGGCCGCTCGGTTGGTCGGGATCGCGTAGATCCACCGGAGGGCCTTATGCGCATCATATTGATGCGTTTTTTTATAGCTTCAACAGCATTTGCGCTTTCGCGAGCGCTTCGGCGTTGAGTGCGGTGATCAGTTCAGGAAGGATGCCGAGTGCTTGCACGCGATCGCGACATGTTGCGGCGATATCGCCAAGAGATTCATCCCAAGATGATTTTCCACTATCTTCGCTCCAGCTTGTAACCGTGTAGAGTCCGTTTGCTTGTTTGGTGAGCTGTGCAGCGGCGTAGCGCGTTTGCTGCGTCGCAGGGAGGAGCGCGGCATTCCCGTCGATGTTCCAGTCGGTGCAATGAATGAGGTTGAGCTCGCGCACCGTCGTTTGGCTGCTATCGATGCGGCGCATGATATTTTTTGCTGCGCACGTCACAAAACCGCCTTTCGGAATCCACGTCTTTGCGGCGTGTTCAAGAACGGCATATTCCGAAAGGTCCGCCGTTCGCGCGACGCTTGGCGTTGTGCGCGGTTCTGTCAGAAAACGACAGACGGAGTCCGCGATCTTGCTGGTTTTTCGCAGGCCGCATTGTTTTTGGATGATTAGACCGAGGAGCGGACCGTCAAAACGCGGATCGGTTGCAACACCGACCACGACGACGGTTTCGAGAATGAGAAGCGTGGCTCCGAGGAATACGAGAATGCGATACGGCGTTTCTGGATGACCAATATGATCCACGAATCCTTTTTCAAATGGCCACAACCGACCTCGGACGATGGCCTCGAGAACGAGAACGGAAAACGTGGCGAGAATGGCAAACAAAAACGGCCACCATCCTTCAGCGCCAAGAATGCTGCTCGTGATGAGAACGATCGGAAATGTGATGATCGTGAGAAAGGCCCACACTTCTGGATGACCTTGCGGCACATCGGCTTTCATATCGACAGAAGTATACCACGATCAATTGTGAATCTCCACGCGTGTTCCGGTTGATGCCCAATTATAAATCCACTCGGCGTCAGAAATGTGGGCATTGATACAGCCATGACTCATGCGCCGCCCGAAATTATTATGCCAATACGCCGTGTGGATGTAGATGTGCGGAAGGATGTTCAGATTGAATTTAACGTTCTTGATGTTGTAGTTGTCCGGATGGTCTTTCCCGTAGCTCCACCGATAGTCCATGATCGGAATTTTTTTAAGCACCTCGGTAGAGGCGACGGGCGTGGGGTATTTTTTGAGACCTGACGAGATCAGGAATGAACGAGCGATTCGTCCGTGTTCGTACGCAGTCAATCGTTGCGTCGTAAGATTAACATCGATAAGTGTCTCAAGAGATGCGGATCCTCGAACGACGGGTGCGAGGGGCATGCTCATGAGATGCGATCCGTGATCGTATGCAAAGAGGCTTAAGCCACCGCGGTAGGTTGGGTCGTGGAGCAGCCACGATCCGATGCGCGTGCCGTAGAGATCAAAGAGACGAACTTCTGGTGCAGCTCCCCCATTCCGCGCGACAGCGATTTCGTCCGTTCCGTCTTGGTCGATATCGACGCTTGCAATCGAAACGCCGTTTTTTTGTCCGAGATCAAACGCGGAGAACTCGGAGGCAAGCATTGGTGTCGGCGTGAATGAAAAACGGCGAATGATTGGATCGCTCCAGCTTTCTGGCGCAGCGAGGAGCATCGGTCCATGCGTCGTCTTCATACTTGCAATCGAAACGCCGTCTTGCATGGACGCATCGAACGCAAAGAAATCCATCCCAACGTTGTGTAGCGTTCCATCCCAGATACGGATATGCGGTCCGCCTCCTGGTCCAGGGGATGTGACGATCTCGTCTTTTCCATCCTGTTGCAGATCAATTGCGGCGACATGAACGCCTCCTCTCACCTGTTCTTGGTAGACCGCGGTTTCTGTTACGAGTTCGCCGGATTCACGAAAGATGCGAACGATGGGCGCGTGATCCGCCCCCGGCGCTGCGATGATTTCGTCTTTCCCGTCTCCATCAACGTCCGCGAGTGTAACGCGTACGCCTCCGCGAAATGTTTTTTCAAATGCGATAAAGGCTCTTCGCTTGGTATGGTCCGCGTTGAAGATGTTAATATACGGTTCTGCGGTTGGCCCTGCGCCGACAACGATTTCTTCGGTTCCATCCCCTTCCAGATCTCCGCTCGCGAGTGTCCCGCCGCCCAGGGCAGAGCGAGGAATCGCGGTCATCGAGGTACTTGAGGTGAACGCGGAATTCCAAAAACGTACGATGCCTGGTCGTGTTTCTTCGGGCTGAAATGGAAGGTCCGAAGCCGCCGCGCGGACGCCGGATGCCGGGATCAGCGATATGAATGCGCTGGTTCCAAGAAGGAGGATGACCCCGTAACGAGAATGCATGGGAGAATCGTAGCACGAACACGTGTTTATGATGCAGGGAGCGCTCCTTCGTCCACTAGTCGCGCATGTTTATTGCTCGAACCCCACGCATAGCCTCCTGTTTGCCCGTCTGATCGGACGACACGGTGACACGGAACGCGCGCATCGCGATTTTTGTTCAAAATATTTCCAACCGCCCGGCAGGCGTTTGGTCGTCCGGCTGCAATCGCGACCTGTTTGTATGTCAGCGTCTTCCCTTTTGGGATCTTACGCACGATGTCGTACACCTTCTCGGCAAACGGCGTGATGCGCTTCAT
>CAYMTE010000005.1:58533-73468 GCA_964393325.1 uncultured Gammaproteobacteria bacterium
GCGGTATCGGGTTTGTATGTTTCAAGCGGCACGAGATTGTTGTGCCATGCCTCGATGATCGGATCGATGGCGCGCCACATGGCGTTGACTTCACGTTTGTCGACGAACAACGTCTGATCGCCGAGAATCGCGTCGAGAAATAATTTTTCGTATTCTTCAACGTATTGCGGACGCGCTTCGCCTTCGCGAAACAGGAGATCCATCGTCCGTTTCTCCACGGTAAAATCAAGTCCGGCTTTTTTATTCCAAAGGTCAATGAAGATCCCCTCTGTCGGTTCAAGTCCGAACGTGATCGTGTTCTGTCGATGTTCGTCTGCGTCGCTCTTGTAGGGGCAGTGTGAGGGTTCTCTGAATGTGACGACGATTTCTTTGCGCGGTCTCCCCATCCGTTTTCCGCTTTCGAGCATGATCGGAACGCCCGACCAGCGCGGCGTTGTGAGCTGTGTTTCAATGTTGAAATACGTTTCCGTCATGGAGTGCGGTTGAACGCCCGGAATGGTCCGATATCCATCATACTGTGCTCGGCGCGTCGTTCGCATGATGGTGTCCGGAGATGGAATCTGAAGCGCTTCAAGAATGCTCGCGCGTTGGGCGCGGATGGCATCGGCGGCAAATTGTTCCGGATGATCCATCGTAACGAGCGCGAGCATTTGGAGAAGATGGTTTTGTCCGACGTCGCGAAGCGCGCCGAGGTTGTCATAAAATGATCCGCGCGTTTCAACGCCGAGAGATTCCCACAGGCGGATGTCGATGCGCTCGATATGCTGCGCATTCCAACTTTGTTCAAATAGACTATTGGAAAAACGGAAGCTGAGCAGATTTTGCACCATCTCTTTTCCGAGATAGTGATCGATACGATAGATTTGTGATTCGCTCCACGTTTGCTCCAGAGATGCCTCAATTGTTTCGGCGGTGGCGGCGCTGACGCCAATGGGCTTTTCGATGATCACGCGTCGGAATGCATCCCGTGACGGCTCTTGGGCTAGCCCTGCCGTGTGTAATCCGTTGCAGATCATGGTTGTGAGTTCCGGAGGGACGGCGAGATAGTACGCGTAGCCGACGGGATCATTCCAGGCAGCGGCTCGGTTTTGCAGATGTGCTGCAAGCGCGGTGTAATCTTCCGCGTGATCAAATTGTCCTTGGTGATACGAAAACGTGGAGAGAAAATCCGGCGAGCTTCGTTCTGCGCCTAGTATATCGCTCACATACCGCTGAAAGTCTTCGGTTGTGAGATCCTTTCGTCCGAACGCAACGATCGCAATCGAGGGCGGAAGTCTCCCCTTCGAAAAGAGATTCCACAGCGCGGGGAGAATTTTTTTTGCAACGAGATCGCCGGTCGCACCGCATAACACAAGAATCGTCGGGGTTTGCATAGGATGTGTCTATCCTACGGCGTCGGGTTGTGGTTGTCGAAGGGGCGGCTTGACGAGGGCGCACACGAGTGAGACCGTTTTTTTTGTTCGTTGTTCTTTTCTAACCCGGGAGGTTCTGATGGAACGCATCGAGAACGCCATCGGTCACTCCAGCGGGGATGTGACGTACGGCGTCGTGAGCAACACGGGGTACGTGTCGGAAAAGCTTCCGTTGGCAGATGTTCAATATGTCGTTATTCCGTCGAACGGATTGTGCGCGCAGACCGTTCGCGCGTGCGGTTTGGATCGACTGCGTCATATTCGTCAGCTCGCCTACATTCATCTTCCGATTCGTCGAGTTGCGCCTTCGTTGGACTACGCGGCGCCGGTCTTTTCACACTCGCGATTCACGCACAGCTTCGATGTCATGGCGATCGCGCGTCTCATTGGGGAGCGGATCGGACTGTCGGAGCAAGATATGACGACGCTGACCGTTGCCGCGTTAACACATGACGCGTTCACGATCGCGGGCGGCGACAGCATCAAAGATATTCATCCCGCGGAATTCGATGAAGAAGCAGCATATCCACGGCTGTTTCTTCGATCGGAATGGCCGTCATTTGAGCGGACGTTTCGTCTGGATCGAGACGAGCTCGTGAGTATCGTTCGCAACAAGGGGGTGCTTGGTCAGGTCCTTGATTGGGCGGACAAGATTGCCTATATCGCACGCGATCTGGCGGAGTATCACGAACTCCTTGCACCGACATCGCCACAGATCATCGAACGATATCCGGAGCTCTCCATAGACGCGAATCGCCCACCGTTGTGTGCGATATGGAAGTCGCTCGAACGCGTGGACGACACGATCGTCTGTCGTGATCCGGATGCGCTCGCGGAGTTCCTGCGCATTCGCGCATGCATGTTTCATCGCATGTATCGCGGAGAACGCACGCAGTTTATGCGCGCGTTTGCGATGCATACCGTTAAAAATCTCCTTCAGTACGGTGATCTCGCCTCAAGTGAGCTCTTCGATTTGACGGACCCGGAATTGAATGTGCGCATTCTCCAGAAGACGAATGTCTTTTGTAACGGTCCGTTTACGACCAGATCGTTTGGTCAGCCGTTCGTGTACCTCTGTAACGAGATGCAGGAGGCAGAGTCGATCAAGCAACGAGAGCGTAAACATCACCCACTAGGGCGAGCGATCATTTGTCCGGATCGGGAGATCGACCCTCGTCTTGATATGCCGGTCATCGCGTCGGGTAAGGTGCAGCCGTTCGAACACGCGCGGCCGCAAGAGGCGGCACGGATACGAAGCGTGTTGCAGTACCGCGCGCCGTTCCTCATTTTCTGTCTTCGACAGTCGTAGGCGTCTTCCTCGTTTCAACGAGGATTTTTTTATATCAAAAAAGCCCCGATGGGGGCTGAGAGCGTATGGCTGATGCGAGGGGTTTTGTTAGCTCCTAGAGCTGAAGGATCTTCGCGGGCATCTCCGGACTTCGCAGCGTCTCGAGGAGCGTGGCATACGCGTTCGCGTTGTCACTGATGACGAGGATCGGACGCACGATCTTGTCGAACGTATCGCTCGACTCGTTCACCGCTTCCGCGAAGCACGTCGCCGCGTGCTTGCCGTGTTCCTCGAAGAACGCGAGGATCGTGCATCCGTGGTGAAACTTTCCCAGGTTGTAGAGCGCCGTCGGCCATCTCATGTCCGGCGCGACCTTGGGCTCATGGGCGAGCTCGTGGATGATCTGCGCGACGAGCCCGGGAGTAATCTCGGGCATGGTTCGCTGCATGACCCCCGGGGGGATGTCGCCGATGACATGCTCGAGCGCGAAGAAGATCGCGTCGTATGACGCCAGACGACCCTTCGGGATCAACGGGTGAGTCCGAAGCGGCGGCAGTCCCATCAGCTGACGGAGATCTCCGCAGAGACCCCCGAGAAACTGAGATAACCCGATGATGCGGTTGTCCCTGGTGAACGTCGTGCATCCCTCTGCAGCGTTGTAGATAATACTCAAAAGAACACCTCCTTGCGCAACCGAGGGTACGGGAATTTATTGGATGTGTCAACCCTGTGGGCTAGTATGTTCCGGTTCCAAGGCAGACCGAGTTGATGCAATAGCGTTTTCCGGTTTCCCCCGGACCATCGTCAAAGACATGGCCAAGGTGCGAGCCGCATGTCGCGCAGGTTACTTCGGTGCGTTTCATGCCATGCGACAGATCCTCATGGAACTTCACCGCGCCTGGAAGCGCGTCCGTAAAACTTGGCCACCCAGAGCCAGAATTGAATTTCGTATCTTTCGCGAAGAGCTCGGCTCCGCACGCGGCGCATGCAAACATGCCTCGCTCGTTTGGTGTAATTTCTCCCCCGCTAAACGGGGCTTCCGTCCCCTTTTCTCGCAAGACGTGATATTGCTCGGGTGTGAGTTTGTCGCGCCATTCGGCTTCCGAATGTTGCATGGGATTGGTCATATGCGTGTTATTGTTGGATGAGTTGACAGGTCGTATTGAATTGATAGCGGAATCGGGTGTCGCGAATCCAGAAGCTGTACCCTCGCGCACCATATTCAATGGACGCGACGGCATTTTCTGGAGCTCCGTGGTCACGTGCCGATTTCCAGAGAACATCCAAGGGGCACGCGGGGGGAAGGATGGGGGTGTCTGTGCGTGTGGCGTGCGTTAGTCCGATGCGTCGCTTCATGCCCAGGTTTTTGTATTGGTATTGCGCATTGATCATGCCATTCATTCTTCGAGCTTGTGTTCGAGCGCCGGGACTTCCGACGATCACGGAAATATCCTGCCATTGCTTCCCGTCCTCCCCTGCCCCCGCGCCAATCGACGCAGGGTGTTCGCTCTGCGAAACCTCGCGGACAAACCGATAGACAACTTCAGGTCTCGGGAGTTCGGTTGGCGTCAGGTCGACGGTGCCATGCAACCCCACGAAGGTTGCTGACATGCTCACGAATTGCGCATCCGGTCCTGCGAATTCCAAAACGCGGTGCATGCTCGTAATTGGATCGAAGGCGGTGAGTGAGCCGGGCGGTACGGCCGTCTCTTCTTGTTTGATGCCCAAGAACGCTTTGCTCGATGGGAGGAGATCGAAGTAGTTCAGCGCAAGTCCCACCCCGAGCGCTGCGAGGACGAAGAAGATGAGGCTGACGCCCAGGCAGGAGCTGAAGAACGCAACGATGCGAATCGCCGTTCCTCGTGCAATTTTGGTTGTTTCGGATTGGGAGGTCGTTGGGTCGCTTGAGGTCATACGAGTACGTACGTCTGCGCGAAGCGTAGCAGGACGAGCGTATTCTGTCAGTCTCATTGAACGCCGTCATTCTACGAGGCGTTTTGTTAGCGAGACATACGTGAGCTGCATGAGAAGTTCCGAGCTCATGCGGAAATTATGAACGAAGTCCTGTTCCCTTTTTGAGGAGGTGAAGATTGATGACGCTAAGTGCGACGATCACGATCGAGAGAAAGCCGATACCGATCCAGGGATTGGTATTATTGATGCCGTAAAAACCAAATCGGAATCCATCGACCATGTAGACGATCGGGTTTGCATGCGACAATAAACGGAAAAATGCGGGGAGATTGTCGATGGAATAGAACACGCCGCCAAGATACGTGAGAGGCGTGAGGACGAACGTGGTGAATGTGCCGGCGTCGTCAAAGTTTTTTGCGTAGAGTGCGTTCAGAAAACCGCCGAGTGCAAACACGGTTGCTGTTAAGATCGCAAAGGTAATGACGATGAGTGGATGCTGCACGACAGGACGGACGAAGATGAAAGAGATGATGTAGACGAGGATGCCCGTAAAAATCGCGCGAAAAATTCCGCCGAGGACATATCCGAACAACATCGTGCGATTCGACATTGGGGACACGAGGAGTTCGTCGATGGCGCGCATGAACTTGATGCTGAAAAACGAAAACACCACGTTTGAATACGAACTCGTAATGACGGACATCATGATGACACCGGGAACGATATATGCCATGTACGAGATACCTCGGATCGGTGCGATCTGTGACCCAATGAACGTGCCGAACACGACAAAGTACAGCGTCTGCGTAATGACGGGTGGAAGATAGGTTTGTTTCCAGATACGGAATTGCCGTCCGATTTCTCGGCGAAGAAGCGTCCGCAGCGCGGTCAGCTGAATGGAGGTGGTCATACGGATTGTCCGTTTGTAATGTCGAGAAATGCCTGTTCGATGCGGTTTGCCGCAGGTCGAATATCAAGCACGTTGACGCCGGCTGTCGACAAGAGTTGTAGAAGCGTCGTGATGGTTTGCTGTCCCTGCAATTCAATATCTGCCTGGTTGCCTTCTTTTGGCGTGATCGTGAGTCCGTCGATATGGACGGTGCGCGGATCACGATCAAGGATGACGCGATATGTATGAGAAGGGATTGATGCGAGCAGCGACGCGACGGACGAGTCATGCGCTTTCTTTCCCTTCTTGAGGATCGCGACGTTTCGGCAGAGCTGTTCAACTTCTTCCAAATAGTGCGTCGTGAGCACGATCGTCGTGCCTTCTGCGTTCAGTTTTTTGAGGTAGTCCCACATGCCGATACGAAGCTCGACGTCGACGCCGGCTGTCGGTTCGTCGAGCAGCAAGATTTTTGGTTTGTGCATGAGGGCTCGCGCAATCATGAGACGTCGCTTCATGCCACCGGACAGCGCCATGGACTTTGCCTCTTTTTTATCTGCAAGCCCGAGTGCGTTCAACAGTTCCTCCGCACGTGCGTAAGCCTCGTGGCGAGGGACTCCGTAAAATCCGGCCTGATCTAGCACGATATTGATGACCTTTTCAAAGATGTTGAAGTTGAATTCTTGCGGTACGACACCGATGTGCGCTTTGACATCATCCGGATGCGTATCCAGATCGAAACCCATCACGTTCACCGTTCCAGCTGTTTTTTTAACGAGGCTTGTGAGGATGCCGATAAGCGTCGTTTTCCCTGCTCCGTTTGCACCGAGGAGCGCGAAAAAATCCCCTTCATTGATTGTGAGGTCGACGTTGTCTAGCGCAGACGTTCCCGTTGCGTAGGTCTTTGAAAGACCTTTGATCTCGATTGCGGCCATAAGAGTGTTGATCATACGCGAACATGGAGGCTACGACAAGCCTCCATCTCGCGAGGAAAAAAGGTGATTATGTCTGTTCCCCGAAGGCTTCGTCTGCAACGTCCGCATCCGCATCCGCCTTCGTGTGGTGCACGCGGCCGTCGATGTGGTTTGGCGGGGAGTACACGGTGATGATCTTCAGTGTGCCTGTGCCGGTATTCTTGATGTTATGTCGCGTGCCGGGTGTGACGACGACGATCTCTCCTGGTTCCACAGCGTACACCTCGTCATCGAGTCTTGCTTCCCCGTGTCCGGATTGAATATACAGCGCCTGTTCAACGTGTTCGTGTGTTTCTTCGCCAACCTCCCCTCCTTCGGGAATATTCATGACAACGACCTGTGTGTGCTTCCCGGTGTAGATCACATGGCGGAAATCGTCGTTTGCCGCGGCAAGCCGCGCGACATTTGCGTGGTAGGACATATGTTTGCAAAATCATATCCCTCGGATACTCTTTTGTCATGCAAATCCCAAAGCGCCGGTCGCAGATCATGCGGCAGCAAATGACGGACGAAACAGGGCCGGTGTATCTCACGCCGCGCGGCGTTGAGAATCTCAAGCGAACGCTGGCAGATCTTCAGGCGGAACGGCCGTCCATCGTGGCGGATCTTACGCGCGCCATTGCAATGGGCGATCTTTCCGAAAATGCCGAGTACACCGAGTCAAAGGCGCGACTCGCCCGCATCGACGGCCGCATCTTCGGAATCAAAGAACGCTTGAAGCGCGTGGTGCTGATCGAAGAAGGCGCTTCAGAGGAAGTTCGGCTCGGATCAACCGTCGTCGTCTCGGTTGAGGGTCGACAAAAAACGTACCGCATCGTTGGGCCGTCAGAAACGGATCCGCTCAAAGGGCGCATCTCTCACGTCTCGCCACTTGGATCCGCACTTCTTGGTCACAAGGTTGGTGATGCGGTTACGATTTCGACGGACCGCGGCGATGTGATGTACGGGATCGTGGAGATTTCGTAGTCGCTTTCGATCGACGCATGCAGCCGAGCACATGGTCGTTGACCATGCCGACAGCCTGCATGTGCGCGTAGAGAACGGTGGGGCCAAGAAAACGGAATCCACGCCGTTTGAGATCTTTTGCCCACGCAACCGCTTCTGGGGTGAACGGCGGATAATCCTTCAGCGTGCGAAGACGATGCGGAATCGTTGTTCCCCCAACCCAGCTCCACATATAGGTTGAAAAACTCCCGTATTCGCGTTGAACATCCAAAAATCGTTTCGCGTTCTCGATGGCGGCTTCGATTTTTTGTCGATTGCGAATAATGCCGGCGTCTCCGAGCAATCGCGTCACATCGCGCGACGTGTATCTCGCCACGCGTCGGACGTCGAATCCCGAAAACGCGGTGCGGAAGTTTTCTCGCTTATGCAACACGGTGCGCCAGGAGAGACCGGCCTGAAAAATCTCCAGGATGAGGAATTCAAAGATAGTCTTGTCGTCATGCACGGGTTTCCCCCACTCCGTATCGTGATAGCGTACGTAGAGCGGATCGTCGAGATTGACCCACGGACAACGCGTTGGTGTTTTCACGGTTACAGTGTACCGAGATCGAGGAACTCGTTGAAGGTGATTTGATCCACGAATTCTTGCATGTGGCTCACCATGATGATGCCGCCGGTGTAGTTCTCCAGTGCACGGGCAATCACGGGAAGATGACGGAAGTTGATGTGATTCGTCGGTTCGTCCAAGATCAAGAGACCGGGACGTTGAAGGATGAATCGCGCAAAACACAAGAGTCCTTTTTGCCCTTCAGAAAGCGATCCGACCTTGTTTCCGAGCAGATTCGATGTGAGCAAAAACTCGGATGCGGTCGCGCGCAGTTTTTCGTTTGATGTTTCCTGCATCACCTTTTCCAGTTCTTCGTAGACCGTTGCGTTAAAATCGAGGCCAGAGAAATCTTGGCGATAATAGCCGACGCGGACGTCTTCGCCGATGGTTGCGCCGGGGTTCGTTCCCTCGGCGAGGGATCGCAAAAGCGTGCTTTTTCCGATTCCGTTCGGACCGGAGATGAGGAGTCGGCGTCCTTTGCGAATCGTGATATCGACGTCTGCCTCGCGTGGCGCATGATGCTCGATGATCCGAACCGAGGTGATGCGCGCCAAAACATCCGCGTAGTCTTGTGCGGGAATCTCGAAATCGCGAATCGTCTTGTCATCACGACGAACATCCACCATGTCCTCTTCCGCTTCTTCGACTTGATCGCGAAGCTTGCTCGCGAGCTTACGCATTTTTCCTCCCTTGTTCGCAAAAAAGTTAATTTTATCCTTGCGATCCTGAATATCTTTCAAGAGGCGCGCGTTTTTCATTCGATCGCGTTCGATGCGCGCGGTGATTTCTTCCACGACGTTGAAATAGTTTCCAACATATTGCTCCACTTTTCGGGTGTGCGCATCGAGGTGGAGCACGCCTTCGGTAAAGGCATTCAAGAAGTCCGCATCGTGCGAAATGACGATGACGGTCTTTGGATACATCATCAAAAATCCGGTGAGATGTTCGATCCCGGCTTTGTCGAGATTGTTCGTCGGCTCGTCGAGCAACAAGATATCCGGCTCCTGAATCAACGCATACGCAAGAAGGAGTCGTGCTTGCTGACCACCAGAAAATTCTCCGACCTTCTTGTCGAGCGGCGCCTGCATGTTCACCGTGTCCATGACAGACGCGATGCGCCGATCAAGATCCCATACCGTTTCGGGAAACGCGTGCGCAAAAAATTCGCGCACCGTGTCGTTCATCCGTTCGCGTGCGAGCACCTGAAGCCCGGTTGCAATCGTTGCACCGTGTTCGATATGGATCGCGCCTGCCGTTGGCTTGAGCGCGCCGGTCAGGAGTTTGAGGATCGTGCTCTTCCCCGCTCCATTTTGACCCATGATCGTAATTTTTGCGTTCTCTCGCACCGAAAAATCCGCTTCTTCAAGGAGCGGATGATCTTCGTCGTAGCCATACGTCACGCCGCTACAACGGATGATGACCTTCCCGTGTTCCATTATTCGGTTTCTCCATCAAGCAACTCCAGAATCGTGTCGAGTTTTTCGTTCACGGTACGCAGCTGCTCTTTGAGCTGTTGAATGTCGTGGCTCTGATCGTTTGAGCCTCCTCCGAATCGTTCCCCGCGTGGTGCGAACGGACGCTTCTCGCCGAACGACGGACGATCCGCTCCCCCATCCTTGCGGAAGCAGCTCGTGCAGAGCACGGGTCGGCGTCCGGTTGGTTTGAACGGAACTTGGCACGCGTTTCCGCAATCACTGCACGTTGCTTCAAACAACGCGGGTCGGTCAAACCCACGATCATCGCGCGTCCCGCGATCCCATGGCTTCTTTCCAAACGGTTTTCGATCCCCAAAACTCTTCCGATCTCTGCGTCCTCCGCGTTCCTTCTGATATGGCATAAAATGTTGTATAAATGATGATATATCGCAATCCGCGGAGGATACACCATCTTGACGAAAAGATCAAGGAGCCGGGGGTGTCTTATTTCTCGTACAGCTCAATCGCCTTTTTGCCAACCATCATCGCAAGGCCTCCACCGGGAACGAAATTCGCGATTTCCTTTCCAAATTCAAACAATTCTGCGTTCGAAAACGAGGTTCGCAGCCGGTCGGTAATTTTGTTCGCATGTGGCCGAAGCTGCCCGGTGGCCCCGTCGTACGACACGGTGACGCGCTTGTCCTTCGCCTTCCACAGGATTTCAAAGGTGTAGACCGGCAAAAATCGAAGGGCGAGTTCGGTGATGCCAATGCGTTCATCTAGAATCGTATCCGCCTGAATGGGTTTCACGAGTGCATTGATGATTTTCCGTACCAAGAATGCCGGCTTCGCTTCGAGTGCGACGATCGGCGTCCCGTCTGCCGTGAGCGCGTCTGTGGAATCGATTCGCGTTGCGGGAAGCGTGAGATACGGGGCGAACGCTCCGGACGCGCCGGTACGTGCGTCGACAATTTCTTCTTCACGATATTCTTCGACGCATCGTTCGATACCGCGAAGCTCGATGTTCTGCGCGGTGACGAGATGATCTGTACCAAGGATGTCGACATGGCGAACTTCCGGCGACACGGGCACGTGATACGTTTTGCGTCGTGTATATTCATACCGCGCGGTACCAACGACATGCCAAAACGCCTCGTAGCGTTTTTCTTCGTATACGATGTCGATATCCTCGGCTTTCGGTCTGCTCAATAAATTCGAAAGAACGCCAAACGCTTTAGACTTGTAGTCATTCACGAGGGCACGAGCGCCGCTCATCCCCAAGATATCGGTGACGACGAGGAGTTGCTCACCATCGATGCGGATATTTGAAAGTCCCCCGTCAGACATACGATCTCGTACGCGTTACGACGTCGCACGCTTGCGTGTGAATAGTGGCTTGTAATCGTTCCAATAGACGTAGCCGAGGTACGCTTCAAATGCGCACACGATGATTCCGGTGATGACGTAGCTTGGTGCGGTCTGCGAGTTCACGACCACGATGCCAACGGCGATCGGGGCGAGAAAGATCGCGGCAAGAGACGGGAAGAGGTTCAGAACGAGCATGAGTCCAGCGACGATCTCGGTCATTTTAATCATCTGGAAAATGCCGGTCGACCACAGCATCTTTGTGGTTTCAAGCATATCCGCCGGAATGCCCTCAAAGCCAGAAAAACCCGCCATGAATCCCGTGACGCCGCTCATGAGCATAAACGCCCCAAAAAGCGTGCGTAAAACAGCAACAAGCGTACGATGGCGAGCATTCATAGGTATATGGAGATGTGTGTAATACCAAAACGGTACCGCAACGGGACGGAATGATCAACGCGATTGTCTACGTGACGTATCTATCGTTTCCCCCACCGCCATTGCGGTCGTTCACCGGTACGCCAGCAGATGCCGATCAAGATGAGGATGAGGAAGATGGATTCGGGAACGGCTTGGATGAGTGTGTCGCTTGCGGAATGCGATCGACTGTCGATTCGGTAGACGTTTCCAACGATAAGCGCAATGAAAACAACGAGAATGACCCAGCCGTGCCACGTTGCAGGTACCCAGCCCCATCCATACGATTTGGCGCGAAACCAATACGTGCGTTGCGAGGGGTTTGCCATAGAACGTGTTCGTTGATCAAAATTTCCTGCTGTCATACGCCCAGTGAAGCACAGCTTGTCGTTGTTTGCGATGACAGTCTGGATCACCTGGACGACAGTGTTTCTTGATTTGTGCGATGTGCCGTTTGATCGCTTTCCATCGTCGAATTTGGCGTTCGTCATCCGGAGACCGTCGTCCCATGTAGTAGCGACAGTACCATTGGAACCACCCACGTGGATCATCTTTCCAAATCCAGCCCTTTTGTTTCCATACCGAAAGCGGCTGGCTCGCATTCACGCCAAAGAAATTGAGTGCGGGATCGGGTTTGTATATCCCCTTTCGTTGGAATTTCGCCCTCGTAAACCATGTTGCGGGAAACTCCTTCGTGCAATCGCGCATGTACACGCCGCCGAACACGCCAAGTGCGAGCATTTGCTTTGGCGTGAGCTCGGGTTTGAACTCTGGATGAAATTGTTTTCCTATCGGTTTCGTGCGTTCGTATCGATATCGTTTTTGCATTCGATCGTTCACGACAACGATGGTGCCCATACGATTATCGATTCAAGATCCAAATAGAGGCGTTCAAATAGGTGGCGAATGTCACCCACAAGAGATACGGAACGAGGAGCCATGCAGCTGGTTTTGAGACGTTCTTGAACGCGAGAATGGTTGCGAGGATTGCGATCCAGAGGACGACGATCTCGATCAACGCCGCGCCGGGCGATCGCGCACCGAAAAAGAGAATGGACCACAGAAGGTTGAGCGCGAGTTGCGCAATGAAAAGACGAAGCGCAACGCGCACGTCGTTTCGTTTCAGCCCTTGTTGCCACACGAGGAACGCCGCGATTCCCATGAGCGCAAAGAGCATCGTCCACACGGGGCCGAATACCCAACTCGGCGGTGTGAGCGGCGCCTTTGTGAGCGTGACGTACCATTCCCGAACGGATGAGGCGGTGAAGATCGAACCGAGCACTCCGGCGAGCTCTGAAACGGCGATCGCCGCGAGAAGTTTTCCAAGAGAAGATTTCGTCATGGGATGGGCGGGAGAGCGTGTTTTGCGTTACATCTGCGACGGTTGGAGTAAGCCGACGCGATTCCCTTCGCTGTCGAGAATCGCGACATAGAGTCCAACGCCAGGAATCTCATCGGGCTCTCCGGGATTCCGTCCGCCGAGAACTTTTCCTCCTGCCGCCTCAACGTTTTTCATTGCTGCGCGAATATCCTCAACCGCAATCACGACAGAAGGATGTTGATCCGGCGCCGTGCGTCGGAAGAACCCGCCGTCAATCATGCCCGGATGTTTTGGCCGCTTCGTTGTCTCATCCGTTTCGGATGTCATGGTGACGACGTAGTCTCCCATTTCTGGACCGAGCTTGTTCGACGTCCATCCAAACGCCTTCGCATAAAAATCAACCATGCGATCGCGATCATCGTACGGCATTTCAAAATGCACGACAGGATTTGTGTTCATAGATGTAAACCATACCTCTCGGGATGCGAAGAATCAATGAAGGAAAAACCACCGCGACGGTGGTTGGGACGAGGGCTAGGGCGTCGCATTTTGTGCGAGCTGCTCCTTTGTGTACCCCGGCTTCAGGAGGAGCGTGAGATTGTTCTGCGTAAAGAGTCGGTAGAACTGATCTTCGATGATGCGCGCCTCTGCGAGCGCTTTCATGAGAATGCCGTATTGTTTGTGTGGCATTTCGCGTCGGATGTAGAGATGGGTATGCCCCGGCGTGCGCGATGTCACGGCCTCTACCGGAAAACGAATATGCAGAACAGGTGGCTCGATCATGCATCTTCGTTTCTCTTCGGCGCTCGGGAGATTCTTGGTATAGCGGGTCGTGAGTCGTAGATCGCTCAGCGTCGTGAGAAGCCGATGGGCTGCGAGAACGGTCATGTGCGGCGCCGCGATCTGGACCCGCGAACAGCTGGCTCCTCGTTCGACACGAACGGGATAGCTGATGTCTAACGAGGGAAGATGGAGGGCGAAGCGTCCACTCCCGTTATCAATAGCGGAGGAGATGAACTGACATTTTGAGGGAATATCTACGTACAGTTTCGTACCTTTCTCCTCGTCTTCCCGGAAGAAGGCGCGTTTGATGTCGGGAAACGGAATATCAGAATGAACGAGTTCCATCGAAAACCTCCCGCGTGTGTCGCGGGAGGATCGTAGGAATCTTGGATGGTCTCGTCAAGCCGTTAGAACGCGGATTCTTTCTTCACGCCTGGGCGAAGCACGCGGAACGACAGCGCAAAACACACAAGGACGAGGATGCCGCCGGCGAGGAACGTGAGCGGGATCGAGATCGTTGCAATCGCGCCGCCGATGAGCGGACCGACGATCATGCCGATGCTTTGATAGGAGGAATTAAGCCCCATGACAGATCCTTGTGACTTTGCATCCGCTTCTTGCGACAGAATCGTCGGAATGAGTGTTTGTGCCACGCTGTTTACGAGCGCGAGCAGAATCATTGCTCCGACGAACACCGGAACAGAATTTGATATCGACATCACGAGGAAAGAGATGGCGGTGAAGAGCATCGCATTTGTAAACGCTTTTTTCATTCCCAATTTTTTAGAGATTGGGCCCACGAGGAATGTTTGTGCGATAAGACCGGTCGCGCCAAAAATCGTGAACAGCATTGCGTTTTGCGATTCCGTAATATGCAACGTGTTCAGCGTGTACGGTTGGAAGCCGTAAATAATCGAACACGAGAATGCGAGGAAGAAGATAAGCGAAATGAGGAACGTCACGCCGACATTCGGATCAAACAGCATGTGCCAGATGCGCTTGAAGTCGAACAATTTTCCCTCTTTGACCTCGCCGAGATGTGTGTTCGTTTCGGGGAGATAGAAGAACGTGAGGAGTGCGGCGAGAACGGTGATTGAGCCGGCGATAATGAATGGAAGCGCGGGGGTAATCGCGATGGTTGCCGCGGCGATCGCTGGGCCGAACACGAATCCAAAGTTAAATGCAGAGCTGATGAGTCCGAACGCCTTCGCGCGCTCTTCTGGCTTCGTCGAATCAGAGATGACGGCAAAAACGACGGGGATGTTCCCTGCTGTCAGTCCATCAATAATACGCGAGATGAAGAGAAACGCGGCGTTCGGCGCCCATGCCATCAAGAAGAAGGACACGGCGGTTCCAACGATGGAGATGAGAAGCATGGGTCGGCGTCCGTATTTATCCGACAAGCGTCCGATGATTGGTGTGGAGATGAATTGGCACACCGAAAACAATGTAAACAACAATCCGTTGTCAAAATCCGATAGGCCGAATTTCTTAGAATAGCCATACATGAGCGGAATAATGATTCCATACCCAAGCATGTTGACGAGCGCGATAAGCGCGACGATGAGAACGCTTTTTGGATGACGCATAGTGATCCATGAAGATACC
>CAYMTE010000005.1:73568-74937 GCA_964393325.1 uncultured Gammaproteobacteria bacterium
ACGCCTCTCTCGACCAAAGAAAAATATGTTTGTATGCTTGCGGCCTACTTTTTAGGTTTTCTGAACGCAATGCCGTATCCCATCCCCCGTCCGCAGATCGTTCCCCTTCGCGTCGGCCGTAGCCAGAGCGGTTTGGGCATTTTTGCCGTTGAAGATATTCCAAAGAATACATTTCTCATTGAATACTGGGGCAAACTTGTTTCGAGCGATGTCGCAGATCGTGTCGGCGGCCGGTATCTCTTCGATCTCGAAAACGGCAAAGCGGTTCTTGGCGGTACGCGAAAGAACATCGCGCGCTACATCAACCACGCCTGCCGTCCCAATGCAGAGGTGCGTTTTTCGAAAAATCGCATCTACATCTACTCCACGAAGCGGATCAAAGCGGGTGAAGAGATTACGTATGATTATGGCAAGGAATATTTTAATGAGTACATCAAGCCGCACGGATGCCGGTGTGCGTCGTGCGTGAAGAAGAAGGGGCGGACAGATGCGGCAAAGCGTTCGTGAAGGATGGTCACGCTAGTACCTGTAATAGAAAGCGAACAGCGTCTCCGCTGGACAATCCTTCCTTTTTTCGTACGGCAGCTTTGAGTGGTAGGAGGTATGTGCCTGATGTGTTATCGGGGAAGATGGATGTCTTCCAGCGAGTTTTTCCCAGAAGTATCGAGACAGGGATCGATCCCCAGCCCTTCGCGACAGCGCCAAACTGTTTTTTGAGTTCCGCAGATTGTTTTTTCGGGATGCGCACAAAATGCCAGGCTGCGGTGCCTTGCCAGAGAAAAATATTTGATCGAACGGTGTATTCCGTTTTTCTCATGAAGAATGCGTAGCACGGCTTACGTCCACATTCCGATTCCGAATCTTGCCAAGTGCGTCTAGGACTCCTTCAGAGCTTGCGTTATCAACGACGATGCAATGTTGAACGCTTTGATTCTTCGCACGAGGAGCGTGTGTTGCGAGGTGCCTTGCTTCAATTTTGGTAGCACCTTTTCGCACTTACTTATTGTTGAGGTTATTGCGCGAAGCGCTTCTTCCAGCTCTTCTTTTGTAAACATGACGTAAGTATATCAGGTTCGACCGTCCAACAGTCATCCGAAAAGAGATGGCTCAAACAGAAGAGTTTTTACGGGCTCCGCATCCTGGACGAGGTTAGAGCCTTTTGTTGCGGTCGGTTCTACTTGGCTCCGAGGGTGGGGCGTCTCACTGCTCGGCCGACGTTCGTCGGCTTGCGCTTTCGAGAACCCAAAGGTTCTCGAATAACTCTCCTCCGCAAGTAAAGCCTCCCGGTTTTACCATTCCCCCGGTTCGATCTACCAACCCTGAAGCAACATAAAACACCCCGTGATTGGGGTGATTTATGTTGGCTCCG
>CAYMTE010000006.1:0-4173 GCA_964393325.1 uncultured Gammaproteobacteria bacterium
TCACGAGTGCTCCATGTATAGCACAAAACGACGATTTTGTCAACCCTGATTGACATTCCGCCGTATCCGGATCAACCCCGCTAAAAACCCCCATCCATGACGAAACAGATGCAACGCGCTACGCCTTGCTGGATCACGATGCTCGATCCAGTCCACCGGAATCTCCCGAACACGATATCCCCGCCTCGCGGCGCACGCGAGAAGCTCACTATCAAACATCCACCCTCGCTCACGACAAAGCGGCAACAGCTCTCGAGCGGCACGATTCGAAATCGCTTTGAATCCACACTGTGCATCTCTCACCGGAAGAGAAAGGATGCCGCGCTGCAACAACCGGTAGAGTCTCGACGCAATCTCTCGCATCCATGATCGCTCAATACGTCCTCCTAAAAATCTTGACCCACACACCACGTCCGCCTCACCCCGAACGATCGGCTCAATGAGTCGCGGAAGCGCGTTGAGATCCGCCGCGAGATCGGCGTCGGTAAATGCAAGAACGTCGACCGTATCAAGATCATGACTCCATGAAGTTTTGATAGCCAATCCTTTTCCTTGTTCATCACATTCCAAAAGATGAACATTGGAAAGGCCCGTTTTTACGCATTGAACAACAGCTCGCGTGTCGTCCGTGCTGGCGTTATCCGCGACCTCAATCGTCACTTTATGCGTCGGAAGATGCGTCCGAACAGCCTCGACAAGCAGGCGAAGATTGCGTTCAATCACAACCGCTTCGTTCCACGTCGGCACCGTGATGCGAATGCGACTCATAGCGGATGCACTTCAAATGTTGCCGCGTCATTCGTCTCACGCAGTAACGAAAACCGCGCATCGTTCTTCACGAGATCAACAAGTGCGGCATGATCTCGTTTGTCGATAAACACAAATCTCGATTGCGTCATGTCATGCACAACGCTCCATAGCTGATCTCGTGTCGTGCTCGCTCTCCCCCATGTTACATCGCGGTACGCATCCGAACGCGTTGACGATGCTTCGTATAAAAATGTTGGATCAAGTCCCGCGATGTATTTCAGTCGATCATCCAACGACCACAGCACGGGAAATTCATCCCAGTCTGAATGAAACACGCGATCACCCGGATTCGCGCGATCCGAAATCGCCTGAAACGCGTCACGATATACACCGTCGGGATATACGCTTCGATGTAATCCTTGATATGTGTCGATAAGCTGTTTTCCTACCAGAACGCTCGCAGAAATGACGAGAAGACCTGCCGCAAGGCGCCACCACGAGGGCGAAAACGCTTCTCGAAGCGACGCGAGAAGCCGCCGCATATCAACCATCTGCCATATCCACGGAATCCAGAGTGCGAGCGCGGGAATCAAATATTCAACGCTCCGACGACTCTTGAGCGTTAGTGCAACAAGCGCGGCTACAGGAAGCGCAAACGCGATCATCGCCCGCGCAGATCGATAGTCCATCGAGGCTCGTCTCGCGGTTAATAGACCAAGCACGCCGCCGCCAAACGCAATAAGCCATGGCGCAACGCCGGCGAGAAGCCACAGCGGACCAACAGGAAGCCACTCACTCCCCAATATGACATGCTGAAATGGCGTGCCGATGCCGATTTTCACAACCTGTACCCACAAAAAAGAAAGATTCTCTGGAAAATTCGGATGAAGTATCGTGCCAATCCCCGCTCCTACGAACGCCGCGGCAGTCTCGCGCCACAACGAGAGACGAACGCTCGTTACCATCGGCATCTCTTCGACAACTCGGCGAAAAACCGCATCTCCTACAGCAAGGAGCACAATAGAACCAAGAAGATAGATCCATCCGCCGTGCGAGAGCGCAAACAGCGCGGCAATCGCACATACTATCCATGGTCGTCGCATCCAGGCCGATGCAAGACCGAGCACGAACCACATCAATGCGAGTGGTGACGCTTTCGCGAGCAATAATCGGAAGAGAAGCGGACCTGAACCCGCGAGAAGCAGCGTCCATAAACCCGCATAGGAAATGCGCATCCAGCGAAAAACGAGGTATATCGTGAGGATAAACGCCGCCGCAAGAAGCACCGCGACGACACGCGCACCAAACGCGAAACCCAACAAAACAACAAACGGAGCTTCCAATGTATGAAAGAGGTAATGATGATCCGCAAACGATGATCCAAGCGATGTCAGATCAAGCCATGGAAATGCATGGAGCGCACCCTGTTCCCAGGTAATACGTGAAAGCGTCGCGTGATACAGCGCGTCCGGATCAGGAAACGACGACCACGAAATCAAGGCCGCACACCATGCCAGCGCGAGAGCGAAGACGGTGATAGCTTTTCGCATAAACAGGAGGGTAGCACATACGAAAACTCCCCGGATGGGGAGCTTTCGTGTTCGTTGCGCAGCGAACGCCCTTAGCCCTGTGTGGCATTGACGAGCGATCCGAGCACGAATGTCGAAATGGCAAACGCCGCAACGATGACGATGAGACCAATAATGGCCTGCGAAATCATCGTACGAGCCGTCTTCACCTTTCCTTCGTCTCCACCCGCCGTCATCCACAAGAAACCCGCGTACAAGAGGTAGAACAGCAACACGATACCCAGGAAACCGAGCGCGATATTGATAATCTGCCCGATAATCTGTGTCAGCGGCTTGGGTTCACCAAGTCCTGCGTTGCTTCCAACCTCGCCCGCCAAATTGGCAGCGCGTTCAAACGGATTCTGACCCTGCGCGGCCGCCACGGATGGCAACGCGAGCAGTGCGGTCGTGACCGCTGAGCGCCACAAGGTCTTCACATGCTTCATACAACCAGAGTGATGAATAAAGAATTACGGAGTTTGCGATGGAACCCCCTGTCCTTGCGAGGCTCCAGACGTTGCCGTTGCGATCTGCGTAATAACGAAGTTCGCAATTGCGTACGACGCGGCGATAATCACAAGGCCAATCACGGCATTGCGAATAATCGCAGTCGCCTCCTTTACTTTCCCCATATCTCCACCGGCAGTCATCCAAAGGAAACCACCGTACATGAGATAGAGGAACAAAACGACCCCCAGAAACCCGATCACGGCGCTAATCAGCCGACCAATGATCGCGTTCAAATCCGTCGCTCCTTGGAGCTCTTTCGGGGCAGCCTTTTGAAGACCACCCGTCAGTGCTCCGCCGAAGCCACCCGATGATCCTCCCGCAGGAGTTTGTGCCGATGCTGCCAATGGCGCAATCGCACATCCAAGCGTTATGGCGAGCAGAAACGGCGCAATCGCGGCACGAAGCCGTGTGTTATTCAACATATCGGGAAAGGAGTTAGACGTCCTGGGTCGCGGTCACGAGACGTGTAATCACGAAGCTCGTAATCGCCCATGCAGAAAGGATGATAGCGAGACCGATGATACCAGAAACGATGAGTTTCTTGGCTTCGGTCGTCTTTTCTTCGTTCCCACCGGCGACCATGTATTTGAATCCACCGAGGAGAACAATCACCACCGCGATAATTCCGAGGAATCCAAGCGCGACGTTGATAATATTCGCGGCTGTCTTGCGGACATCGCCTGATCCGAGTTTAATCGAACCTTCGATGGCACCGACGCCGAGATCGTTTACGTTGAGACTATTTGGTTGCGCGAGCGCAGCCGTCGGCAATGCGATTGAAAGAGCGAGTCCTACGGTCGCAGCCGCTCGTGCAAACGATTTTGAAGTAAGCGTCATGTCATGCGTCACCTCCTTTCATACCTAGGGATGCGCATAGAATAGCAGTCGGTCGATAGACCGTCGAGCCGTTTCTCCCTCTTCGTCAAGCCGGGGTTTGGACCGTTGCGAAAACCGTGATCAGCGATTGCACAATGCCGTATGCCACGGCGATAATAAGAATCCCAATCACGGCATTTACGAGCGTTTTTTGTGCACTCCCAACCTTTTTTGTATCACCTCCTGCGGTCAGGTACTGAAAACCGCCCCACAAAAACATCAAAAAGAACAACGCGCCAATAATCCCCAGCACTTGGGTGATGATGCGATTAATAAGCGTCGGCACATCCGCGTCGTTCAACGGATCCGGAAAGCCATACGGAGCCGCGTGTGCAGGAAGCACGGCGATAGACCACACAACAAGGCTTACGATAATCGTTCGAGCGCGAAGAAACATATGTGTCATCATATCACTCCAGTTCAACAGGTGTCGCGGCCTCCGACGGCGTTGGCGGCGCCACCGACGCCG
>CAYMTE010000006.1:4273-61819 GCA_964393325.1 uncultured Gammaproteobacteria bacterium
CCGAGGAAGGCGGTGATAATACGGTTGATAATCGCAGCGATAGAGTTCACTCCGAGTGGATTAGAAATTTTCGAAGAAGAACCGAGCGTTCCCGTATCGGATGGCTTCGAGGAAACCCCTTTACGGCAACAATGCGCTCTTGGCGTCGACAAATCCGCCTCTAAACCACAATGGCCAATGTTCGTATCAGGAGAAACGCATTGCGTTTTTGAGCAAAACGCACCGATCGAAACGCATTCTTGTTCCGAAACAACCTGCTGTTTTGCATCCTTAAAATACATGCAGCATCCAAGCGGCTCCGCCGCTTTCGTATCGCATTCCGTCGTTTCTGTATCCCAAAATCCATTGTACCCAGGAAGCTTTCCCGCGTTACACCCGATCTGGGTCTGGCACGTCGCGCTTTTTAACTCTAAATCACCCAATAGTTTAATGTATTGAGGGACATGCGTCGCTCCAGATTGCGGACACGGCGCGTTCACGCCACCTGCGGCTTGCGCGGTATACGCAAACGAACACGTCAAAATAAAAAAAGCGATGAACGTGATAAAGAATAGGCGTCGAAACATAGATCATTGAAGCTCCGCAGGAGCAGCCGCTTCCGGCGCGGGTGTAGATTGAACAGAGGCGGGTCTTGTGAGTGCGCCAATCACAAAGAGCGTGATCGCATACGAGAGGGCGATCATCGCAAGACCGATGACCGCATATTTCATGGTGTCTTTTGCGTGTTGAACACGGTCAGATGATCCGGCGGTCATCCAGGTGACACCGGCGTAGATAAAGACAGCAAAGGTGAAAGCTCCCACCATGCCGAGAAAGGCAGTGATGATGCGGTTGATAATGACGAAGAGCGATGCGCCACCAAGCGGATCAACGAGCGGCTGAAAAATCCCCTGAACTTTTGGCTTTGCCGGTGTTGCCGGAGATCCCGTCTTTCCGGTTGTTCCCGTGCCCTTATCTGCAAAACAACATTTTTCCGTCGGCTTACAATCCGAAGGCGTCGCTGATCCGGAATCAAGCGATGCAAAACCCGAAGGGCACGAAGATGCCTCGTCTACACATTTTACGTCCACGGGTTTTCCACCCAATTTCGTACTCGCGATCTCTGCGCACGTTGAAAAACTCGATCCAAGTTTCATGACGCAACACACACCCGGTGCACATTCTGACGGTGCAGTGGCAAGCACGCCACCTTTTCCCGAACACGCGGCAGCGTCTTTTACACAACCCGCCGAAGCGATCAACGTTGAATCCATCGTTTGCTTCGCTGCATCTGCACAACTCGGTGCCTTCCCGAGGCAACATGTTTGCGATCCCGTACACGCCTGATTCAACGAACCCGCGGACGAAAGCGGCTGCGCGCACCCCGATAACACACACGACCATGCCTGACTCGGATCAGATGATGGCGCGAATGTTCCACCCGCCCGCTGACATAACGACGTACCTTTCGGAATACAGCAATCTCCCGCACAACCGCCGACCGTATCCCCCGGAGCAATACCATACAGCGCCTGAAGCGCCGTGTCGGAAATATCACCGAGATAGATCTGATCGCCCGTACACGCATTGCTTTTTCCGGCAGGAATGGATCCGGTCTGGCAAATCCCTCCGACGCCGCCGCATGTCGCGGCCTGCACCGAACGAACATTCCCAATAAAAAGACTTGCACATGCAAGAAACGCCAACATCCATACCGTCATACGATTCACGGACCGCGTTCGTTCCATAAGCCACATCATATCATTGAAGCTCCGCAGGAGCAGCCGCTTCCGGCGCGGGTGTAGATTGAACAGAGGCGGGTCTTGTGAGTGCGCCAATCACAAAGAGCGTGATCGCATACGAGAGGGCGATCATCGCAAGACCGATGACCGCATATTTCATGGTGTCTTTTGCGTGTTGAACACGGTCAGATGATCCGGCGGTCATCCAGGTGACACCGGCGTAGATAAAGACAGCAAAGGTGAAAGCTCCCACCATGCCGAGAAAGGCAGTGATGATGCGGTTGATAATGACGAAGAGCGAGTTCGTGCCGAGCGCATCCGGCAAATCCGTGGACGATCCTCCCGTGCCTTTCACCTCTTTTTCCGGAAGCCCAAAGTACACACAGCATCCTCCCACGGAACTCGGCCCGAGGAATGTATGCTCCTGCGTGTTTTTGCATTCATCTTGTTGCGGGATCCACACGTACGGCTTGCGATCTACATTTGAAATAGGCGCCGGACTCCCCTCAATGCACGCATCACCGCCCTGACAGGTCGCTTTTTTAATAACGAGGCCTAACTTCCCGATCTCACGGGTGATGTAGTAATCATTTGCCGTGATCGGACAGGGATCTCCAATTTCACCCGTGCCCGTCAACGCAAATGCCCCGTTTACGTACACAAGGATGCACACCGCAGCGAGCGCCAGCCCACGTGTGAGGCGCCACATATTACTTCAATTTACAGCACAACACATTGACAGCTCCTGGGCACAATCCCGTTTTGCAGGAATACCCCTTCGCTTCGCCATCTGCAACGGCGGCCTGCGAGGTCGACCCTGTAAGCGCGACACAGCTATATCCAGCACCCTGCGCTTCACATTTCGTTGGTGCGGTGGTCGTTGACGATTCACCCTTCAATCCCTTTACGAGCGTATTCACGATCGTCCATGCACCAAGAACAAAAATCATTCCGATCACCGCGCCCTTGATCGCATCCTTTCCTTTTTGCACGCGACTCTTGTTTCCAAAAGAGAGGAGATACAAGGCACCACCATAAATAAAGACAGCGAAGAACAATGCGCCGGAAAGCCCCATGATAAATGTCGCAAAATTCACCCCTGCTTGAACGATATCGTTTAACGTACAGTTCCCGCTACTCACACACGCTGGAAGCACGAGCCGATCCGGAGACTGTTGAATCGGAACGCCCCCTTCGCCTGTCGATGGTTGCGCTTGTGTTCCGGCATCTGTTCCACCGGTTCCAGCCCCTGTTCCCGCCGGAGCTTGCGCACCACCTGTCGCCGGCGTCGTGCACGGTTCATCCGTCGGACAATTGAATAAATTTTCTTCCTGAAGAAGCTGTGAGGACTTGCAACATGCGTATCCCGTCAAACAGTTGAATTGCCCGATACTCTTTTCATTCGGATCACACTGCAAACGACACGACCCGCCCTGATCCGTGCATTGAACGGGCGCGGACGGTCCAGATGTCGCAAGAGGCTTCTTGCAGCATACTGCCTCTGCAGGCGCTCCAAGACCACAACTTCCCGCAGGTCCACCGTTCAAACTCAAGCAGGTCGCCTCATCAAGACAGGTATAGCTAAACCCCGCATCATCTCCCGGCTGGGAGCAGTCCTGAAAAAGCCCCACGGCCTGCACAGGAGACGCCAACGCGATTCCAAAAACACCGAGCAGGAGAAGAGTAACGCGAAAAACCGTTTTCATCGTGACTATCATAGCACGACCGGTATCTCGCTAAAATGAATATTCAATCGTTTGAGCGACTTTCGTTTGCGCATTCCGAATGGCCGTCGGGATTTCCTCCGTACCGGCGAGGACGTTTTCCGCCATCACTTCAAAGGCATCCTCCATCGCTCGAGGATCTGTTCCGCGATACCAGGATTTCGCCGTCAAAACCTGCGATGCAAACACGCCAACGCTCTCATCCTCAAGCTGTGATTCAAGCAACGATTTTTCTGCCGCAGGTCGCTTGGCTGTATCGAGATATTTCTTCGCCTCCTGCGGTTGGATCATAAAATTCAAGAAATTCCACGCAATATCGACATTTTTTGTCTTTTTCGACACGGTCCAGTTCCAATAATTCGCGAAGTTCACGATGGGGGTATTCTCAATCTGCGGAAACGGTGAAATACCAAGATTGATCTTTGGCGCTCGTGCGCGAATGATAGGCAAATGATAGCTATATCCGATAAAAAACGCAGCCTTCCCCTGAATAAACGCATCAAGCGAGTTCGGCTGCTTTGCATTCCAGGTATACACAGACTTCGCTGGATTCGCGAAATCCGTATAAAACTCAAGCGCACGATACGCCGGCGGCTCTTCGCGCACATTGCTTAACGATGCCGGAAGTTGTGAAAACGTCGGCGAACCATCTTCTGCCGACATCACCGTTCCATTTTGCATCATGAGCGCCGCAAGAATATCCGGCTCCCGTTCAACGTTATATCCCGTACCAAGTCCAACAGCAGACTGAAGCAACTCCCCTTGTGCATCCTGTTTTACAAGACGCGGGACCGCCGTCTGAAACGCATCCCACGTTGAAGGAACCGTCGCGATTCCCGCGGCGTTCAACAAGTCCTTGTTCACGTACAACCCGAGCGTATCAACCGACATCGGAACCGCGAGAATACGTTGCTGCATGTCTCGTGTATCCGCTTTTGTCGACACATTCACGGTTTTCACCGTATCCGCGATAACCGCGTCTGGGTAGTTGTTTTTATACGTCCGAACGGATATCGAAGGCTGATTCTCGAGCACATACACCGTTTCCTTCTTCACGGTGCCGACAACACGCTGAACGGCGACCTTGGTCGAAAGCGGCATGGGCGCAATCTTTGATTGATACTTCCCAATCCAGGAATTATGAACCATGAAAATATCTGGCCCTCGATCTTCTGCGAGCGCGTTCAATACTTCAGATTCAAATTCTTCGAGACGCAAGCGCCGATAGTTAATCGTCACGTTTGGATGAAGCGTGTGATAGTCCTTCAAAATATCACTGTACGCATCTACGTCATCAATGACGCCCCAGACATTCAGTTCAACGCGTTTTGCCGCTGCAGCCGTTGCCGCATCCGGACCGCGCGTACACCCCTGACCGAACAGCACCGCACACAGCGTGAGCGCAGATGCAAATGAAAACAAACGGCGTCGTAACATACGACGCCTATTGTATCGCACTATTGCGATTCGAGGGAAAAACTACGCGGACTTCCCAAACCGTTTGATCATGCGCTTCACGTCCTTCGCCATCTCCGGACGCTTCAACGCCATTTCAAAGTTTGCCGTGAGCCAACCGATTTTTGATCCGGTGTCGTAATACGTTCCATCAATTTCGCAGGCATACACCGGACGACGCGCCATTAAATGGCGGATCGCATCAAGCGTCACATATTCGCCGCCATGGCCGGGCTTGAGTGCGCGGATCTCCTGAAAGATATCGGGTGTCAAAATATATCCGCCTGTTGCTGCAAGCCGTGACGGCGCCTTGTCCGGTTCCGGCTTTTCAACCACGCTCTTGAGCTGGTACACACCTTTTTCGACCGTCGCTTCAGGCTCAATGATCCCGTATCGCTTGATGTCCTCACGTTCCACCTTTGTAACGCCCAATACCGGATCACCGTACTTTTCGTAGACACGGATCATCTGCTGCAGACGGGGCACCTTGCAATCAAACACGTCATCGCCAAACACAACGGCAAACGGCTCGTCACCGATCACATGCGCGGCGTTCAACACCGGCGTCGCATTCCCGTACGGTCCTTTCTGGCGGATATAGACGAAATTCGCGAGCTTCCCGATTCCTTGAATCTGCTCGAGGAGATCTGTCTTCCCCTGCTTCGTCAGCCACCCCTCAAGCTCCTTGTTATCGTCAAAATGATCCTCCACCGGACGCTTCGCATGGCTCGTCACAAGGATAATATCTGTGATTCCCGAGGCAACCGCTTCTTCAACAACGTATTGAATGATCGGCTTGTCGATGATCGGCAACATCTCTTTCGGCATCGCCTTTGTCACCGGAAGGAACCGCGTACCAAGCCCTGCAACAGGGATGATCACTTTTCGTACAGGTTGAGTCATAGTTGACGTTCAGTATAACACTCCGCCTTTTCCTCCTTCAGAAATCACATGGTAACGCTACGCGCCTACTCGGAAATAACACACGTCACCATCTTGCATCACATAGTCCTTCCCTTCGATGCGCACGAGTCCCTTCTCACGACACTTCGCCTCACTGCCAAGCTCGATAATATCCTTCCAGTTCGTCACTTCCACGCGAATAAACGTCTTCTCAAAATCCGTATGAATCACGCCAGCAGCCTGCGGTGCCTTCGTTCCCGCCACAATCGTCCAGGCACGCGTCTCCATTTCACCCGTCGTAAGGAATGTAATTAATCCAAGCGTTCGATACGCCTCAACGATAAGTCGATCGAGACCGGATTCCGTCTGCCCTACGGTCTCGAGATATTCCTTCTTCTCATCCGCATTCATCGAGAGGAACTCCGCTTCCATTTTGACGCATACCGGTACCACTCGGCCCTCGAGACTCGTTCCTCGCAACGCGGTCTCCCAAGAACCGTCTTGGAGCTGTTCCTCACTCACATTCACCACGAACAGCATCGGCTTCATCGTGAGCAATGACAATCCCTTCAAGAGTTTTCGTTCTTCGTCCGTCCATTCCACATCACGAAGAGCTTTCCCTGTTTCAAGTTCTTGTTTGGCACGACCAAGCGTCACAAGCTCCGCCTCCAATTCCTTCGTCTTTCCAGATTTCAGCTGGCGTTCAACGCCTTGATGACGTTTCGTCACCGTTGCGACGTCCGCGAGCGCGAGCTCCACACCGATGGTTTCAACATCTCGAAGCGGATCAATCGCCCCATCAACGTGAATAACATTCGGATCCTGAAACGCGCGAAGCACCTGTGCAATTGCGTCGCATTCACGGATATGCGACAAAAAGGCGTTTCCAAGCCCCTGCCCTTCGGCAGCACCCTTCACAAGACCGGCGATATCAACGAATTCAATAATCGTTGGAACGATCTTTTTTGAGTGCGAAATTTCAGAAAGTTTTACCAACCGATCATCCGGTACTTCAACAACACCGACATTGGGATCAATGGTACAAAACGGGAAATTCGCGCAATCAACCGCCTTCTTGGTGATCGCGGAAAATAACGTGGATTTTCCCACGTTTGGAAGACCAACAATCCCGATTTGGAGAGGCATAACTCTCGCGGAGACTATCCTAAAAATGGAAAAGGATCAAGAACGATCGTCCATTTCTCGCATTGACGAATGCCATAATCCATGGCATCCTCTCGACGCATCAATAAGAGCTCCTAGGGCCGTATCGCTACGCGTACGACCCGTCGTCGTCTCAGACACGAACATCCGCTCGCTGCGGACGTTTACGCCATCGACTCCTAGGGCCGTTAGCTCAGCTGGTAGAGCGCTTCCATGGCATGGAAGAGGTCAACGGTTCGATCCCGTTACGGTCCACCAAGAAAACACCCCGGCACAGTCGGGGTTTTTTCTTGCGTGCCGGAAGTTTCCCACTTTTACCGGGGAGAGTTCACGAGAGGGCGGAAGCCCTTTCGTGGGAGCGAAGCGACGGAGATTCCCGTTACGGTCCACCATAAAAAACGTTCGCCATCAGGCGGACGTTTTTTGTTAGAAGAGACGCTGACGGGATCGAACCCGTGCGCGTTGTACGAAAAGCCGCTTTCATCGCACAATACCCTTCAATCACCACCCGTATGACGACGAACACCCCACTCCGCACCCGCGTCCTTCTTTCCGTTCAACGAGCGCTCCTCGGCGAAATCTCCCGCTCCGTTCGCTACATCGGGGTCGCATTCGACGAAAAAGAGATCAAGCTACGCTGGGTATTCGATGGGCCTATCTCCGACGAAGATACCGAGAGCGCCTCGTGCGTCGAAACAGAGATTATTGCAGACATGCCAGATCATCACGTCGTGACCGAAACGATACAGCACGATGCGCCAAAACCCCTTGCAGAGGTTCGTCTCGGAGATTCCGTCTTCACCCGACACGAATAACCATCGCTGACAAAAATAAAAAACCGCGCTTGAGACTTCAAACGCGGATACAGATAAGATGCGAAGCGTTGTTGCTAGTTCGCGACGTGAAAATGATGCTGTCGCGATTTCTGACGAAGATGCTCTCGCTCAAGCGAACACGCTTCCTCGTCGCGGCACGCAGGGCAGCCCTCTACATGCGCGTCGAGCGCCTCTGCTTCTTGTTCTGTCAGGTCGGGTCCGTCCGTAAGTCCGTCCCCAATCTTCATGAGACGCATCACCTCTTCGCAGATATGTGAAGAAGACCGAAACCCACGAGTCATATACCCCTCCAAATGAACGTATTCTTTTTCTAGCAATAAAAAATGCACGGGTCAATCCGTGCAGCTCGTAGGTTTGTACGACATTACACCTCCTCCCGCATCCGTACGGCGTATGCGAGCCTGTTTCGACGAATACCCTTTTCGCGGTCAATACGCTTGAGCGCCGCATGCAAATCGCGAAGATAGTGCACCTGCTCAAGGGATTCTGGATCCGTTTGATGATGCCCATGCCACCGCTCTGCCTCATGAGTTTCCATACGAATAACCGTGAGCAAGTGCGATGGATCCGGATGATGAAGCGATTCCGGCTCATCCGATGACGTTTCATACGAGCCAAACGCAATAACACGAGGCCCCTCCGGTTCCACCGCCTCTTCCTGCTCCGGCTCTGACGGAACCGCTAGCCGAAACGGGGATTCCTCGGGAGAAATGGCGATCATTCGCTGTAAATCACCCCGTGTCGCAAGCTCTGATCGAATCACCTCGGCGCGAACTAGCGGGTGATCCGCGTGTTGCGGCCCCGGCTCATCTCCTCGGCCTTCCCACTCATGCAATTCGCGCTCCAATTCACGAGCGGTCTTCGCTGACGCATCGATGCGACGAATCAACCGACGCAATCCATCCTGCGCGTTACGCAATACCGTTGCTTCTCGCTGCACTTCTTCATCCGTCATGCGCCGAAGTCGAAGCGATACCGACGCAAGTCGTTCTTCGTAGGCCTGATATGTTTGCTCAAGCTCATCGGCGAGCGACCGCTGGTCAGCCAATAGTGCGGCGCGTGCAGCAACCGGGTCTTCGCGACACAACCGCTCAAACGAGCGCGAGTCCACAACATCCGAAAGCGGCGGCTCCGCGTGGAACCACCGCTTGAGACGTTGCATCCATGACCCAGACATGAAGATTATGGCGTTTGAACGGGATTCTGCTCTCGAGGACTCTCAACGCGCTCGGTAACCGGGTTCGGGAGCGGACGCGTCGTCGGAGGCGCCTTCGATTTCTTGAGACCCTGCAGATACGTGATCCGCTCATCAATAACGCTGTTCCCCGGATTCAGTTCTTTAACGCGAGTGACTTGCGTAATCGCGTCATCATACCTCCCCTTCTCTTCGTAAAGTGCGGAGAGGTACCAGCGCGCGTTGGAATAATTCGGATCAAACGCGACGAGCTGCTCAAAGAGATTCTGTGACTTATCCTTTTCGTTATTGCGATAGTACAGAATACCAAGCTGGAACGCGACGCCGACATTCTTATTATCCACCGAAAGCACCTGCTCAAGCTTCGTGATCGCGTCTTTCACACGGCCTTGGCGTTCATACACCAAACCGAGGCTGTAGTGCGCTGGCGCGTAATCCGGTTTTGTTTGAATGGCCTGATTCAAGGCATCCGCCGCCTTGTCCAACTCGGCCTTAACGTTCGCCTCCGCATCACGCCGCACCGCTTCGTCGTTCGATTGGTAGAGCGAGCGATACGCATCCGAGCGCAAGATATACAGTTTACCAACTTCCGAGATGAATGCCGGATTGTTAGGCTCGCGAGCCTGTGCCTCGCGGTACATGTCGATCGCGCGCTCATCTGCGCCACGCGTAAACGACGCAATCGATTGAAGAACGAGCGCGAAGTTCGCAAAGTTATCTACGTTTGCCGGTGAAATAACCGTTGCTTGCTTTGCACGATCAACCGCCGTCGTAACAGAAGCATTCACCTTCTTCGCACGTTCAGCATCTGCAGGGCCTTGAAGTTCCTGACTTGCTCGGACGAGATACGCTTGCGACAAATTCCGGTAATACGCATCGTTCCACTTATTCAACGCAACAGCGCCTTCAAGCTTATCAATCGATTCCTGAATTGATTTTCCTGCCCGATAGTCCGCAACAGCCTGCGCATACTTCACATCAGCAAAAAGCCGCTGACCCGCAAGCCACATGCCCGAAATCATCGCAACGCACGACAATAGGAAGGCAAACGAGAGCAACGCAGAACCCCATGCTGACGTGCGCGCATCCCATTCGAACGTCTCCCGCGTTACGAGCGAAGCAAGAAGCCCGAGGAGAAACCAAAAGACAAAATGATGCGTGAAGTTGTAGTTATACACGAACGCGCTAAAGACAACCGTTGCCCACGTAACGAACACCGTGAGATACGCCTGCCACGAATCATCGTTTCTCTCGAGGAGAAGATGGCTTGTACTTTTCACGACTGCAGAGATAATCAGAATGAGCCACAACGCCATCCCAATCAATCCGATCATCGCTGGGAGCGTGAGGAACGTCGAGAGTCCACGCTCGAACCGAACCGTCCAGAATTGCGAAAGGTTCACGGCCGCCTGGCGATACTTCGCGTAGTCAAAAATCCATGTGCCCGGACCCGAGCCGAAAAGCGGCATGTCCTGCAGCGTCTGTCGCGCAATCCCCCACGTCGCGGACGCTGAAGGCGCAACTTCAGACGGAAGACTAACATGAAGCGGCGTTCGGAACACGAGCAGTATCACCGACAACACAACAAGCACGGATGGAACAACGAGTTTCACCGATCGCTCAACGCGACGAGCGCGAAGCGCCGGGATACCGACCAAGAGCAACGTTCCAAATAGAATCGTCGCCCACACGACCCAATAATCGATCACAATTGCCAGAACGACGGACACGCCGATGCTCGCCCACACGAGCGCTTTTGCCGCAACCGACTTTTTTCCTTCTTTTCCAAGCACGCACGCCTCATCTTTACATCCAAGAACCGTCAACGATGCGGCCAAAATCAACGGAAATGTCATGAAGACACCCAACGAGTTGATTGTACCGATCGTATTAAACGTCTTCGCCTTTGCAGCATCGCCGAAAAGTCCCAATACCGGGAGTCCAACGATATTAAGGAATCCCAACACGCCAACAAGCGTCGCTGATCCCAAAAACGCCAGCAAGAGATGATAGAGCTTCGTTGTGCCTCGAACAGTATTCGAGATGAGGACGTAACTCACGACAAACGCAACGATACTCGCGAGCGCCCATTGCATCTGACCGAAATTCCCAACAATCGAAAGGTATCTATCCTGCGAAAACAAACTCGTGACAGCATATCCTCCTAGAAATGTTGCAACCACGAGATGGAGCCATGATCGACCAAATCGGAATTTTCCGAGCGCAAGCGATTGACCGATCCACGCGATCACACCGAGCCCGCACAACATCGCGAGCAACGTCTGCTTGTTCAACTCGAGAACGTCGAGCGTGAACGGAAGAAAAAACAACGGGATAAGAATGACGGACGCGTACAAACAATAATCAACAATGCGCGCAAGCCATAGAGCGAGACGCGCAGAATCAAACGAGCGTGTGTTTGGATTAAAAAGAGATTCCATAAGTTGGGATAAATGGCGACTGGTTATGAGTATAGCATACAACATGCCGACCTATTGGCCGGCATGTTGTTAGGCAACCAAGAGAAAATGGTTTTATCCTCCCGGCTGCGTACCTGTACTTACCGAAACCTGTTCATCCGGAAACAGTGCCGTTCCTGTTGTTGAACCAAGATCCCCCGCAACATCCGTACTCGACGTCGTCGTATCCGTCGGAGCAGCCGGTACCACAGGCTCCGTCGACGACGTCGGCGAACCAACCACCTGACCGGTCAATGCGTCGTACTGGCCGGATGTTCCATCAGAGAATGACATGACCGCTCCCGAAACAGATGGCTCAGCCTTCCACGCAAAGACGAGATCAAACGTTTCCGGATGCGTCAGCGTGATCGTAAATCCATGGTCATTCACATTGATAAGTCCCCAGTTTCCCGTCGGCAACCCGTATGGCGACACCGTAATAAGCGGATACGCCTGAACACTTGCAAAAGAAACGTCGACACTCACGGATCCTGCGGAAATACGAGCAAGGCCGGCGCGCGGTGAAACACCCGGATCAAACGTCTGGGTCTGGTACACGATTGTCGACGGACCAGACTGCGCGTCCGACACGATTTCGCCGCCTTTCCAGCCTGGTTGCACAAACACACTAATCTTCCCTTCTGTCGGCGCGTCGTATCCCTCGAGCGCAATACCGATGATCGGACCGGAAGAAATCGCTTTTACCGCAACACCCGGCTCGTTCGACGGCGCGAGCTGATCGCCAGCCACGATCGGACCGTTCACTGTCGAAACCCGCGTCGGGACACGACCGGCAAGCGCAATCGGGTACGTTCCCGATGCGTATGCACCGGTAATAAATCCGGGCTTCGTAGAAACGATACCCAAGACAATGTCATTCGCTGTAGATGAACGCTTCACATGATTAATGTCCGTCGGGTCTGTCGTCACAACATCACCGGCGGCGAGCGTTTCGGCAGACGGGAATCGTTCCGCATAATCATACGTTGACGACGTGGACCATCCATCAGCGTTCGTCGCGATATATGTCGAACTCGGCGCCTGCGTATCGTCGACAAAGATATAGGTAGAGGTGGATCCCTCCCCCGTATTCTTTGAACCGAGGAATAATCGACGACCAACCGTCAGATCACCGGTAACCGAGACATCGCCAACATCGGAGATCGTTAAGAGTGACGTGCCATTTGTACCGTTGATTTGGAATAATGACGACGACGCGCTAATCACGTTATTCACGAGCGTAAATGACGAGACAAATGCCGTATTCGACGACGCGCTCCACGCGGAACCTTCGAAGGTAAGCCCATAGGAATCGAACAATGTTGAGGAAGCGGTCGCGATGCCTTGAGGAAGCACATTCGTCGTACTCGCCGACGCTTCGAAGATGCCGTCACCCGACCACGTCGGATTCACGTACACGCGAATCGTGCCCGTTGCTGTCGTCAGATGCTCCATCGCGTACCCAAGCACCATTCCTACGCCGGACGCCTTTACCGCATACCCATCATCGCCAACGGTCACCTTGTCACCCGCACGGATTTGTCCGTTTGAGTCAGAGACCCTCGTGATGAGCTGACCAAGCAAACCGACTTTCTTAAAGTAAGGATTGTTTTCATTCGCGCCATCCGGACCTGCATTACCCAAGATGAGCGGATTCGCCGAGATAACACCGAGAACGCGCTCTCGATCACCCAACATCGCGCGACGGACCGTCGTCACCGCAGTATCAGACAATGCGACAACCTCTCCCGCCGTGAGCGAGGTATCGTTCGTCGGGAAAAATTCTGCATAGTCCGCAGGATTACCAGATGCACCATTGTCGGTAAACAGCTGACCGTTACATCGGAACGTGAATCGACTCGTATCCGTATCCGTCGAAAGCTTCATAATATTTCCGTTCACCGCATCGCCACATGCGCGAGCCGCGAAAATCGCGCCACCTGTGGTTGAGCTCGTCATATCAACCGCAAGTAAGCCGACCGCGTTATTCCCGAGCGTATTCGAGAATCCGTTTGCGACAAACGCCGCCGCGCTCTGAACCGCCGTACCAAAGGTGAATCGGTTCAGGTCAGGCAATGCGTCGAGCGAGCCGCCCGTTCCGGTCGTAAAGCTCGTGAGACCTGTAAATTGATATGCGGTTCCTGCCGTTCCCGTCACAGACTTGAAGAAAATAGCGGCGGATCCCGTTGCCGTACCCTCATTATCAATCGCGCGGAGCGTGCGTCCACTCAACTCTCCATCGGTATGAACGCCATTCATGCCTACGGTAATCCCTCCGCCAACTTCGATGCGATTCGCGACGCTCAATCGATCAAGGACAGAGATATCCGACGATTCCAAACTTCCCGCACGAAGCGTCGTCACATCCACTCCTCCGAGGTCAATGACGTAGAAGCCGCTTGTACACGCACCGTAGAGATATCGTCCAACGATCTGAATTTCACTACAGAAATTTCCATCCATAAGAGACGGAAGATATCGAACGGACGTTGGCGCCGTTGGTGTTGTGATATCAAGAATCTGCAATCCTTGGCTCCCCAGGGCTGCAAACGCGTAGCGACCCGAAATCGCGATAAACGGACTCGAGCCGTTCAAGGTCGTTGTCGCAACTTGCGTTGGCGCAGCAGGATTTTGAACATCGATGACACTCATCGTGTTATCCGACCCGGCGACGTAGGCATATCGACCAGACGTGCGAACGTAACGGGCGCTCGAAATGCCCAACGAGCCAACGATGACCGGTCGGCTAGATGTGTTGACATCAACAACGTACATCGAGCCGGTTCCCCCGATCACATACGCGTACCGCCCCTGAACATACACATCCAATGCGTTTACGTTGCTCCCAAGTCCCACCATACCAACCGTCGTCGGAGCGATCGGATCACTTATATCAATCACGCGAACACCCTGACCAGCCGCGGCTGCATATGCGTAGCTCCCCTCTACGTGAAGGGATTGCACGCTGCTCGCAGACGCCATCGTTCCAACGACTCGAGGCGAATTCGGTGTAGAAATATCAACGACTTCAAAGGCAGAAGCCCCCGTTCCATTCGCCACATACGCATACCGGCCGGCGACCGCGAGGCTTTCACCGTTCGCCGAAATCGTCGCGCTTGCAACGCTCGTTGGAGCTGCCGGATTACTCACATCAATGACATACGTTCGGTTATTCGAGGAGTCTGTGAGGTACGCGAATCGCCCCTGCACATCAATCGTGTCGTAATCGATACCGCCGCCAGGTGTAAGGCGCCCAACAGACGTCACATATTCAAACGAATCCACATTCACGCCGCGCGCGGAAATGAGGCCTTCACTCAAGATGCCACCCGGCCCAACCGTGAGCGCATTGCGGATGTTGGCGAGGTTCGCGACATCGAGCGAATCCAGCACCTGAATACTTCCCGCCTGAAGCGTTCCGATATTCGCCGCGGCAATATCCGCTCCCTGCAAATCGAGAATATTGAAGGCGGCCGACGCATTCGACGTATCACCGGCGTATGCGTATTTTCCAGAAACAACAAGCTTCTTAACCGTTGAGAAATTTCCGTAGTACTGCGAAACAAATCGCGGATCCGCAGGATTCGATACGTCGAGTGCAACGATGCCATTCGTATCTGCAACAAGCAGATAGGAACCGATGAGTTTCAACCCCGCAGCGTTCCCACCCGTGTTATAGGTAGAGACAACAACCGGAGCCGTTGGGTCTTTCACGTCGATAACCTTCACACCTTCGTTGCCGAAACCGACATACGCGTACCGTCCTCCCACAACAACCGACTGCGTAGAAGAGCTGGATTCCGCAAGGACGCCAACGGACGTTGGCGACAACGGATTGGAAATATCAATGATCTCAAGATCGGTTCCTCCCTCCGCGATATAGAGATACGGTGCCTGGACATACATCTCGTTTTGCGTGCTCGCCGTTGTCTTTGCCGTTGCCGCAATGCGTGGATTTCTTGGGTTTGAAACATCGATCACCCGCACGCCATTGCTCGAATCTCCAACGTACACATACGTTCCGTGCACGACAACCTGCCCGACGTTCACAGAGAGCCCGCCAATAACCCCTGTTGTCGTTGGCGCGAATGGATTCGAAATATCGACAACGCGGAAGAGCGGATTTAATCCGTTATTTTCCGTAAGATACGCATACTTGCCAGACACCGCGACGGCACGCCCGCTCGATGCGTTCGCGAGCGTTCCTACAGAACTCGGGGATGCCGGATTCGTGATATCCAAGATGCGGAGCGACGTTGAGTTCGTCGAGATGTATGCGTAGCGACCTGACACTGCGATTCCAAACAACGTGTCGCCGTTTGGAATCGAAACGGAAGACTTGAGCGAAACGCTGCGCACCGCGGCAATAGTAAGCTCTGAAGCTACGATTGGCCCATCACTCAAAATTCCACCAGCGCCAACGCTCAAGCTGTTTCGAATGTTTACGGAATTTCCGATATCAACACTATCAAGCACCGTCAGTGTGTTCGTCCAAACGCTTCCGATATTTGCCGCCGAAATTTCGGCGCCCTGCATATCGACGACCGTTATACCCGTCGTATGAGCAACGTACGCGTATTTCCCGGCGACAGCCACGGCATTCGCCCTTCCGTATCCCCCGGACAGCGTAACCGCTGTCGGCGCCGTTGAACTTGAAACATCCATCACAGCTACGCCGCCATCTGTCGAAACATACGCGTACTTCCCGGCAACGGTTACATCATACGAAAGCCCTGTTCCTGCTCCAATCAACGACTTCACAACCGGGCTATTCGGATTGGAAACATCTGTAATCTGCAATCCTTCGCCGCCCTCAGCGGTATACGCATACCGACCAGATACGTACGGCGCATATGGTACATCGCCTGCCGACGAAATCGTCGCGATGTACGCCGGCTTTCTCGGATCTGCAACATCATAGACCTCTGTCCCATTCGCTCCATTTGCGATGTACAAATACGTGTTATGCAAGAACATCTTCCCCGCCGTTCCCACTTGGAGCGTAATTCTTGCAACCGATGTTGGCGCAAGAGGATTCGAAATATCGAGCACGAACGCCTCGCCTCTCGCGACGGAAAGATACGCATACTTCCCAGAAACGATGACGTCATTTGCACCTTCTGCGCCCGTCGCAAACGACGCGACGCTTGATGGCGCGCTTGGATTTGAAACATCAAGGATCGCAAGACCCAGGCTCGCAGCGAGATACACATTCTTTCCGGCAACGGCAACACCTCTTCCGATAACGCCTGCGTTTACCGTCGTAACGGACTGCGGATAGAGTGGATCGGCAATATCAACGATCGTGAGTCCAGTAGATGTCGTGCCTCCGGCGATATACGCATACCGACCAGAAACCGCGATGTCATTCGCTCCACCCGAAATCGTTGTCGTCGCTTCAGAGAATGCATTCTTGATATTGAGATCCAGCGCGGAACCGGATGCGTAAGCAAATTGAATCGTTCCAGAAACGTAGAGCGATCCGTTCGTGAAAATACTCGAAGATGCCGCAATACTTCCAGCAGCGAAGATACTTCCTCCGTTTAGCTGGAATGCACTATTCGTAATCGTAGACGTCGTTCCGCCAACAACGATATCCGTACTTGATCCGTTTGCACCCACAAATAATCGTGACGATGTGGTCTGCGTCAGGAATCGGAACGGCGCGTTTGCGGCACCAGCACCGCCAATCAAGACGTCAGACGTTGTTGTCGACGGTCGGATCGTATCTGCCGTTGCGTCATAGAACCAGTCGTCGGATGCGGATCCAGAGGCGGGGCAATTCGTACCATCCGCGAGACAAAGCAGACGACCTTGAACTGTCACCGTTCCGGCAAATGTACTCGTTGTATTCGTCGCATTTACCGCAAATGAACCATCCGAGATAAATCCGCCCGAGCCAATCTGAAGCGATCCGCCGACGATAAGTTGATTTGCGATATTCGCATCCATCTGGACACTCAACGAACCGATATCCGCTGAATGTGCAAGAAGTCCGGTTGTTTCAATTCCTGAAAGGTCCGTCACGGTGATCGTCTCTCCCGCAGAGTAGGTTGAGTAAAGGTATTTTCCGTTAATAACGGTTGACGATGCTGCCGTTCCAAATCCCGTCACTGTTTGCAGCGGAATGATCGAAGTTGATGACGCAACATCGTACAGCTGATACCCACCGGTATACGACACGATAAAGTACCGTCCGCTGACGGCCGCGCTAAATGGGTTACCCGCCAAGGACGAGTCCTGTTCAACCTGAGCTGTAATAAGCGGATTCTTCACGTTGAAGACGCGCACCTCACCCGCCATACCCGCATACAAGAATCCGTCTTGTACCGCCATTGCATGAACATTACCTCCCGCAGAAATCGTTGCTACATTTGATACAAAATACGGATCTCTAATATCGTATATTTCAATAACATTACCTGTCGTTCGAGCCGAATAGAGGAAATTTTTTGAAATAACCATCGGCCCCGTAGAACCCGCAGAGAATGAACGAATAAGTGTCGGGGATATCGGATTCGCGATGTCGTAAATTTCAATGACAGCAGATCTGCGTACATACAGGAAATGCCCTTGAGAAAGCACCTGCAACGGGGCCGTTGAGGAGAATGAACCAGCGAGCGTTGGATTCGCTGGATAACTCACATCTACGATATAGACCGTGTTTGATGCTTGACCCGGGACGTACACGTACTTGCCGCTCTGTGCCATCGAAAAGTAGTTATTGTTTCCGGCCGTTTGAGAGAGCTGCAGGCTTCCAACTGACGTCGGATAGGCGGGGTTCGAGATATCCATGACACGGAAAATAAACGCCGTATTCCCACCTTTTTGCGCAAGGTACATGTTCTTCCCATCAATCATCAACCCTGTTGGATTCTCAAGTGTAGGGAACGTCGTTGAAGCAACGATGTTAAGCGGCTGATCGTCTACAAGCGTATTTTTGACATTCCCAACAACCGTCAATCGTTCAGGAGACGTTGACGTACCTATACCAAACGTTCCGGTTGTCACAAAGCCGTTTCCAAGCGTCACAGAATCTCCTGCCATCGTTGTTGTGCCGGAAATAGACAATGTATACCGAATCGTCGAGGTTGTGTTTGTTGCATTCACGGAGAATGATCCATCCGAACTGAATCCACCATTACCAATCTGCAAACCACCACCAACAATAAGTTGGTTCGCGATGGACGCATCCGTCCGCACGCTCAAGCTTCCTGCCTGCATCATGTGCGCCGTGAGGCTACTTGTTTCAACGCCCGGAATCTTTATGACGATGATCGAATCTCCTGGAACGTTCGTCGCCACGAGGTACTGCCCGGCAACAACTGCTGTTGAGGAAGCCCCTTGACCGAACCCTGTTATGGTTTGAAGAAGAATTGGAGACGTTGTTGATGCGACATCGTAAACCCCTATTCCGCCCGACAACGTAAGGAATGCATATCTTCCGGACACCGTAAGTGATGACGGCGTTCCGGTTATCGACGATTGTGATGCCTGGAATGTCGATTTCGGATTCATCACATTCCAAATAGCGAGCCTGTTGGTCGCACCTATATAGATGAATCCATCCTGCACGTAGATCGGACGGATGGGAGACCCGAGACCTACCGAGCCAAGAGACACGGGAAGCGCTGGATTTGTAATGTCGTATACCAATACGCTATTGCTCGAGTTTGCGGCGTACAAAATATTCTTATAGATAGTCGTCTTTCCACCACTGGAAACCGAGGACACCGTTTTCACGAAAGTCGGGTTTGTCGGATCCAAAAGATCGTACACTCGAATAGAGTTCGTTGTGCGAATAAAGAGGAATCGTCCTTGCGTCAATGCTTCAACAGGAGCAGTCACGGAAATACTTGAAACGAGCGACGGAAGCCTCGCGTTAGAAACATCAACGATGTACACGGTGTTTGATGCTTGACCTGGAACGTACAAATATTTTCCACTCAACGCCATTGTGAAGACATCGCCACCACCCGACGTGTCCGCAAGTAACAAACTTGATACAGACGTTGGGTATGCCGGATTTTCAAAATCAAAAATGTGAATGCGGAGCGGTGTCGAAGCGCCACCTTGTGCGACGTACCCAAAATTTTCGTTAATGAGAATGCCCGTTGGATTATCCAAGTTTCGGTATGTCGACGATGAAACGATCGTAAACGACTGGCCGCCAACCAGTGTATTTTGAATATTTCCAACAACCGTTAATTTATCGCTCGGCGTAGATGTCCCAACACCGAGGTTCGCACTCATTGTAAACGTAACATCTTGGCTGCTCGATACGTTGATACTTCCGTTTATTCTGTTCAAGAAACCATCGCCGAGAATCGTACCCGTCGAAATAACAACGGCTGCATTTGTGTAGATCGAAGAAGCGCTTCCAATATTGCTCAAGGCAAACAGACTCCCTCCATTCAGCTGGAACAAGGAATTCGTAATCGTGGAGGTTGGATTACCGATCACGATATCCGTGCTCGATCCGAATGAGCCGACAAACAATCGAGACGATGTTGTTTGCGTCAAAAAGCGGAATGGCGTACTACTCACCGTCGCGCCGCCAAGCAACACGTCTACCGTCGTACTCGCAGGATACAGCGTGTCATTCGTTGCGTTATACCCCCAATAGTTCGTTCCACTGGATGCTGGACAGTTCGTGCCGTTCGCAAGACACACCGACTGACCACCGACCGTGACGTTCGTGCCAACGACAACCGTTCCCGAGGCATAGATATTCAACATCGAAAGGCTCGCCGATCCAAGACTGCGAAGGTTTGTCGCAGCCGGCAAAATATCACCGCCAAGCGAGCTAATGCCTGACAGCGGCAAGAACGGCCCGTCAGAACGGAAGGTCCCCGTTGTACGAAGCTGTCCCGAGTTCGGCGCATCAATACATTGCGTGGCAAGGTTTCCAATACAGAACTGACGCGTAGCCGATGCACTCCCAAAAAGGCCGATGTCGCCGTACACGAGCGAAGATGTCACGGTGCCAAAATACCCAATGCCGAGTACGCCGAGATCACCACGAATAAATGCGTCATCACCGTTCGGTGAAAATGGACCGTTGAAGCTGCCATTGTACGTAGATGTTCCAACAAACAAGTTCGCATTGCCGACACGACCGATTTGGAAGCTCGATGTCGGCTGACCGACGTCAAAATAGAACGGCGCGCTCGCACTTGCACTCGCCCCAAGCACAAGGTCGTTTGTCGTGGTCGCGAGATAGACCATGCTATTCGTCGAGCTAAACGTCCAATTCGAGTCTGACGAACCTGAACTTGTTGGCCACGATGTTCGACACGTGTCTCCCGTGAGACAGATAACCGTCGCCGCAAAGCTCGTCGTTGTCGCATTCGTTCCCGTCGCCGATGTAAACGAGAGACCGCGCAACGTTGATTGCGTGCCGGAGGCGTAAATATTCGCGAACGATAACGACGATGACCCGAGATCGAACGCGTTGTTCGTGAGCGGAACGATGTTGGAATTCAACGACGCGTTCACGATAAGCGCATCACCGCTCGTATCGCCGACAATCACGTTACCGGCTGACGCAAAATTTCCTGTCGTCGTCACGTTTCCTTGTCGAGAAACCGTGAACACGTCTGAGCCGGAATGCGCCTTGATGAGATAGTCGAACTGGTTCGATGTTCCCGACGTGCGAACGAAGAGTGCTGTTCGATCCGCCGTTGCCGCAGACGTCGAGGTCTGCTGGAGCGTGAACAAATTTCCACCCGTTGTCGCGACTGCCGACGACGCGTATTGGCCTTGAAGCGTTTCGGCAACAAACGCGTACGGAACAGAGGTCAACCGTTTGCGTGGCAACATTTCCGTGTCAGATGCCACGGTTACGCCGAGATAGATCGAATTTTGGTAAAAATCGATGTCGAGTGGGTTCTGTCCGGCCGAAACATCGCCGAGTTGGACGGAAAATAAGCCGTTCGTCACGGTTACGTTCACCGCCGTCGGTGTAGACGTCGTACCCCCAGCTGACCACAAACGATTTCCGCTGCTCGCCGCATCGTAGAGCGAGAGCTTAAGCAAATACGTCCCGTCCGTGACCGACTGCCCGCCGGATGTGAGAAGACGGCCCTGGTAATTGATTTGTCGATTAATGCCGGATTCAGCGAGCGCAGGCCCTGCAAAAACGCAAAAGAGCGCGACCAGAGACGCGATGATGGAAAAAAAGATCCGACGTGACTGCGAAATGACCATGAAATCCTTACCCCTACGTACAGACAGGGGTTCCTCCGTACTTTCGCGTTTTTATGCACACCGCGGGAAACCATTTGATCCCTCAATCGAGAGACCCCCGCCGTGTACCGCTCGCGCGTAAGTACATACCCATCGTAACAAGCGCAGAAATATGCGATTCTTCGAGACTTTTCGTGTAGTTCTCGCGCGTAACATATACACGTCACTGTGGATAACGTGTGTTCTCCGCTAAATCATGCGATGAATTTCGATTTCAAAACGAAAAAAATCTCATGAGCCATTCCTTCTTCATACAAAAAGACTCCATGCTGCTGGAGTCTTTAGCCATTTGTGTCAAATTTTCGTTATTTTAGCTAAAACTTCTTGTGGATATCCTGTGAAGAATCAAACAGAGCCCTTCTTTACCTTCAATGGGATGTTCTGATCAACCAAGGCTTCATCCTTCTCCGACAGATCGATATCCTGTGACACATATTTCTCATATCCATCCTTTTCCGCTGTAAGATAGTACACATTGCGCCTGACAAAGAATCCGTATTTCCCGTTCGCGTCTGTTGCCTGCGTCTCAAGAAGCTTATTAAACTTCTTATCAAAGATACGGACGACAACACGATCAAGCGGTTTCCCTGACGCAAGGTCATACACAATCCCCCATTCCTTCGCTTTCGTCGGCGCCGCCAAACGCTTAAACATCAAATACACACCAACCTGCGCGAGCGTGATGCATGCGATAAGAATGCTCGGCGCGATAATAAGCGTCAGTAACGATGCGATTACCGTAACCAATGAAAGCTGCGTTTGAAATACACGAAACACCTTTTTAAAAATCACACGACGGGGCGGCTCTTCTGCCACAACCGGATCCATTGGAACGTTCGTCGCAATCGGTCCCGAACGAAGGAGATCGATCGTTTCACCAAAATACAAATCAACGAAATCAACATCCTGGTCTTTTCCTTTCAGCGTTTGCGAAGGAAACGCATACCCAGGCTTCACTACCTGAATACGATAGGTGCCCTCTTTTGCTAAAAAGGCAAAACGCCCGTACCGATCAGTAACCTGCGTCTGCACAACCAGCCCTCGCGCGTGATCCACAAGACGCACAATCGCGAGCTCTACAGGCTGTTTCGTAAGTGCGTTATACACCACGCCCCACTTTTTTCGCTTCCGTCTACCAAGCAAGAGTAGCGGTTGCGTAAAAAGATACTGCAAAAATGCGAGCGAGTTAAATAACGGGAGCGCTGAAGCGAGGTTGATCAACGCCACGCCGAACAATGCAGGAGAAACAACCTGCTGAACCGCCTCTTGTACAGGCGGCTGTTCCAAAAACTGACGAACGCGTTCACCTTGAAAAATAATCTGCGCTACGGCATTCCCCGCGACCTGCAGCGCATTCGCGCCAAGTGTCGACGTACTCGTAATGCCCTCGAGAATAGTTGGAGGCAAGGCAACAAGACGAATCTGCTCGCCAAACACCCCCTTTGTAATGCTTCGCGGCGCCGAAACTGACGTACCGTATCCATTCTTTTCAACCTGAACGTAATATGTTCCGTTCGGAACAACGAACACGAACCCACCATCCGCACCGGTGACAAGAGGATTCGCCTGCGAAAAAGGCGCTCCGTTCCATATACGCCACCCGCCATCTTGAACAAAAAGCGTCACCGTCGCTTGAGGAACGGCGACATCGGAAAATCCCAATGCTGGACGTTCAAGCACTCGACCGCCCTCTTGCGCAATAAGCGTAAAATTCGAGAGCGCGGCGCCACCCCCCTGAAACGTCATCGAAACGGAAACGGGATATGAACCAGCACTCGGCACAAGAAACGTTCCCTGATATGACGTGCCATCTTGAGATAGCGAGAGTGCGTACGCGGATCCCTGCACCGTCACAAATGCCGTATTCGGCAACGCACCGAGCCCAGAAATAGGAACGACAACCAGCACGGCCGAACCCACTGGAGCGCCGAAGGCTCGAAGTTCATCCGGGAGCAGTTGAACCGTACCACCGGCACCATAAAAAGACGGAAGTATTGTGATAACCTGACCGCTTGGTGTTGGAATTGGCTCTTGAGGAATCGGCTCCGGAGGGATCTGCGGCGTTGGCAACAAACACGCTGACACGCCAGCGCAATCCGGATCCGCACAATCTACGCTTCCGTCGACGTCATCATCCGCTCCGTTCGTGCATCGCGCGTTCGTATTTTCCGGCGTTGGGGTTGGCGGCGGGGTACAAAGAGCCAGCACTTTGCATTCCGAATCCTGACAATCAATATCACCATCAAGATCATCGTCCACACCATTTGAACACGCACTCACTGTCTGTTCAGGCTGCGCAACGTTACAAATCGGAAGCGCCACGCAATCCGGATCCGCACAATCGACGCTTCCGTCGCCGTCATCATCAACATTATTCGAACAACGAGCAGGCGTATTCTCTGGAAAAAGCGCGGCTTGCGGTGTAGCAGAATCAAGCGCACCGGACGAATAATTCTGATGCGTATCAAACGCGTATATCGCGTAAAAATATGTCACGCCATTCGTCACCGCGGTATCAAGCGTCGATGTTCCGAGACCTGCATAAATAAACGCTCCGTCCAACGGTCCTGTTGGAAATGCATCCGTTCGTCGAACAATACGGACGCCCGCAAGATCTACGTCCGGTGGAAGCGTCCACGTCAGCATCACGACAGCGTCCCCTCCTGTTGCAGTAAATTGAAATGGGTTCGCCGGAGGCGTCGCATCTCCCGTCGTTACGAATACCACATCCGTCGACGTCGCCGTGTTCCCAGAGGCGTCGGTTGAAATAACACGGAGGTGATACATCGTCAGCGGCGATAAACCGGTCATCACCATGGAATGAGAGTACACAAACCCTGGATCAGTAAGCGTAGATCCGTACGCCGTTGACGTTCCATAATCAACACGCGATGTCGTCGGCTCATCCGTCTGCCACACCACGCGTGCAGATGTATCCGTGATATCAATGACCATCACTCCAGACAATATCGGCGGTGCCGTATCACCGAGCGTCGTAAACACAAAATCACCCGCCGTTGCCATGTTTGCAGCACCGTCACGTGAAGAAACGCGAAAATGATACAGCGTGTTTGGAGAAAGACCCGTGAGATCCAGTTGATGCGATGTAACGAGAGAACCGTTCGAGACCGTTCCGCTTCCGTAACCAGCCGTCATTCCATAATCCAGTGATGAATCCGATGATTCATCGGTATTCCAAATGACGGACGCACTGCTCGAGGTAATCGAAATCACCTGAACATTAAAAATATTTGGCGGAACGGTATCTCCAGATCCTCCACCGCCACCGCCACCCCCAGGCGTCGTCGTTGATGCCGCAACCGTAGCCGTCACCGAAACAGAATCGTCTGCAATAATCGGAACACCAACCGTTTGCACGTCGCCAAATGTTCCTGTTAAGAGAATTTGAACAACCTGCGCCGTTGAAGGGTTTGTTATCTGGTTCGCACCACCCGTCGCATTTGTGCCAATACGGATCGTCACGATGTCTCCCGCCGCGATTTCACCGAGCGCCGCGTCTGTTGGAGCGGTAAAAACGATTGTGCTCGTCCCCACCGCCACACCCCATACACCTGCAGCTGGGGAAGACGCTAATGCTTCGTCCGTTTCCAGTCCCGTTGTAGGACCGTGCAACAAATCAATATCAGAAACGCCAACCGAACCAAATGAAAAAATACCTTGGTAATCGATGCTGATATTATCAGAAGACGCATCCACGCCTGTTGGCGTAACAAAACGAAATTGATGGTTCGCGAGCGCCGAGATGCTGTGCCGAGATAATGAATATGAGGCCGGCGTAGCCGTCGAAGCGAAGCTTCCAATTGGAACAACCATCGCAAAAAGAAGCACGACCGCAAATACGGAGCGCACCATTCGACGTGCAGCTTCGACAAGCCTCATTGGAAAACGATCTACGCGCGCCGACCCTTCCGAATGGCAGCGCGAATGACCATCCGATTATACAACGAAACTAGAACAATCAGGAGAACGAGGAGCGCGGCGCCCATGGTAAGCACGTGCCATGGAATGATCCAAAATGTCGTCTCCGCAACAAGTTCCTGTTTTTGCTCGCCATACCGTACACGAACATCCGCGGTGTATTTACCGATACCAAAATTTCTCCATTCATTCTTCAGTTCTGCAAAAAATCCATCCCCTTCATCTTCAAACGTATTCGCCCACACGGACTCGAAACGACGAATACTGTTTGGAAGAACAGCGGATTGTCGTGGATTTGCCGGAACTGTTGCAACAACAGATCCAAACATATTTCGCACAACAACCGATCCTTCAGGCCGAAGGTGGACACTTCCAAGGTTTCGAACACGTAATTCAAAGTACGCAGGCAACCGATGCAATCTCTCGCTCGTCGACCGGAAAGATTCCACACGTGCAGATTCTAAAATATCTCCGGGAACACGGAGGAGAAAAAGCACACCGACTTTGGCACCGACACCTACCGATGTCCCCTTGTCTGCCGTGGGATGATCCGAAAAAAAGAGCGCTGCGTAGTGCCCACCCGGCTCCGCATTCAACGGAACACTTACTGCATATGAAAACGGAGCTGTTTCACCAGGTTGCAATGTCACCGATCGACGATCTGGCGTGATCCACGACGCAAGACCAGACTGGTCCTCTTCTGGCAAAAAATCCTGCTGACCATCTTCGCCTTTCGCGACGAATTTTTGAACCGAAATATAGTACGTCCGCCGCTGTGAATCCGTATTGGTAATCTGAACCGTTCCTTGCGCCGCTGTTCCTGGCGGAACTTCTAAATCAACAACGACCGGGGAAACGCTAAACGCATGCACCGCATGAGGAGCCAGCCACAAAAACGCCGAAACGAAAAGCGCAAGAACCGTAGAGTACCGCATGCGTAAATTCAGCATATGTCAGATAGGATGTGTTCTGTAGCTATGGCTCCGATCCGTTGTCGGAGACATAAAACGGAACCGATCAGAAAGAACCCGTTACCGTGTACGTCACAATCTGACTATAACTTCCTGCCGCCGTTCCTGCACTGATAGACGCGGCGTGCTCCACGAGCTGCGTCGTCGTCGCAGAAGGTGCAGCCCCTGTTTGAAATGCCGATCCGTTAATGAAGATTGTCTGTGCAGAAGATGTTGGGACTGGCGAAGGATCTGTGCCAAAGGTAAATCCTGCAGGGTTCGCTTCTGTGACCGCTACCGTAAAAGCGCCCGTTGTCGTATTACGTCCACCCTGCGTCGCCGCAACGACTCGCGACAGCCCATACAGCTCCGTTCCAGCGCTCGGCTGAGATCCGTCATTCGTCACATTCGTCATCGTTGCGCTTCCCGTTCCAAAATCCTGGTTCGCTTGAAGTTGAGCCTGAAATCCATTCGATGCGTTCGTCGCAATACGAAGTCGATACGCACATGTGGATGTCGATGAAAGACTCAACGTACCCATCGCACACGTATTCGTATCCGCCGTATCCAAGGAATCTCGTATCGAAAACGCGAGTGTTGCCGGAACCGTTGCCGTCACCGTCACCTGGTTTCCCCCGTTCGCATAAAACAATGCTGAACCAAAATCAACCGGACTCGATGACAGAATCGAAATTGAGTAGTTTGCCGCAGAAGCGCTGAACGCAAACTGCAGACATAGGTTCATCGACACGTCAGCAGCCGTCGAAGACGTTACCGTGTACGTCGCAGAAGCCGTGCTCGTCGATGTGAACGATCCGTCATAAAAACCGTCGTCGTTAATATCGTGTTCCGTAGACGTACACGAATCGCTAATCGAGGTAAACGCCGGCGATGTCGTAACAGTGATCGTCGTTCCCGTAACGTATTGGCTTGAAGCCGTCCACTGAATCTGAATATTCTGCGGAGAGGACGAGCTCGCCGTCGGATTGATCGTCACCGTTGTTCCAGCTGCCGTGATCGGTCGCGCGACAAACAGAAGCGCAACGAGCGATCCGAGTGCAACGATACGTGTTAGCAATCCGTTCATAATAGTTGAGAATCCTCTCGTTAAAAGTTTGCAGTTACCGTGTAATAAAGAAGTTGTGCGTAGGAACCTGCAGATGTACCGGAATTAATTGAGGCTTTGTAGATCAACCCCACTCGTTGATCAACCGACGTTGATGTAGACGACTGGATCGCGAACGTTGAGGTGGTTAGCGCAAAATCTGAGAGCGTACTTGTAACAGTACTATAATCCCCAAACACTCGCGCGCCATATTCTTCGCTCCCAATTGTTACAGAACCGTCTGATACATCTGAAATAAATGTTGACGAATCTACCCGTAGTTTCCCATCGCTCGTCACGTACACCGTATACCCATCGCCTGCGTTTGTCGTGACATCCGTGTGCGTAAGCGATGTTTTTCCGGTAGCCGTCGTTAGCGTCCCAAGTTGAGCCGAGCTGCCCTCAAGCTGATAGACGTAATCGTCACCGCCGCTCGGTGAAGAGCTCATACCAGCCGGGTTCCCGTCCCACTGATCAACGGTAATCGTCGTACCATTGATTGCTGTAATTTTCCCAAGCGAGATGACTTGTGACAAGCCCTCGTTTTCCACAACCCCAATAAATGAGCTTGTAGAGAAGTTCACGGACGAATTTACAACAACCGTAAGGCTAGAACTACTAAAAGCGGTGTACGGCGTTTGCGTTGAATTTTGTTGCGTTCCGATATCGAAATAGAGGTTCTGCACTGCATCAGATTGTCGATACCCCGCCTGAATCGTATACGAGGTACTCGAGCTCAAACCGGTAGCTTGCTCGCCTATCGTATCTCGAATCTGGTAGTTCGTAGACGAGCTAATATCATCACCTCCACTATTCAAGGAATCAAAATCAATCGTATATCCAGTACTGGTCATCCCAAAAACCGCCCTTGATGCAAACAAAATAACAACAAGGGACAACGTGATCCATTTGAACATACGCACGATTAAATAATAGCATTTTTTCTCAATCTTTTCAAAATCAGCTGTGTTGATATAAAAAATAAGCGTCGCACAATTTTATAACAACGTTTCACGTGAAACATAGCTACGAAATTGCTAGAAAAATATTAATGTACAAAGACGCAACCAAACCACTCATTGGGATCGTATTTCAAAACATCATGCATTTGAAAAAAGCTTGTTTCACGTGAAACATTTCGTAATCATTATTGTCGATATTTTTTTTTCAACCATACGCTTGAATCCTAAACCATAGACTCAACTGTATGTATAAACTCAGCCGAAGCACAGGATTATTTATATAGAAGTAAGTGACAAACATCTTTCCATATAAATATAAGTGGCGATCGTCCTGGCGCCATCCTTAAAATAGCTCACACGAAATGACCTTGGCCGCAAAGCAACATAACGTCTTATATAAAATATTCGCTTATATGCGATCAAAGATCATAAGCGCTCAAATATTTGTAACTGGTAACTAAGAACGTCTTTGTGAACAAACATTAGAAACCATATTTAATCATAATAGGAATCTTGGATCCTTTATAATTCAATCAATAACCAATTTTAAAATAATCGTCGTTCTATGTTTCACGTGAAACATAAAAATCTCCTAACGGAGATTTTTATAGTGGTGGACCGAAGGAGAATCGAACTCCTGACCTCTGCAATGCGAATGCAGCGCTCTACCAGCTGAGCTATCGGCCCTTAAAAACTTTTTATCAAAGCCTTCCAGTGTTTCACGTGAAACACTTATATCTGTATCATTTTTTTCAAGAACAAATCGTCTAACCGTATTCGATAACGGAGGAGTATCCGCCAACGAACACAGAACATTTTCAAATCCTGCCAGTGCAGCCCGCAATTGTGGTGCCTCCAGGTGGAGTCGAACCACCATCTAGGGCTTAGGAGTCCCTTGTTCTTCCGTTAAACTATGGAAGCAAGAGTCGTAAAATATTATATTACTTCTCTCCTTGTCCTGATTAGACGCGCGAAAGAGTGTACGTCAGTTCATACTAGACGTCAAACAAATACTCTTGACGGATACGACGAGTATCCTTATGATGCAGCGACATTGCCATTCCTTTCTAAGAATTGACCATTCCTACCTTATCCTATGCCGAATAAACACGCGGCGATCAAAGATCTTCGAAAAAACCGACGTCATGCTGCTGCGAATTTGCGAATTAAAACGAACGTAAAGTCGCTGTACCAGAAAGCGCTCACACTTCTCAAAGAAGGAAAGGCAGCTGAGGTTACGCAGGCAGCTCGCGCGTTCCAGCAGGCGATCGACAAAGCGACAAAACGAAACGTCGTCTCAAAAAATGCGGCGCGACACAAGAAGTCTCGCCTCATGAAAAAGATCAACGCAAAGAAGTAATCAGAAAACGCTCCCTAGAGGAGCGTTTCTGTTTCTGCGCCAGAAGCAAGTCCGTTCCGAGAAGCTACGAATCCTTTCAATAGCCGTGCAACGCGCTCTTCTGCTGAAGGGATACGTGCTGCGGAAAGCTTTTTTGCAACATACGGATGTACAGACTCCGCATAACCATCTCGAACTTCGAGAAATGAACGAGATTGCCCGAGCGCAACGCTCGTCGCCGCGTCATCACCGTGTAATGACACGAGCGAACGCCATGCTGATCGTTGCGTAAGAATCGCGTCCGCGACCGTAAAAATCGTCTCCGATCCTTGCACCGCTTCGTACGATCGTTGCGGGTGGACCGCTTGTTTTTCCAATTCATGCACCGCAAGCCATGTATCGCCATCTGCGTATGCAGCAACACGATCCGCAACATCTTGAGAAACACCGTGCAAAACCGCCTCTTTTCGAACCCAAGCGCGGAATAATGCCCCGGTCTGCATCTCAAACGGGTAGTGAAACAGGGGAGCGGATGCGAGCGCTTCGAGCGTTTTAGCATTCGGCGGCTCTTCTTCGAGCGTAAGAATAATCGTGTGATCGCCATCGGCCGCAAGGCGCGCCGCTAGCGTTCGAACATCCGCAATCTTCATCTTCTCAAGACAACCGTCTGCGCGAATGAGCTTCTTCGTTGCAAACAACGACCCACTAGAAAGACGCGAGAGCAGCGTTGAGAGCTCAACAGGACCATCAAGAATCTCTGTCGCAAGCCCGTGCGGATCGTGTTTTGATCGAAACGCGGCGACCAACTCACGCGCCTTTTCGCGCGCGCGGTATGTATCCGGCCCGGAACACACGATAATCATGACGTGATCCTAGCGCATCAGCAAAAACTTCGCACCTCGAAAAATGCAACGTAGAACACCCTCTCAAACTGCCGCGTTTACCGAAGCGCCGACATCTCGTCCCAATTCACGCCCGCTTTTGCATCCACAATAATTGGTACGCCAATTTTTTCGACGGTTTGCATGACATCCACGATCTGCGGCGCAATCTTCTTCACCTCATCTTCCGGCACTTCAAACACCAATTCGTCGTGCACCTGAAGGAGCATGCGTGCCTTTGTCGAGATCTTCGGAAGCTGTTTGGCAACCTCGATCATCGCGAGCTTCATCAAATCCGCTGCGGTTCCTTGCACGGGCATATTAATCGCCATGCGCTCCGCTCCTGCACGAAATTGAGGCAGGGGAGAATGAATATCCGGAATCGGACGTCGTCGTCCAAACAACGTTTCAACATAGCCGTTCGCCCGCGCCATCACCTTCGTCTGATCGAGGTATTCGCGAACACCAGCGTAGACATGAAAATATTCCGCAATAAACTGTTTCGCTTCATCAAATGGAACACCCGTCGCTTTTGAAAGCCCGACGGGACCTTGGCCATAGATAATTCCAAAGTTCACCGCCTTTGCCGCGCGACGTTGCTCCTTCGTCACCTCGTCAAGACCAACATGCCAAATCGCGGCAGCCGTTGCCGTATGAATATCGACGCCTTGGCGGAAGGCCTCAATCATCTTCACATCCTTTGCGAGCGCCGCGATCACACGCAATTCGATCTGCGAATAATCGCATGAAAGAAGAACGTGCCCTTTCGACGCGACGAATCCACGACGAATTTCGCGACCGAGTTCGGTACGAATCGGAATGTTTTGCAAGTTTGGATTCGTCGAAGACATGCGGCCGGTCGCAGCCCCAAGTTGGTTGTACGTCGTATGCACACGGCCGGTCGCGTCCGCCAGACCCGGCAGCGCTTCGACATACGTCGAGAGCAGCTTTGCGACTTCGCGATATTCGCCGATCTTTTCAATAATCGGGTGCGCGCCTTCAAGCTTCTCAAGCTCTGACGCTGCCGTCGAAATCCCGGTCTTCCCACGCTTTATGCCCTTTGACGAAATCTTCAGCACGTCAAACAAGATGCGCGCGAGTTGCTGCGGTGATCCCGCATTGAACGACTCTCCCGCGAGCTGCTCCATCTCTCGCTCGAGACGAGCTTTCTCTCCACGAAAACGCTCTGTGAGACCTGCAAAATACGCGCGATCGATCAATACGCCCTTCTCCTCCATGTCCGCGAGAACCGAAATAAGCGGTCGCTCAAACCGTTCCCACACGGAATCAAGATGCTGCAACGAAAGCTCACTCTCGAAAAATGACACGAGCCCACGAATCGCATCAACCTCTGCGAGTGGACGCTCATCACTATCCGGAATCGTCATCCCAAGATGAATGGATGCGAGAGGCGCGAGCTCGTAGCGATTCTCACCCGCGGCAAGAAGCGCCGCAGCGATCTCCGTATCAAATCCGATGCCGCGGAGCGAGAACCCCTGCTTCACAGCCCAGTGGATTGCAGCCTTGAGCCCATGCCCCGCCTTCCGCACATCCTCGTTTTCAAGCAATGCGGCAATCTTTTTGCCGGCAGAACCCGTGAGCATAGCGGATGAAAGGAGGAGCGATTGCGAAGACGATCCCACCGCGAGCCCCGGGGCTTCCGCAAACAATGAAGCCTGCACAACGTCCTGCGGACGCACGAACAGAACCTTCTCGCTCTGAACGGTTTCGCAAAAGACATCGATCTCCTTCGCGGAAGGTGATAACAGATGTGTCGCTCGAACAGAGGAAGGAATAGCGGATACTTTCGTTCGCTTGATCGGTTCAGCAGACGGCGTCTCAACCGTTTTCTGCTTCGACGTTCCATTCGTCTTTCCGAGTGCGCGTGTAAGCAGCGTCTTAAATCCAAACCGCGTGAAGAGCGCACGAAGTGCGTCCTGATCGACCTCTCGCCGTACAAGATCCTCAACGCGCTCCGTAACAAGTGCGTCCGTCACCAAACGAACAAGCGGCAACGTCGCGCGTCCATCCGCTTCGCCATCCAACAGCTTTCGACGAACAGCCGGCGTCAATTCCGATGACGCGTCATGCGCCGCTGCAAATACACCCTCAAGGTGATCATACGCGCGCAACAAATCTGTCGCCGTCTTCTCACCAATCCCATGAACTCCTTTCAAGTTATCCGAGGGATCGCCACGCAACGCCTTGTAATCCGCAATCTGATCTGGGCGAAGACCCGTCGCCTCCTCGAGCGACCGCTCGTCGTAGATGACGGTTTCTGTTACGCCTTTTTTAAAAGCCATCACGCGGATATTCGGGCCGATCATCTGCCACACATCGCGATCACTTGTTAAGAGCGTCACGAGCACGTCTCGTTTTGCGAGCACCGTTGCAAACGTCGCAAGCAAGTCATCCGCTTCATATCCCGGGAGCTCCACATTCACTCCGCCAAACACCTCCACAACCTCGTGCACAAGAGGAAACTGTTCGTAAAATTCATCCGGCTGTTCGGCTCGCTGTGCTTTGTATTCCGGGTTCGCCTCATGACGATACGTTGGCTCCGGGGTGTCCCAACAGACAACAAGATAGGTTGGCCGTTCTTGCGCCACGATGTTCATGAGAACGGACGCGAAGCCGTACACGGCGTTTACGATTTTTCCATCTGGCGTCGTGAGCGGGGGAAGTGCATGCCACGCGCGATGGATCAAGGCGTTTCCATCAATCAGAAGCGCCGTTTTTGAGGGAGATGACATGCCAGAACGGTACCTGTGATTTTCGTTTTCGACAATAAATACGCCGCATCAACCGGCGCATTCCGCAGCATCGCACATCGTCGATCATTTATGCGGCTCGATGCAACTTAAACATGATGCCGATATCCGGTCGCAACCGCGCGATTGCTCGCGCCTCGCGCTGGAGCGGCTGGAGATCCCACGCCGCCACCTTCCACCCGTACCGATGCAAAAAAAGAAGGCGTCGCTCATTTAACACGTTGACAGGAAAACCTACGCCCCACACACCCGCTTCGGCAATGCGCTTCCAAAACGCACGTCCGCGAAACAACAGCGGCCAACTACGAACAAGCAACAACGACCGAACAGATGGGAGACTCGCGCGAATGTGTTCAAGATCCTCAATGACAAACGAAGACACGATGACGCGCTCACGAAGCCCCGCGCTCGTATTCAGTTTTGCGATGAGCGGCTCCAGGACATCACGGTCTTTAATCTCGATATCAAGTTGGATAGGCGAGGGGACGGCGGCCGTCACGTCGTTTAGCGTGGGGATTCGTCCATCTCCGCGCAGTACGACATCTCTCAGCTCATGACTCGTAAGATCGCGCACGCGCCGCGCATCACCAGCAACACGATGAAGATTTTCATCATGAATAACAACAATCTCACCGTCACGAGATAGGCGAATATCAAATTCAATCCCATCAACCTTTGCCTCAACAGCTCGTGCAAAGGCTTTGAGCGTATTTTCTGTCGTTTTCCGATCCGCGAGACCGCGATGCGCAAACAGCAACATGCGCAGGAGGATAGCAAATATGGGCAAAATGAGAAGAGACCGCGCCTCGACAACGTCGCCATGTCTTGCTACGATCCGCCCGCACGAACGACCGCGGGCGCTCGCACTGCTCGCTCCTAGGCGTGGTAGCCAAGTGGTAAGGCACGGGTCTGCAAAACCTGTATTCGCGGGTTCGATTCCCGCCCACGCCTCCATAACAAAAAGAGCCCGATCGGGCTCTTTTTGTCTCTTAGTTCAAGATTTCAACCTTCACGTTCCGCACACCCCACTTAAACGCATCGGACTTATTCAACATCCAGATGTCGATCTTGTAGGTATAGCGAGAGTTCATACGATCATGGACCTCGAACACCTTGTTCCCAAATTGATCCGGGATACGGATACGCGTTCCGTGGGGAAGAAAGTTGGCCGCAACGATACCGTCGCGAACCTGCGTACCGTCAGCCGTCGTAAACGGCGAGGCGTCTGTCTGGCCAGGCTCGGAGTTATACGCCGAGATCGGCACACGAATCGTGCGAACCGCAGGCTCATCAGAATACTCAACGGGGGTCGCAAGGTCCGGCGCATTCACCGTATTCCACTTCTTCTTCGTCTTTACGGGTGAAGAGACAGGCTTAGACTCCGCAACGATCTTCGGAACTGTAAGCGTTTGGTCGACGTCACGCGAAACCTGCTCATTCGTTGCCCATGTAGGGGCTTCCGGAAGCAACGCAGACGCACGAGCAGACTGAACGTTCGTAGACGTAATCGTCACCGCAAGGGCCAAGAACACCATGATACGGCGGGCCTTGGGGCTGACGTAATTGGCATTGGTAAGAATGGTCATAATGTGGTGACAGGGGAAGAAAAGCCCACCGTTGTCAGGTGGGCGGTCTTCGATCCTGACGCGCCACGGTATCACATTTGACCGTTTTTGTCAAGGGTTATATGCTTCTTTTTGGCTCAACTAAGCGAAAAATTTTTATGCCTATTCATCACCTTACGCCTTCAGGATCAGGGTCAACGCCCGATATGTCGGGCAAGAGAAATGTCGTCCTCCGAAGCCGCTGGAAGGCGCTCTTTTTGTGGGTTATCACGATCGGTGGCGGCCTCGCGGTTCTCGGCGCACTCACGTTTACCGTCATGCTCGCTTGGTTTAGCCGAGACCTGCCGGATCCGAACAAATTGCAGGATCGAGACGTTCCACAATCGACAAAGATCTACGATCGTACCGGAGCGATCCTCCTCTACGAGATTCATGGAGAGGAGAATCGAACACTCATCCAGATAAAAGATCTCCCGGCATACGTCCCGTTTGCAACAGTGTCCATCGAGGACAAACGCTTTTATACGCATAGCGGTATCGACTGGAAGGGGCTCGCGCGCGCCGTCATTGTGAACACGCTGAAAGGACAGCGCATCCAGGGAACATCAACACTCACCCAGCAATTTGTTCGCAACGCCATTCTCACAACCGAACGTTCATACGTTCGTAAATTCAAGGAGTTTATCCTCGCGCTTCAAATTGAACGGCTATACACCAAAGACCAAATCCTCCAGCTGTACCTCAACGAAATTCCGTATGGCTCAACCATGTACGGCATCGAATCCGCCGCGCACGGGTATTTTGGAAAATCCGCAAAAGATCTCTCGCTCGATGAAGCCGCGCTTCTCGCCGCGCTTCCACAAGGCCCCGATCTCTACAATCCGTACGGCGCCGGATCTCACGGCGACAATCGAGACCGCCTTGTTGGACGACAGCACTACATTCTCGATCAAATGGCCGAACAGGGATACATCGCACGGGAAGAAGCGGATGCCGCAAAAACCGTCGACACGCTCTCAAAGCTCGTTCCGAAAAAAGTCGGCGACATTAAAGCTCCGCACTTTGTAAACTACGTCCGCCAGCAGCTCATCGAAACCTACGGCCAACGAACCGTGGAGCAAGGCGGGCTGAAAGTAACAACCAGCCTCGATGAGACACTCCAAACCATCGCCGAAGAAGAGGTAGCGAAGGGCGTAGATGAACGTGGAAAAACCTATGGATTCACCAACGGAGGCCTTGTGGCTATCGATCCAAAAAACGGGAACGTTCTCGCCATGGTCGGCTCTAAAGATTTTTTTGACGATGAACATAACGGGCAAGTGAATATCGCCGTGCGTCCACGACAACCTGGATCTTCGTTCAAGCCGATCGTATATGCCGCCGGCTTCTTAAAGGGCTACACACCAAGCATGACGCTGTGGGATGTGAACACAAAATTCAAAACAGACCTCAAAGACTACGAACCGAAGAACTATAACCTCAAAGAGAACGGCCCGATCTCCGCACGCATGGCGCTCCAGGGATCGTTAAACATCCCCGCAGTCAAAATGCTGTACCTCGTGGGTGTTGGTCGCGTACTTGATTTCGCCGAAGAACTTGGATATTCAACGTTCGGCGATCGATCGCGCTTTGGACTCGCGCTCGTTCTTGGTGGTGGCGAGGTAAAACTTCTTGAGCACGTTCATGCCTATGCCGCCTTTGCAAACGAAGGAAAGCGGGCACCGCTCGTATCCATCTTAAAAGTCGAAGATGCGAAAGGCGTTGTGTTGCAGGAATGGAAACCCGAAGAACCGAAAGAGGTCATTGACCGGAACACGGCGCTCACGCTCACCGACGTACTTTCCGACAACACCGCGCGCTCATTTGTGTTCGGAACAAAAAATGCACTCACATTGCCCGATCGACCGGTCGCGGCAAAAACAGGAACCACAAACGACTACCATGACGCGTGGACCCTCGGATACGTCCCACAACTCGCCGCCGGTGTGTGGGTCGGAAACATGGACAACACCGAAATGAAACGCGGCGCAGATGGATCTGTCATTGCAGCTCCGATCTGGCAGGGTTTTATGCGACGCGCGACAAAAGACATGCATGTGGAATCATTCGCAAAGCCAACACCTCCGGACACAACAAAGCCCATTCTTCTTGGGACTGTCGCCGAATCACCGGTAAAAATCGATAAAATCACCGGGAAGCTCGCTTCCGCGTTCACACCTCCCGAACTTATCGAAGAGCGCATGTACCGCGAAGCACATTCCGAACTCTGGTATCTCGATAAAGACGATCCGCGAGGGCCTGCACCGACAAATCCCGGTGACGATCCGCAATTCGCAACCTGGGAAGCCGCCGTAAAAGACTGGGCAACCCGAACAAGCTGGAACGCAACTTCTTCTGCACCGACGGAAGTCGACGACATTCATACGGCGAACAACCAACCCAAGATCACGATTCTTGCTCCAACGGAAAATCAAACACTCTCAACCCGAACGCCGCTCATCAGCATCTCGATAACCGCACCTCGTCTCATTACCCGCATCGAAGGATCTATCAACGGCATCGGCGTAGGAACATCGATCGGCAATGCGACGATCTTCAACCTCGCCATTCCAAACACCATCCCAATCGGTTATCACGACCTCACCATCACAGCGATTGATGATGTCGGAAATAGAGGATCGGCAACGGTTAGCATCAACCTCACCGCCGAAACGTTGCCACAAACAATCAACATTAGTAATCCTCACGGCGGTGATTTCATCTCGCCGGGAGCGTTCCCCATCATGGTCGCCGTCTCCGTCACCGACCTTAGCGGCGTTCGAAGCATCGATGTCTTCCAAGAAGAAACACAGACCGGTGATACACGGCTTATCGCTTCAGAGCCGTCACCGACAAATCATGACGTCACCGTAAAATGGGCTTCGCCGCCGCCAACCGGCAACTACTATCTCTACGGCGTCATAACGATGAACGATGGAACACAAAACCCCGGACAAAAAATCACCGTTCACGTACAGTAAAAGAAACCCCCGAGATCTCTCGGGGGTTTTCTTATTGCCGAATCGGCATCACGAGGTACCGATACAGTTCTTTTTCATCCTCCGGGAGAACAAGAACCGGATTTCCACCATCAATCATCGTGAGACGTACGCGCTCCGACGACATGGCCGCAAGACCATCGTTCAGATAACGATAGTTCAGCGTCACCGCATTCCGTTCGCCCGTCACCGCCCCCGTCACGCCGGAGCGCGTCTTACCCGTCCCTTGATCCGCCGACCGAACATCCACGACCGTCTTCTCCGGATCAATATCTAGATGAATATCAAACATCCCTTGCCGCGAAAAGAGACTTGCCGCACGAACAGCCTTTTGAAGATCCGTGCGCGGCATCGAAGCCTCCGTCTTGAACTGCTTTGGGATAATTTCTTCGTATGGAGGAAACGCCCCCTCAATAAGCCGCGTCACCAGCTCTACTGCACCAAACGTCACAACAAGCTGGCTCTCCGTCATGCTCCATACAACCTCCTCCGAACCACCAATCTCATCCTTGTACGACGATAGAATACGCGCGACCTCAAGAAGAGATCGTGTCGGCACGATGCAGCGTGACGACGTACCCATCACTGGAAGCACTACACGGCGCTCTGCGAGGCGATAGGAGTCCGTTGCGACGAATGTGACCGAGAAGCCCACGTCAGACGCTGCAAAGGCGCACAAGACCCCCATAAGCTCCGGACGAGACTCCGAGGTAGATGCCGCAAAGGCCACCTGCCCAATCGCCTGCTTAAGCGTTTCCGCCGGCAAGCGATACCCTTCAGCCTTCGCCAACTTCGGAAGCAGTGGAAACTCACTCGCCAGCATTCCTCGGATAATCGTCTCCTGGTCATTCGACCGAACCTCGAGCCCCTCCTCCTTCAGCTCAAGCTCCACCTTTCCCGACGGGAGCAGACCAATGTAGTCCTGGAGAAGCTTTGCCGGAACCGAATACTCACCCTCAACATCCACCTTCCCGCGTACAACACAGTTCACCGCGATTTCAAGATTCGTCGCAGAGAGAAGTAGGCTCCCATTCACGGTCTTCAGAAGTACATTCCCTAATACGGGAAGACTGACGTTCTTTGTTGTGACGTGACTAACCATCGAAAGTCCCTGTGCCAGATTTTCCTGCGTGCATGCAATCTTCATATCATTGTCCTCAGTGTCTGTAGGGAATAAATAAATATAAATAAGGGATAGTAATAATAAGGGGTGTTGATAGTGTGGAAGAGTGTCGCGTTATGCGATGGATACAGGGGAATAAGGTGAAAAGATATCCAGACGAGCTCGGGATGATGTTGGGATAGAACGATGTCGGGTGTTGATGGTTTTTACGGGACGGAAAAGAATCCACGACGATACACAGACTTATCCCGAGGTGCTGTAGAGCTTTTCTCGGAGCAATGAGAGATCCCGTTTGAGCTGCTCATCTGACTGAAGAAGGTCGGCGATCTTCGTGCATGCGTGCATAGCGGTGGTGTGATCGCGCCCGCCGATATGATCGCCAATGGCAGGGAACGAGCACTTCGCTTCGTGTCGAAGGAGGTACATGGCGATTTGTCGTGGGAAGGCGAGGCGTTGTTCACGGCTTTTCCCGAGCAGGTCTTCGAGGGAGATTTCGTAGTAGCCCGTAACAATATCTAAGAGTCTGCGTGGGGTAATTGTTCGTTTTGGCGTGTTTGGCGCGTAGCTCTGAAGAAGTGCCTGGACGGATTCCAGGGTCGGCGTTGTGTTCTTGAACTGGTGATATGCGAGAAGCTTATTAAGTGCTCCTTCGAGCTCGCGAACGTTAGATTGGATGGCTCCAGCGATTGTACGGAGGATTTCGTTGCCAAGAACGACGCGCTTTTCGCGTATCTTCGCCTCTAAAATTGCGACGCGCGTTTCGAAGTCCGGACTCGAGACATCTGTTGTCATGCCCCACTCAAATCTGGAGAGGAGACGGCTTTCAAGAGCTTGAATTTCCTTTGGCGCGCGATCAGATGTGATAATAATCTGCTTGTTCGCCTGGTGTAGCGCATTAAAGGTATGAAAAAACTCCTCCTGTGTACCTTCTTTTCCTGTGATGAACTGAATGTCGTCTACAAGGAGTATGTCTACGGTGCGGTACGTGTCTTTGAACTCTTTGCCGCGTCCGCTTCGTACGGCCTGGATGAAATCGTTTGTAAAGCGCTCACAGGTCACGTATAGCACCTTTGCGTTGGGATTTTGTTTGAGAACGTATTGTCCAACGGCATGTAGGAGGTGTGTTTTTCCAAGGCCAGATCCTCCGTAAAGGAATAGGGGGTTGTATGCGTCTCCGGGTTTTGCGGCAACGGCCATAGCGGCGGCATGCGCGAGTTCATTGGTTTTTCCAACGACGAAATTTTCAAAGATATAGCGAGGATTGAGGCCGGAATCAACGCTGGAAGGCGATGTGGACGCTTCTTGAGCGATATAGCTTGGTATTGCGTCGGTTACTTCATTTGAAATAACAGGGGCGTCTGGTGAAAACGTGGGGATTTGAGTCGTGTTTCGTACCTCGACTTTGTATTGGACTTCTCGAATTCCGTTTCCGGCGACATTCCGAATCGCTTTAATAACGGCATCGTGATATTTTTTTTCAAGCCATGCTTTTGTGAACGTGTTTGGTACGCAAACGACGGCTTTTCCATCAGCGATGGAAGAAATGAATGTATTTTTGAACCACGTCGTGAAGTTTGCCTTGGAGAGTGTGAGTTCAAGCTCTCCAAGAGCTGCTTGCCATGTTTCGGAGAAGTCCATACAAAGAGGTGCGTAAAAAACGATACACAAATATCAACAGTCGAGGGGGATGAAGTCAAATGTGTGGATAAAAAGTGGATAGGTTGACGGGTCACTTGTCAAATATCGCAATCTTTGGCATACTTATCTGTATATTCTTGAGTACGAACGGACATGCCAAAGCGAACATATCAACCAAAAAAGCGTCGAAGATCACGCGTTCACGGGTTTCGCTCTCGAATGAGCACGAAAAACGGACGAGAAGTGCTTTCTCGCCGCCGTGCCAAAGGGCGAAAGAGCCTCACGATCAAAAAGGCTCGGTAATCCTATAAAATCCCCGAATTACGGGGATTTTATGCATATTCATCGATCTCCATGCTCCAAAAGTCGCAACGATTAACGAAAAAACGGGATTTTGAGAAGCTCGCGAACAAGGGGAGGTCGGTTTTTGGGCCTTTTGCGACGATGCGTGTGCGTACGGTGAGCGAAAAAGAGCCAAAAATAGCCTTTATCACCTCCACAAAAGCGATGAAGCTTGCGGTGGATCGCAATCGCATCAAGCGACGCTTTCGCCATATCCTTCGGGAGCTGTTTCCAACGGTCCCTCCGTCCGTTCACCTATTGTTCGTTGTGAAGCCCGAGGCATTGAAAGCGGATCATCTCGCGCTGAAGACCGAAATCGAGCGGTTGTTAACGAAGATACCGGAGGCGCTAACAAAGCCGGCAAAGCCATCTCCCGGCGCGCTGCGTAAAAAGGCAAAGCGAGATGCGCGGGGTACGTCCTCGTCCGTATGAACCCGTGGCATCTGCCTCGTCGTACAGGTCAACTGCTTATTCGCGTCTATCAGCGAACCATCTCTCCCGATCACGGGCCACTTGCGCGATTTTTTCCAACTCGAACATGCGGGTACTCACCGACATGCTCGGAATACGCCCACGAGGCTATTGGAAAATACGGGCTTGTAAAAGGAATGTGGCTCGGCGCAAAACGAATACTGCGTTGTACGCCATGGCATCCGGCAGGCTACGATCCGGTTCCCTGAAGCCGATCGATAACATCCTCTTCGACCATGGGAACGGAGAGGATTTTTGTTTTTGATGAATGTCCTTTGACGATATCGATCTCGCTTGGGGCAAGATCGAGAATGTCGGCGAGAAAACGAATTAACGCGTCGTTCGCCTTCCCGTCAACCGGAGGTGCGGCAAGACGGATTTTCCACGCAGCACCCTCGCGTCCAGCTATTTCTGAACGGGATGCGTTTGGGATGACTCGGACCGTGAGGCGGCTCATGTTTTATCGCGAAATGCTTTAAGAACGGTGAGTTCATGCTTCCGTTTTTCCTCGTCGAACTCGGTTTCAAGGTAGAGGTTCATGTGCGAAAGCGCCTTGAGATGCACGATTGCCTCAAATCCCTTAAGCCCGATAAAGCCCTCGCCGAGGTGCTCGTGACGATCGCGTCGGGCGCCGATATCCACTCTTGAGTCGTTGCAGTGGCTCATGCGGAGCTTGTCTAGGCCGACAATTTTGTCGAACGTGTCGAACGTTTTTTTCACGGATGCCGTATCGCGAAGATCGTAGCCGCTTGCAAACGCATGCGCCGTATCAAAACAGACCCCGAGGTCCGGATGATCGACGCCATCAAGCATCTCCGCCACCTCTTCGAATTGATCGCCCATCACCATGCCTGCGCCGGCGGAGATCTCAATGAGAAGTTTTGTTGTCCCGCTGTATCCATCAAGGACGCGTGCAACGCCCTCAATGCAAAAGCGCATCGCTTCTTCTTGTCCGAGGTCTTTTGCGCTTCCGGGATGGAACATGACGTAGGCAGCCTGGAGAAGGGTGCCGCGTTCAAGCTCTTCTCGGATAATACGCACCGTGTTTTTCCGTGTTCGCTCTTCACCAGAGGCGAAGTTGATGTAGTACGGCGCATGAATAACCCATTCAGAAAGGTTGTGTTTTTGGCAGTTTTCGCGAAAAGCGTCCAAGGTCTCGGGTGTGAGCTTTGGCGCTGGTCCGCCTTGCGGTGACCGGCTAAACATCTGAAAGACCTCACACCCAAGCGCGGCGGCATTCAGCGGCGCGTTTTGAACGCCGCCCGCAATCGAAACATGAGCGCCAAATTTCATATATCGAAGAGGGTAGCGGGTTTTTGAAAAAGAAAAAAGCCCGAAGAACAAACATCCCCGGAGGTCCGGGGATGATGTGGTTACTCGCTCTTGATTCCTTTTGCTTTGATGATCTTGAGCGCGGCGCGATTCTTCATTTGCGCGGCGACGTAGTCTCGGTAATCAGGGGAGGAGACGCGCTCTCGCGTTTCTTTGTCCTGAACTCCCTCGAGGATGCGGTCGACTTCGGCGTTCACTTCTTCGTCCGCGATGTCGACACCCTCTTTTTTGGCGATCTCCTTCACGAGAACGGCGGTGTGCACGCGGCGGATGGCCTGCGGCACCATGTCGAGCTTGATCTCATCCGCTGTCTTTTTGAGCTGCGCGAGGTAATCTGCCATGTTCATGCCCTGGTGCTCTGCGGAGTGTTCAAGTTCACCATACATGCGACGAACTTCTTCGTTGACGAGGAGGTCTGGAATTTCCGAAAACGTTGATCCATCGACAAGTTTCTCGAGCAATTCAATTTCCGCTGCCTCATCCGCCTTTTCTTCGGCTTCTTTCGTCATGTTTGCCATCAGAAGCTCGCGGAGCTTTTCAACGGATTCAAGGCCGAGACCCTTTGCGAACGCGTCGTCAAGCGTTGGGAGAGCGAGTTCGTACACATCGTGCACGGTTGCAGTGAAATCTACGTTCTGTCCGGCGAGATGCTTTTGGTAGTGCTCGGATGGGAACGGAAGCGTGAATGTTTTGACGTCGCCCTTTTTTGCACCGACAAGCTGTTCTGCGAATCCAGGAATATAGTGGGGTTCGTTCAGGTACACGCGATAGTTTTTACTCGTGCCACCCTCGAGTGGGACGCCATCCTTTTTGATATCGAGGTCGATCAGCAGCATGTCATCCTTTGTTGCGACTCGATCAACAACGACTTCATTGCGTCGCATTTTTCGAAGGTCTTCCAATGCGGCGTCAACGTCCGACGAGGCCACGGCCTTCGCCTTCTTTGTTACCAGCGGCTTGTCGTATGTCGCCATCGTGAGCACCGACGGCATAACAGGTGCCGTAACGGTGAATTTAAGATCCTGACCCGGAACAAGTTGCTCAACCGAAATCGAAGGAGATCCGATGGTCTGGATCGACTTCGCGAGGATTGTGCTGACGTAGCGAGCGCGAACGATTCGTTCAAGAGCCGTTTCCCAAATACGCATTTCTCCAAAGACCCGTTTTACCTCGTCATACGGCGCTTTTCCGGGACGAAAACCCGGAATGGGCTTTACGCTTTGAAGATCGGCGGCGGCTTGATCAAGATATGGTTTCGCTTCGTCTGGCGTAATGGTAAACGCAAGCTCGACAAGCGACTTTGGGAGTTGTTTGATGACAGGATCGATCATAGAATATGTGGGTCGAGGATAGTGGAAGTTGGGGTTTGCGTCAACCGGTATAGAAAAACTCCCGGCGTATGCCAGGGAGCTTTTCTTATTTGATATAAGTGAGGGGGTTGGTTCGCTTTCCGTTCACGTACACCTCGAAGTGCAGGTGAGAGCCAGTTGAGCGTCCGGTGGATCCCATCATGGCGATCACTTGACCCTTCTTAACCTGATCGCCAACCTTTACGAACATTTTTGATGAGTGCGCATAGCGCGTCATCATTCCGTTCGGATGCTTGATGATGATTTGAAGTCCGTATCCACCGTTATTCCACCCCGCTGTTGTCACGACACCATCGTATGCCGCATAGAGCGGTGAGGTGAAGTCGCCGTCAATGTCGACGCCGGTGTGTTTCCAGCCATAATACTGCGTGACGACGTGTCCAGGTGTTGGCCAGAGGAGCTTCGCATCAGGGAGCGCCGCCGTGTCTACGTCTGCAGGCTTCTGTGTATTTGCGTTTGCAGAGGTGCCGTCGTTAGACCGTTTGACGCGTTCGCGCGTCTGGCTCGCGATGGCGAGGGCCGTCTGCTTTGGTGCCGGAGGTTCTCCACCTGGGATCACGAGTTCTGTGCCAATGGCGAGCGAGCTGTCGTTTGTGAGCTTATTGAATTCGCGAATCTCGGTTTCATCAGCCGCGTAGGTCGATGCGAGCTTCGCAATGGTATCGCCTTTTTTGACCGTGACGAGAACGCCCGAAACAGGAGGGATCTTCAGAGAATCGCCCGGTCGGATGTATTGGCGTTCCGTCAGGCTATTACTCCAAAGAATCGTTCCGACGTTGACGCCGAAGGATTTTGCAATGGAGCCGATCGTGTCGCCTTCTTTTACGAGATACGTCTCCGTGCGCGTTCGAGGCGCTTGTTTTGTACCGATTTCCGTTTCTGTCATGATCGGCGCGCTCAAGGTTCCCGGGACATTTAGCGTTGCAAGAGCTGGGTCTCCCGCGTCTTCGTAATAGTCAAAGTCGATATGCGGGATCGCCATGAGCGTTCCGTCTCCGAGATAGGTTCCTTTCGTGTTTGCTTGGTTGTCTTCGCGAGCCGTTTCTTGAACGATCTCAACATCAGAGTCCGTCGCCAGCGCATAGAGAAGCGTATTTTGACCAACGTCCTGGGCGAACGCCTGGCGCGCCTGGATGTTCATGATAATCGTGACTGCCGAAGCGACGGCCAGTACGCCATGAAAAAGATAGCGGTTGCTGGTAAAAAACAACAAAAACCCTCGCGTAGGAACGACGGTTCGCTGGAACTTCAAATGAAGAGTTACCGCAGAACGGTAGATCGGAAGCACGAGCCACTGTAGAACGACGTTCGCCAAAGGCGCTGCGGCATGGCCGATACTTCGGAAAATGGATTGGAGCGCACGCTTCGTGGAGCGAATCGCTCGGAAGAGAGCGATCGCGACGGTCGTGCCGAGTTGTTTGAGAGTAGGGATAATATGGACCTCGTATGCGTGTGCCGAACGTCATTCATCACAAGAGTCTTCTGGGGTCGGAATGACAGGCCCGGGCACGCTTATTTCTTCGAAAAACGAATCAAAAAGGCCAAATTTAGGTGACGAAATGTTAGCATTTCGAGCGAAAATAGTCAATCCGCGAGAGGGCAAAAGCGGCAAGGGAGATGAAAAAAGTGTCAAAGCATTAACATGTTTTATGCGTCGCTCATTTGGCGATACTGAAGCGCTTCCGCCACGTGCTCGACCTCGATACGAGCCGACTGACCAAGGTCGGCAATGGTCTGGGATACTTTAAGGATCCGAAAATAGACGCGGGCAGAAAGGCGAAAGACGTCGACGGCCTGCGTGAGGACCTTTCGCGCATCGCTCGAGAGTTCAACGAGCCGCCGAGCTTGATCGCTTGAGAGTTCGGCGTTTGTTGTGATGCCGATCGATGAAAGTCGACTGCGCTGTGCATCGCGCGCGGCTTGGACGCGGTGTCGTATAGCTGACGTGCTTTCGCCAGGCGCAAGATCGATCAGCTTGTCCGTTGGAACTTTTGGCACGTTTACCATGAGGTCAATGCGGTCGAGGAGAGGACCGGAAAGTCGTTTTCGATACATAGAAGCTTGCGTTGGTGTGCAGACGCAGGGGCGATCTGGATCGGTTGCGTACCCGCATGGGCAGGGATTCATGGCGGCAACAAGTGTGACACGAGCGGGGAAGCAGACGGTCCCTTGTGCGCGTGAGACGGTGACGACCCCGTCTTCGAGCGGTTGACGAAGATTCTCGAGAACCGTTCGGGAGAACTCCGGCATCTCGTCCAGGAAGAGCACGCCTCGGTGCGCGAGTGAGATTTCTCCTGGTTTTGGGATGGATCCTCCGCCGACGAGCGCAACGCCACTTGCAGAATGGTGCGGAGAGCGGAACGGCCGTTCATGGACGAAACCTGCGCGCGGAAGCAGGCCTGCGACGGAGTGAATACGTGTTACGTCGAGCGCTTCTTCATGTGTCATGATTGGAAGAATGCCGGGGAAGGATCGTGCAAGAAGCGTTTTTCCAGATCCGGGCGGACCCTGCATGAGGATGTTGTGACCGCCTGCAGCAGCTACTTCTAATGCTCGTTTTGCCTGCTCTTGGCCGCGTACAGACGCCATGTCGGGATAGTCTGACGTTTCGCGCTGGACGGAGGCGAGCGGCGCAGACTGTGCGGGCGCGAGAGGTTGTCTCGCGGTGATGTGATGTACAACGTCTGCAAGGCAGGTTGCTGCGATAATGCGAAGACCGGGAACAAGAAGAGCTTCTGCAGCGTTCTCTTTTGGAACGATGACTTCTGGGATGTGCAGTTCTTTCGCAAGGAGGCAGGCGGAGAGTGTTCCCGCGACGGGTCGGAGGTGTCCATCGAGCGCAAGCTCGCCAAGGAAGAGCCGATCTGCGGAAGGATGCGTCGGAATATCTCCGTGAGCCGCAAGGAGCGCGATAGCGATGGCGAGATCAAAATGCGTTCCGCTTTTTCTGAGGTCGGCGGGCGCGAGGTTGATGGTGATCTTTGTTCGCGGAAAGGCGAGATCGGAGTGTTTGAGCGCGCTTCGAACCCGTTCTCGTGCTTCTTGTACGGCGGTATCAGGAAGACCGACGACCATGAAACTTGGCAATCCTTGGGAGATGTCGCATTCAACGTCGACGCGATATGCGTCGAGACCGATGATGGACGAGGTGAGTGTCGTTGCTGCCATATGTGTGAAGTTCTCTATCTACCGCTACGGCATCTGGAGAAAAAGTCAAGACGAAACAGGGAGCAAAAACCCCGACAAGTGTCGGGGGAGAGGCTAGAGGAACGTGGCGGTCCACGATCCAGCCGGAGAAAGAGTGATTTGATCTGTTGCCGTTCCGGAGATCGTCATTCGATCGGGTGAAATCGTTCCCTCAAAGAAGTAGTCGCCCCAATCGAGGAAGACGTGGTCTCCTTGGATGATTCCGACGTCGAGGTCTGACCACTCATCTTCGAACATGCGTCCGGTTTGTGTGAAGAAGAAGGTGGTATCTGGATCGGTACCTTGCCAAGAGAATTGCCAAGCGCCTTCAATATTCACGATTGCGCATACGTCGACGGACGCGCAAAGCTCTGTCTGGCACGATGCTGCGTTTGGCGGACACGTATTGTGTGCGCAGGCAGTAACGGTTCCGCAGGGCTCCTCGTTGTCCGCGGTATCGAAAATATCCGTGGCAGAGACCGGCCAACAGAAGTTGTCGTTCGGCCCATTGAGGCAGTGGATCTCGATGGCGGAGGATGAAGATGTCCAGCTGAACGGGAGAGCGATGTCCGAGTAGTCTCCGTTCACGTCACCTGCTGCGGTAGCGACGATGTGCTCGCACGTCATCGGCGCCTGTCTGCGCGAGGCGAAGCTCATGGATGACGGATTGATTTCGCATCCGGCATTCAAGAAGACCTCTGTTGCAAACGCCGGTGTATCCGTGACGCGCGGAGTGTTTTGCACATGGGTGTCCTGCGAGGGGAAGCTGGACGCGAAATATTCGCGGTCAGGTGAAGATCCTCCAAGAGGTTCTTCTGTCGCAGCCCCTCCCGATCCTCCTTCGGAGAGATGATCGGGAAGATCTTCTTGCGGGGAAGATGTCTCGTTGCAAGCGAATACGATGAAACAACAGGAAAGCAAATAGGAAATTCGTTTCACGATGATCCTCCGTTCGTACATTGTGGTTCGCGAGAGCGAACCCGCACCTTATCCATCGCTACGTGGTTTTTTGTGTGTCGTCAAGAGGACGAGATGCTTTTTCAGATTTTAGCGAAAGGTGTTCGGTTCGCGAGACGAATACGTAGAGTAGCAGGCCGCTGGCAATGAGAATGTCGGCGATATTTAAAACGGAACGATTGAAGAGAAGGATCCAGTCAAATACGTAACCCCATGCGATGCGATCCCATAAGTTACCCAGCGCTCCGGTAATCGTGAGTGTGAGGGCAAGACTCGCCGTCAGCTCGTTGCGCTGATAGGTTCGTATGAAGAGGGTGCCGAGAATGAAGAGCGAGAGAATGGTGAAGATGATGATGACGAATTGAGGGATCGGAATGTTTGCGATGATTCCGTAATTCTGATGCTGCGTTGTTGTCAGTATCTGCGATATGAAAGACAGCCCGCGTTCTGCGGGCTGCTTTTGCATGAGATCTTTTGTGTACCGGTCAGCCGCAAAGCCGATGACGGCAACTGCGGGGATGCTCCACGCGTATTTCACATTTCTTGTGTGAGCAGCTTTTTGCACTCGATGCAGCTTGAAGACGCTGGGCGTGCTTCTAATCGCTTCAGGTCAATTTCTTTTTTGCAGTATTTGCAGATGCCGTATTCGCCTTTGTCTACGAGGGCGAGCGCTTTTTGTACGTCGCGGAGCTCTGCTTCAAGACGGGCTTCGATGGAAAGTTCGTCCGCATATTCGCTAATTTCCGCGGCGTTATCATCAACAGAATTGCTTCCGCTTTCTGGATAGGTCGCGTCAAAATGCCCGGGCGTCGAAGGGTCTTTCGTCCCGATGTCTGAGAGCTCCCGTTCGAGACGGGTTTTTTCTTCGAGTAGGCGCCCTTTAAAATGTTCCAACTGTTCGTTCGTCATATGGGTGCGAATGAGGTTTCAAGAAGTTTATCTGTGTATGCAAAACGAGACAAGGGCGGAATATACTAGAGAATTTCTCAACACTTAGACACGGCGCAGACGAGGTGTCCGCGAAACGTCAAAATGTTTAGAAATGATAAAGGCCGCGACGGGGCCCTATTGCGATAATGGCAAATGTGGCTGCGCGGCCTTACGCCTGGACGCGGGTCCGAAGTCGTCTGCGTTGGGGTTTCCCGAGGAATCGGGAGGTAGGGGTCCTCCGTGAGGAGGCCAACGTGACGAGGGGGACACAGCAAGTGTCTAGGTGTGAGAAGGGGCTGTTGCCTCGACCTGATCCTGGTAATGCCCCAGGTGGTCCGAAGACCGCATTCTCCAAAAGGAGTGGGGATATACCTAAGATTTTTTATTTTGGCTTTTTGGTTTCCTGAGACCTGCCAAAAACGGCAAGTTCTGGATCGAGTCGATGCATAGAACCGACGTCCGTTAAACAGGAACGGGAGTCGGCCCAATAACAGTGAAAAGAACGAATGTCAGATGATCGGCGCGCTTGGCGCCCCCGGGTAAACGACCTTGCCGGCCGAAACCGTGAAGATGAGCCCGCATTTCGCGTTGCTCGGAACAAAGGTGCTGAAAGAACGATTCGTACTTGTGTATAGTACCGTATTTTTTCCACCTTTTCAATGGCGAATGTGTGGATAAGTTTTATAAATAGCGCTGGTATTAGCCATTTTGTGTTATCCACAGGTAAAAAAATTGGGGACAATCACCAACACACGTTCAATTTTTGGTTCGATCCTTGGATGCCAAAGAGGCGAACAGGGAATAGGCCTTCTTCAAATGAAAAAAGGAGATTGCCGGCGCAGGTAGAAGGAATAGCGGTTTCATTCCAATGAATAGAGCCATTTTCAATGGTCACCTGTCGTTCTTCGATCCGTAGGGAACCGCCCATTGGCCGCTCCCATGTTCCTGTTGTAGATGTCGCAAAAAGCTGATCGGGTCGATAGAGCTCGGAGAGCGTCGATCCGTCTTGTAAAAGAGTTTCTCGTTGATCCGCAAGTCCCGCAGCTTCGCCGATACGTACGGCTTGGTCACGCGAAATTTGGTCTGTTATATCAAAAGCGATCCCCGTAGATGTTGTGCCGTGTGTCCAGCGGACGGAAAGGGCTTCCCCGAGCATGGACGGGTCGATATCCAGCGCTGATAAAGAGGGGGCGATATATGGGCCGGCCTCAGGGAATGCACGGAGATTGATGTAGCCGTCTCCTACGAAGGATTGGATGGAGGGCGAAGGAGGCGCTGTTGCGTAATCTGTTTTCCACCCGTGTGACGTAAGCGGACCGTTGATACGCGTGCCGTTCCAATGCAGCGCAAGCCACGCGCCATGGATGTAATTCGAGACATGACCCGAGAGTGAAGCAAGCGACGTGGTAGATGTTGGGTGAGGCGCATCTCCTTCAAACGACCAGCGAAAGATGTGTGGCGTGAGTGCGAACGGACGAAGGGAGCCGTTTTCGTCTTGTGTGAAACCGACGAAGACCGGAAACGGTTCGGATGAACGTTGTGCGTGCTGCCAGAGCTGCGGAAAGCTATCTGGAATGCGCATCGATGCTGGGATGAATGCGAGCGCGATTGGATTTGAGGGCGCGGGCACGCGAACGCAAAAAAGGAAAAGTGCGATCACTAAAACGCCGAGTATCCCAAAAATCCCCGCGACGAGCGCGAGGATCTTTGGGATTCGTGACCGGGGCGCAGGCGCACCATAGGCGAGAATGACGCTTCCGGACGGAATCGAGGAGTCTTTAATGAAGGTCTCCATCGAGGATATGGTACTCACGGACGGCGATTTCCGCCACCCGGTCGCATTCCATTTGGTTTTCGGTCGCCGCGAAGGGGCCGTTCGTCTCGTTCCGTGGGTTTGTAGTTAGGGTCGGCCCGCTTGATCGAGAGGTTGAGTCGTCCCATGGAATCGATCTCATAGACCTTTACCGTCACCATGTCTCCAATCTTCACGACATCGCCGACTTTTTCGACACGCGTCGGCGCGAGTTCGGAAATGTGCACGAGGCCTTCTTGCTTTGGGAGGATTTCGACAAATGCGCCGAAGTCCATCACGCGGGTCACCGGACCGGTAAAGATTTCGCCAACGGCGACTTCACGCGTAAGCTGTTTTACCCAGTCGACCGCCTTCTTCATTCCTTCCGGATTGACGGAGGTGATCATCACGAGCCCGTCGTCTTCGATGTCGATTTCAACATTGCAGGCATCAATGATCTCATTGATCATCTTTCCGCCTGGCCCGATGACATCGCGGATACGCTCCGGGTTGATGCGGAACGACTCGATACGCGGAGCCCATTGAGAGAGCTCAGCGCGCGGTGCAGGGATAACGGCCTCGATTGCATCCAAGACCTTCATGCGTGCGGTGCGTGCAGCGGTAAGCGTTTCCTGAACGACGGAGAGCGGGAGTCCCTTTGTTTTTGTATCCATTTGGATGGCGGTAATTCCCGTTCGGGTCCCGGCAACCTTAAAGTCCATGCCGCCTGTTCCGTCTTCGAGATCTTGAAGGTCGGTAATGACGCGGAACCGTCCCGTTGCTTCATCGCTTGCGCATCCCATGGCGATTCCTGCGACCGGTGCAAGGATCGGAACGCCAGCATCCATGAGCGCGAGTGTTGATCCGCATGTGGCGCCCATGGAACTTGAGCCGTTCGATCCGAGGACTTCGGAGACGATGCGGATCGTGTACGGGAACGTCTCGCGGTCAGGCATGACGGGCATGATGGCTCGCTCAGCGAGCGCGCCGTGACCGATTTCACGTCGGCCGGGTCCGCGGTTGCCCTTGGTTTCGCCAACGGAGTAGCTTGGGAAATTGTAATGATGGAAGAATCGCTTCTTTGCCTGGAACTCCATCGTGTCGAGCGTTTGTTCCATGCCCGGACTTCCGAGCGTGAGACACGAGAGTACTTGAGTGGATCCGCGCATGAAGAGTCCGGATCCGTGCGTACGCGGCATCACCGCGACGACGTTTTGGAGTTCGCGAATTTCATCGAGCGCGCGTCCGTCGCCACGTCGTCCTTCATCCAAAATGAGTCGCGTGATTTCGCTGTCGACGAATTCGTCTACGATCTCGGCACAGATTTTTCGATCATCTTTTGAAACGCCGTTCGTCATGAGATGCGCATCGAGATCTGCTTTGAGTCGCGAGACCGCTTGCTTGCGATCTGCCTTTGTCTTTAACGGGACTTCGAAGAGCGTTGCCTCTCGTGTTTTGAGATACGCTCGCGCCATGTCGTGAAGGCTAGCGCGCTTTTCCATTGCGGCGCTTTCGTCATCGGTTTTTGGCGAAAACACATCCGCTTTTTGTTTCCCGACGGCGGCACGAACCTTCTCAATGAGTTGGATGACCGGGTGCAATTGTTCGTGTGCCCAGGCGATCGCGGCATACGCGTCGTCTTCGGAGAGCTGATTTGTGCCGGCTTCAAGCATGACGGTTTTTCCGTTCGCGCCTGCGACGACGATATCAATTCCGCCTTCAGCGGTTTGTGCGTAGGTCGGGTTTAGTACCCATGCGCCGTTGACGCGACCGACGCGGAGCGCGGCGATCGGTCCTTCCCACGGGATGTCGGAAATAGCGAGCGCACAGGACCCGCCGATCAAGCCCGGGATGTCTGCATCGTTTTCTTGGTCGTGCGAAAAAACTGTCGCAACAACGGCGACTTCATTGCGCATGCGATCGTCAAATAACGGACGGATCGCACGATCAATCAATCGACCCGAGAGAATCGCTTCGTCGGTCGGACGTCCTTCGCGCTTGATGAAACGTGAGCCCTTGATGCGACCCGCGGCATACATGCGTTCTTCGAAATCAACTTGGAGAGGAAAGAAATCCAGTCCTTCACGAGCGCCGCCCATGGTGGCGGTGCAGAGGACGACGGTATCGCCATAGCGGACCGTGCACGCGCCGTTCGCCTGTTGCGCGAGGAGGCCGGTTCCGATGGTGAGCGTTCGTCCGCCCCACTCGATCGAAAATTCTTTTTGCTGTTGCATAGAAGTGATAGGAGTATTCCCCATGAGACTGAATCAGCAGAGGCTGATCTGTGTCTCATGGCGAATGATGAATAGATGATGGCGAGGAGTTCCGTCTCGTAGGGACAATTCAGAAATTGTCCCTACGCTCTTCAAGAGAGATGTCGGAGATCCTAGAAGGAAACTTTAATATGTTTCTCGTTCGGCGTCGATTCCTCGTCGATGTCGTCGTGCGACGGGGAGGTCCGGCGACTGCGCATGAGGAACTGACGGGAGGCGGAAAGATCCGTAAAACTATCTGCCATCGCGCGAAGTCCAGCATTTGTGGACTCGCCAAACGCGACAACTTCCACCATAACGCCGTGCCCGTGAAGGTATTCGACGAGCGGACAAAAGTCTCCGTCTCCAGTCATGAGGATGATGACATCGACTTTTTCAGAAAGCATGACGGCATCGATTGCCATGCCGACGTCCCAATCTGCCTTTTTCGCGCCAGAGGAATACTCTTGGACGTCTTTAATTTTCGGTTCGATGTTCGCTTCTTTGAGCGCATCGAAAAAGGCGGCTTCCTCGCCGGTTTTCGATTTTGCGACATACGCAATCGCACGGACGAGGGGGCGCCCATCAACAGCAGCTTCGACGGCCTTTCCAAAATGGAGGCGTGCGCCATGAAGGTGCTTCGCAGAGTGATACATGTTTTGCGCATCAACGAGAACAGCGACGCGCTGTGAAGGATGTTTGACCATACGGGAAGAGCAAAAAGCTCTACGGGTAAAAAATAAGGGAAACTGTATTAAAACGTACCTTCCTATCTATAAAATGGACAGGATGCTTGTTATAGCAAAAAACCGCGAAAAAGTCAATGGTTTTGATACAAAAACTCCCGGAGATGTTCCGGGAGTTTTATGTGTTACACCTTGAGCTTGCTCATGAGCTCGTCGTACGCTTTTGCGTCTTCGCGCTTCAGGTACTTCATCTGGCGGCGGCGTTCGCCAACCTTTTTGATGAGACCGCGACGTGAGGAGAAGTCTTTCTTGTGACCTTTGAGGTGATCCGTGAGATCCTTGATCTCTTCGGTCAAGATCGCGATTTGGACCTGCGGCGAACCGGTGTCCGTCGGATGGGTCTTAAACTTTTCAATGATTTTCTTCTTCTTGTTGGCGTCCAACATAGGAGATCGGAACCGTTCGCCCACGAGTGATCCTTGCGAATCGACTCCTGGGCGGATGATCCCGGATTCGCGTCACGTCGAGTATGAAGGGGTATGTATTCTTCAAACCAAACGGACGTAGGAGTAAGTAGCGAAAGACTAGCAAAACAGGCGTATTTTGGCAAGTGGTTGACAGCACGTCGCATGCCGGACACGCTAAATACTGTTCTTTGCATCATCGGGGCCCAAAGGAGGAGTTATGAACAGACGAGCGCTCGTTTGCATCATTAGCGCGTTCGCCGGTATTTCAGGGTCCTGCAACACACCGGCTGCAGTGAATATCCGAACGGCAGGGCATATTTCGGCGGGGAGCGAGGCGCATGAGCGCGTGGCGACCATCGAAGAATCGCCGAGGCTGGCTTCGTGCCTCGCAGAAGGGCGTACACGATTTGGCGAGTCATTCGTCGACGTGCACGTTGATCAACTATCGCTGGACGAGATGGATTGCGGCGAGTGTCGATTACGGATCGATATTCGTCCGTCGGAACAACCTCTATGGACGGACGACGTCCAACCGGGATATCTGTACGGGAATCTTACGCTGGAGAATCCGAGTGATTCGGTTCTCGAGCGCCTTCACGACACGTGCGCGGAATGGGGCGATTGGCCTCGGTTTAGCGGGATCTGTGAATGGCAGCGGTTGCCGTCAGGGGGATGGCAAAGCGATATGTTCGCCGTCGTCATTGTGAACGGTGTTCCGGACGTCGCGCTCGTCGACCTGGAAAACCCGCTCGGTACCGAGAGACGTGTCGCGCCGGAACGGTATCCGGTATTCGACCAGGATACGGGAATCGTCTTTGAGCATGCGCTCCTCGCGAGCGTGCTCGCACACGTACTCGAGTTCTCCGGCGTCATCCATTTCCACGCTTCGGCTGTCGAAGTGCTTGATGCGACGGATGGTCGATTGCTCGGGTGCCTCCCTGCGTCTTCGTAGCACACATCTCTATCCCGCCACGCGGGATTTTTTATCCCGTGTTTCTTGACATTTCACGATTTTTTTGGTAGTGAATTGAATGTCCATTGATCGTTCACAAGGGAAGAGAGGACGAATGTTCAAGATGAAGTTTTTGATGAATTTGTTTCGTGACGACCCGCTGCCGTCGTTGGTGGAGAAGAATCCAGAACCGACTCCAGACCCTAAAGCACAACGGGTCGAGGCAACAATCGCGCGCGTGCGCGCATTGAGTGGGAAGAAGCTGGGTGGAAAAACTCTCTACACCAGCTTTAGGAGAATTGGCACTGTTGAGTGCGGAAAGGACGAGCGCGTGCCTTATGCGAGTGGCATGGATGAGTGTCGTGTGTGTGATGAGCGGTTTCTCCGTCTCTTGATTGATGTATATGAAGAGAAGGCGTCGCGAAAAAAAGGAGATAGCGTTTGTTGCGAGCGGCTTGCGTTTATGTGCTGCCCGCACTGCGGCGTCTTCCTTCGCGAGGAAGATGACGCAGAACACGGAGACCTCTTCAAGGTGCTAGAGAAGCTCGAAGAGCAATACGCTCCGACGCGTGTTTCCGCAGGCTTGTTGCACAGCGCGGAACAGCGCGTGGAGCGACGACGGCTCGAAATAGCGCTTGCCGAGGAGAGGTATCGCGAAGCTGTGGAGGAGCTCGAAAAGCTGCGCGAACTCCCCGTTGACCTTGAAAGCTATCGGACGCCTTCGACGCCCAGCTCCACGTGAGGAATCTTGCCCGACCGCTGTGTCGGGTTTTTTCTTTTCCGACGCATCGGATACAATGACGCGCATGGCTGCAAAAAAAATTTCCGCGCATCTTCGTCCATTTCTGGAATATCTTGAAATTGAGAAGGGACGTTCTGCGCTTACCGTTCGCAACTACGATTTTTATCTCAAGCGCTTTATCGACTGGGCGAAGGATCCGCTCACGAGTGACGTCGAAACCGAGACGGTTCGGCAGTACCGGTTGTATTTAAATCGCCTCGAGGATCCACGGCGCGGGCCGCTCAAGAAGAGCACTCAGAACTACCATCTGATCGCGCTTCGATCGTTTCTGAAATATCTTGCGCGTCACGATGTGGAGACGATGGCTCCCGAGAAGATCGAACTTGCGAAGCAGGGATCGCGTGAGCCGTCATTTTTGGATGCGACAGATCTTGAGCGGTTGCTCGATGCGCCGGCGGCGAGCGATGCGACGCCGATCTTAAAGAGTCGCGATCGTGCGATTCTTGAGCTGTTTTTTTCAACCGGTATGCGCGTGTCGGAGCTTGCGAATCTCAAACGCGATCAAATCAATCTTGAGCGGGAAGAATTTTCGGTGCGAGGCAAGGGCGACAAAGTTCGCGTCGTATTTTTGTCGCATCAAGCGCGGCACTATCTGAAAGCGTATTTGGAACAGCGCGATGATGAATCGCCGTATCTCTTTATCCGTCATGATCGTGCAAAGAACGCGATGAGCGAGCCGCAACCGATCACCGCGAGATCAATAGAACGCTTGGTTCGTCGATACGCTACGGCGGCGGGTATTCCAAAAAAGGTTTCGCCGCACACGCTTCGTCATTCGTTTGCGACGGACTTGCTGATGAATGGCGCCGACATTCGAAGCGTCCAGGCGATGCTTGGTCACGCGTCGATCACGACGACGCAGGTGTATACGCACGTGACGAACCAACAGCTAAAGGAAGTGCATAGCGCGTTCCATGCGCGGCGGAGAGGGGGTGGGGAGGGTTGATTGTTTGGAGAATATGAGGTAGGTTGGCGTGTCGCGCCCTTGTAG